>CAYFGW010000158.1:0-11803 GCA_964342365.1 uncultured Candidatus Sericytochromatia bacterium | reverse complement strand
CTTTTTGGATCCCGGCCGTATTGGCAAAGGGATTCCCGAAGTGGAGCCTTCAAAAACCGTTTCGGGCGTTTTAAATAAGGTGTCCATGGACAAGGTCAAAAACCTGGAGACCCAACCCAAACCCAACGACACCCTCTGGGAAAACGTGAAGTCCACTTTTATCAAAGAGGATCACAGCAGCGATTTTCATATGATGGTGGCCTTAGACGTGCGGCATCAGACCGTATCTAACCTGATGGATAAGGTGGGAGAAGGCATGGGCCTGCCTGTGATCAACGCCGGAGATGAAGCGCCCAACGGTCCTCACATTGTGGTCAAAATTTGCGGCAGTACGGAATTATCCTCGGACATTGACATCAATATTACCGCCGTGAACTGCCCACCGGGAAAAGACACCCAGTTTGTGCGCAAGTTCAACCGGGCCTATCAGCAAAGCGCTATGCAACAGGAATCGGGCAACGACTTTGACGTGAACCTTTACACCGAGGGCGTGTTCCCTGACTTTGAAAAGGAAAACGTGAGCGGTCGCTTTCAGTGGAATGACCAACGGGCCAAAGGGCAGAACAACACTTATCAGGATCTGGCCTCTTTGATCAAGGTGCGTAAATTCGCAGGCCCCCAGTGGAAAACCTTTAGCAGACACCTGGTTCGCGAAACCTCTGTATCCAATCGCTCTCACATCATGCAGCAGCTTGAAAACACCGACAAATTTGTCACCCAGGCAGAAAGCCAGATTTCTCGTATGAAACAGCAGCTGAAACAGAGCAAACCGGAATACCGGGACATGAACGACAAAGAACTGGATCTGGTGGTAAACAACCGCCTGTACGAATCCCATTCCAAACAGGCGGACATGCTGCTTAAAAAATACCAACGCAGCGGCACCAGCGATCAAAATCGCGACCAAAAAATTCTGGCCCGGGCGCGCTTTAGCCTCAGCAAAGCCCATTATTTTGCCAACGAGGCGGCCATTAGCGAAGGCGTGTTGCGCCGGGTGGTGGTGAACGAACAGGCCATTAACGGCATTAACAAGGGTCGTCAAAAATATGCCCAGCAGCTGCAGGACAAACGCACCGAGGTGCAAACCCTGACCCAGGAGCAGCAAAACTTTGACGTGGACAGCGTGGGGCACAAGCGCCTGCAAGGGCAAATCGACAAACTCAACGGTCAGATTCAGCTCATGGAGCAAACGCCCACCCAACCGCTGAACCCCATCGAGATTGACACCGCTGACGGCCTGCAGTCCTTTAACGAAAACTTTGGAGATATTCTTAAAGAGATCTCACACCACAGCGAAAGCGTGGAGAGTGCCATGGTGAGATCCTCCAAATATCTGGGCCGCATGTGTAGAGACATTGAAGCGCTGACAGCCTCTCTATCTCAAAGCCAGCAGCAAAAACTGGCCCAGAATCCCAAAATGCAGCGGGTCATGGAATTGGTGGAACAATTTGGCACCGTGGAAGGGTATAAAGGGAATCCCCAACAGAGTCTGCTGGCCATTCGTAAAGGGCGACTGAACATGGATCAGGCTCCCCAGATTTTGCAAAACGCCGGTATCAACTACACCACCGCCAAAGCCTATGAAGAGGCCATTGTCCAGCTCAGCGTGGACGTGAACCTGCTGTTTCACCCCCATATCAAAATGCTGTGATGGCGTCTAACGAATCCATGGACAACACGTACACCAAAAACCTGACGGAACTTCGTCAGGCTTACGATCACGGCGCTGATTATAGAGATCAGCTGCCCATATCCCCCTGGAAAGTCAAAAACCGCCAGCGTTTTTTACAGCGCCTGCAACAGGAGAACAAAAAGCGGTTGCTAGAAATTGGTGCCGGTGCGGGACACGACGGCCTCTTTTTTCAGCAGGCGGGGTTAGACGTGGTGTGTACAGATCTGTCTCAGGAAATGGTCAAACGCTGTCAGGCAAAAGGGCTGAAGGCTTATCAGGCGGATTTTCTCAGCCTGCGAGAGCCCGCAGAAACTTTTGATGCGATATTTGCCATGAATTGCCTGTTGCACGTGGCTTCCGCAGAACTGCCGCAGGTGCTTAAAGCTTTAGCAAGGGTGTTAAAGCCCGGCGGACTATTTTTTCTGGGTGCCTATGCGGGGGATTCTGAAGGCATCTGGCCAGAGGATAGCCACACCCCACCTCGCTTTTTTGCGTTACGCAGTGAAGCGGCCATGAAAGCGTTTTTAACGGTGGACTTTGAGCTGGTGGACGTTCAGATTATTCCGCTGGCACAAGAAGACTTTCAGGGATTTACGCTGCGTAAACCCCTGAAAAAACCGCTTACATCTTAATGACTTTTTTGGCGATGTTCAAAATTTGCTCGCCGCCTTCGGTTTGAATAAAGGTCATCACAATGGGCACAAATTTAGCCAGCATATCAGGGCTCAGACCTAATTTTGAAAAGCCACCCGCCAGTTCTGCCATCTGGCCCATTTTACCCAGAGTACTGTCACCGCCTCCGAGAGCTCCGGCCAATCCGCCAATGGCTCCCATAAGCCCGCCGCCTCCGGCGTCTTTGTCAGGGGCCTGCTGAATCAGTTCACTCACGCCGGGCAAAGCAGCACTCAGCGTGGAAAAATCCTGACCGTCCAGCTGATCTTTGAGGGTCTTGAAAATCAGACCTGCGCCTCCGGCGGCCTGGTCGGGGTTCACCTCATTAATTTGTCCATTGAGTAGTTCTACAAGTTGATGCATGATTTTCTCCTGTGTTTTTTATTCACTATACGTTAGGATCAGCGAGAAGCAAAAAGTGTCGGAAGACAAACGAGCCTGGTGGGGTAATTTTGAGTCTGGTTTGCCGCTTTAATCTTTGCTTGTTAAGGGAAAAAATTTTTCCGGGTGCCTCTGCTCGAGTCAGAATAGAGTTTATGGTGACTTGAATAGAAACTCGTTCAATGTATTGAACAAGAAGAATAGAGACTTAATGATAAATAGCAAAAGCCTTTTAACAACAGGGGGTATAATAGAAAGGTCTGTGTTAATAAATTTTCATTAAAGCTCAACCAGCGAGTAAACAAGATCTTTTCAATCACTGGTTGTCTAGATTTCCGGGCTTTACGTTATCCCGAGAGATTATAAGTAATTATGAATGATAAGTAAATCACGAATTAACGTAACTGAAAAGGTGGCAGCGTAAACTCTGAAAAGCTCAGGCGCTGTCAAGCTCTAACTCACAAGATAAAAGTCAATGAAAAAGTGGTAGGTGAGCAATCCGAATGCTATACAACCAAATTTTTCAACCTGTCTGCCACAGGTTACAGGGGCTGATCGAGAAGTAGAGATTACTGGACAAAAAAGAAGCTCAACGCAACCGCAAAATCAATTTAAGTCACAGTGAACTGCCACTGAATAGATCATCTCGGCAAATGTCTGAAAAGAGACAGCTAAAATTTTGACACTACATGCCGAAACGAAAGCGGTATACTACATACAAACACATACAGAAAACTTAAATCAAGAGGGGTGAACCCATCGATGGATCACAGCACACACAACAAAATCGTATCCTTTATCTGGTCAATCGCGGATGACTGCCTGCGCGATGTCTTTGTACGTGGCAAGTACCGCGACGTTATTCTGCCCATGTTCGTCTTGCGTCGTCTGGATGTGCTGCTAGAGCCCACCAAAGCCGAAGTCTTAGAAGAAGTTCACTTTCAGCGTGTCGAGGCGGGCTTTAGCGAACTAGAGCCCCAGGGCTTGTGTGATGCTTCAGGCTATGTTTTCTATAACACCTCACAATTCACCCTAAAGGCCCTACTTGGCAACCCCAGCCAACTGGAAGCCAATTTTAAGAATTACATCGACGGCTTTAGTGCCAACGTCAAAGAAATTATCGACCATTTTGACTTACGCAATCTGGCACGCAAAATGGCCGCCGCCGATGTCTTGCATGATGTGATTGAAAAATTTGTCTCTGAAGAAATCAACCTGAGCCCTGAGGACAAAACAGGCCCCGACGGACGCACCCAAACCGGTTTGAGTAATCTGGGCATGGGCTATGTCTTTGAGGAACTGATCCGCCGCTTTAACGAAGAAAACAACGAAGAAGCCGGGGAACACTTCACACCCCGCGAAGTGATCGAGTTGATGACGCATATCGTATTTATGCCTGTCAAAGACAAGTTGCCGCCCGTCATCACCATTTATGATCCTGCTTGTGGTTCAGGTGGAATGCTCACTGAAGCCCAAAACTTTATTATTGATCCCGAAGGCGGCATCAAAGCCACAGCCGATACTTATCTCTATGGCAAAGAGGTCAACGGTGAAACCTACGCTATTTGCAAATCTGACATGATGATCAAAGGCAATAGCCCTGAGAACATTCGCTATGGTTCGACTTTAGCCAGTGATGAATTTGCCGGAACACGCTTTGACTTCATGCTCTCAAATCCACCTTATGGCAAAAGCTGGAAAACCGATCAGAAGTACATCAAAGATGGTAAAGACGTCATCGACCCGCGTTTTGAAATCACCCTGAAAAACTACGACGGCAGCGAAAGCACCGAAGCTGCCACGCCGCGATCCAGTGACGGGCAATTGCTGTTCTTGATGGAAATGGTCAATAAAATGAAACCGACGAGCGACAGCCCTAATGGTTCACGGATTGCTTCGGTTCATAACGGTTCTTCGCTCTTTACCGGGGATGCAGGCAGCGGGGAGAGCAATATCCGCAGACACATTATCGAAAACGACTGGCTAGAAGCCATTATTCAATTGCCGACCAACCTCTTTTACAATACGGGCATCACGACCTATATCTGGGTTCTCAGCAATAATAAATCCCCGGAGCGTAAAGGCAAAGTACAGCTGATTGACGCCAGCGAAATGTACCGCAAACTACGCAAGAACCTGGGCCAGAAAAACTGTGAATTTGCACCTGAACATATTCAGGACATTACGGATCTCTACGCCCGTATGCCCGATGAAGGGGTTTCCAAAGTCTTTGAAAACAGTGATTTTGGTTTTTATAAGGTCACTGTTGAACGGCCTTTGCGCCTCAAAGCGCAGTTCACACCCGAACGCTTAGAACCTTTACGCTTTATTAGTCAGTTAGAACCCTTGATGCGCTGGGCATATGGCAAATACGGCGATGCGGTGTATGAAGGTTTAAGCGCCTACAAAGAAGCGATACAAGATTATTGCGAACGCGAAGAAATTAACCTCAAAGCCAAAGATTTAAAACGTCTGTTGGATGCGCAGACCTGGCAAGCCCAGCGCGAACTTTTACATACTGGTGAAGGCTTGATGCACGCCATTGGACAGGATGAATTTAGTGATTTTAACGCTTTTTCAAATTTTGTTGATGAACAGCTCAAAGCTCAAGGTAAAAAGCTTTCTTCCTCAGAAAAAAAACAAATTATCTCAGCCGTGAGTTGGTCAGATGAAGAGGCAATGCCCGTCATTAAAAAACAGCACAAGCTCAGTGGTAATAAATTGCATGAGTTGTTAGAGATGTTGGGTACAACGGTTGAGCATTTATCTGATTTCGGCTACTGGCCAACGGATAAGGCTGGTATATATCTTGAATATGAAACGGATTCAGATTTACGTGACGCTGAAAATATCCCCTTAAAAGAAGATATTCACGATTATTTCTTGCGTGAAGTTCGCCCCCATGTGGCCGATGCCTGGTTACAAATGGATAGCGTGAAAATTGGCTATGAAATTAGCTTTAACAAGTATTTTTATCAGCATACTCCTCTACGCTCGTTGGAAGAAGTCACTGCTGACATCCTTGCTTTGGAACAGGAAACAGAAGGTTTACTCAAAGAGATTGTCTCGCTGGGAGGTATTAGTTAATGAGCATTTCTAATACCTACAGTGCTTTTAAAGATAGTGGAATTGAATGGGCTGAAGATATTCCTGAGCACTGGCAAATTCTGCCTCTTAGATCTATCTTTCATGAACGAAAAGAAAAAAACATCGGACCCAAAACTGAATTTATTCTGTCAGTAATGAAGGATATTGGTGTTATTCCCTATGATGAAAAAGGGAATGTCGGAAATAAAAAATCTGAAAATATCGAAAACTATAAAGTTGTCCACCCCAATGATCTTGTGATTAACAAAATGAATGCGATTATTGGTTCCTTAGGAATTTCAAAATATCATGGTGCTTTGAGTCAAGTCTACATTGTTCTCTATCCCAGAAATAAACAATTAGCAGTCAATAGGTTTTTAGCTTATCTGTTTGGCGTTAAACCCTTTCAAAAGAGTTTGATTAAGATTTCAACGGGAATGATGGAGCTAAGAGAAAGCATCAACTTTATTGAGTTTAAAAATCTCAGGCTTCCGATTCCTCCATTAAATGAGCAAAATAAAATTGCTGATTTCCTTGATCAAAAAACAGCCTTTATTGACGAGGCTATCGCCAAGAAGCAGCGCCTGATTGAGCTGCTCAAAGAACAAAAAGCTATTCTGATCAATCGGGCGGTGATACGGGGACTGAACCCGAATGTGCCGATGAAAGAGAGTGGGGTAGAGTGGATTGGTGAAATTCCTGCTCATTGGGAGTTTAAGAAACTGTCGAACATCTCTAGAGTTGTTCGTGGAGCATCTCCTAGACCAGCAGGCGATCCAAGATTTTTTGCCTCTGAATTTGGTACTCCTTGGGTAACTGTTGCTGAGATAACCAAGGATAGCAATTTATATCTTACCGATACTAAAGAATATCTAACTGACGCAGGAGTTTCTGCAAGTCAGTTTTTCCCAAAAGGGTTGGTTCTTTTTACTAATAGTGGTGCGACTCTTGGCGTTCCTAAAATTCTTTCAGTAGGCTGCTGTGCTAATGACGGTGTGCTTGCTTTCAAATCCTTAAGCAAGAGTGTAGATTCTGAATATCTATATTTCTACTTATCAGCACAAACTACAAGATTGCGTGAAGAAATTAAACAAGGCTCTGGACAACCTAATTTAAACACTTTCATTGTCAAAAATATTCCTTTTCCCATACCACCTTTACCTGAACAGATTAGTATTGTTAATTATCTTTTTAAACTGATTACTATTCAAGCAAATTCTATACTTTCTTGTGAAAAGCAGATTCAAAAACTCCAAGAATACAAACAAGCCCTGATTGCTCACGCCGTCACAGGCAAAATCAAGGTAAGTTAAAGTATGACCTCAAAAGACCTGATACCCGCAGACCAACAATTTGCTGAAATCGTTGAACTTATTCAAGCAGCGCGCCAGAAAGCAGTTCAAAGTGTCAATCAACACTTGATTGATCTCTACTGGAATGTGGGCCAGTACATCTCCCATAAACTGGCCCAGGCGGAATGGGGTGATGGGGTTATCTCTGAACTTGCAAAATACATCAAACGCACTCATCCCAATCTGCGCGGATTTTCACGCCCAAACCTGTTTCGAATGCGTCAATTCTATGACACCTATCAGGCCGAACAAAAAGTCTCACCGCTGGTGAGACAATTAAGCTGGACGCATAATCTCATCATTCTCAGCCAGTGTAAAAGCCCTGAAGAGCGCGAGTTTTATCTACGAATGGCGATACAGGAAAAATGGACAAAACGCGATTTAGAGCGCCAACTCAAGACCGCACTCTTTGAGCGTTCCGTTTTAAATCCGGTAAAACTCTCACCGGCCACACAGCAACATCATGCCAACGCCCAGGAGATCTTTAAAGATGCCTATATGGTCGAGTTCTTAGAACTACCGGACAGCCACGCCGAAGCCGATTTGCACCAAAGCCTCTTACATAAGCTCAAAGACTTTCTCATAGAATTAGGCCACGATTTCTGTTTTGTGGGCTCGGAGTATCCTTTGCAAGTCGGTGGTCGTGACTTTGCTTTAGACTTACTCTTTTTCCATCGTGGCCTGAACTGTCTGGTGGCCATTGAGCTGAAGGTCGGACGCTTTGAACCCGAATATATGGGCAAGCTAGAATTTTACCTGGAAGCCCTCGACCAGATCGTTAAAAAAGACCACGAAAACCCGGCCATTGGCATGTTGCTCTGCGCCAATAAAGACGATGAAGTGGTGGAATTTACCCTCAATCGCACCTTATCCCCGGCATTGATTGCCGAATACAGAACCCAATTGCCCGACAAAGCCCTGTTACAAGCCAAGCTGCATGAGTTTTATGCCCTGAATTTGGACTCAGAAAGCGAAGCGGATGTAGCAGAAGAAAACACAAGTGAGGAGTAAAGCATGGTCAGTCAAACCAACGAAGCAGCCTTAGAAGCTCATATTGAACGCGCCCTGTGTGGCAGTACGCGAGAAGAGAGACAAGCCCAACAATCAGGTGGGCCAGTCGGCATGGTTCAAGATCGTGCGCATTCCTACGGTGTAAAGTCAGCAGGCTATGAATTTGCTGACCCTGCCAGTTTTGACTGTCACTTTGCCATTGACCGTGAAGCGTTTTGGCGCTTTCTGCGCTCTACACAAGCTGAAGAACTCAAAAAACTGGAAGGTCGTCACGATTGGGAGCGTCTGGTTTTAGAACGCTTAGACCGCAAAATCAAAAAAGATGGCTTGCTTCATGTTCTTAAAAAAGGACTCTCCATTGACGACGCCCACCTGACCCTTTTTTATCGTCAGGCTTACAACGACCTCAATCCCGACGTCATTAGACTTTATGAAGCCAATATCTTTGGCATTGCCCGACAAGTCTATTACTCCAATGCCAATCAAAACTCAGTGGACATGGTGATCTTTCTCAATGGTTTGCCACTGGCAACCCTTGAGCTTAAAAACCCCTGGACAGGGCAAACGGTTTATCATGCCCGTAAACAATATGTCTTAGACCGCGATCCAAAAGAACCACTGTTTCAGTTCAAACGCTGTCTGGTGCATTTTGCTGTGGATACCGAAGAAGTCTTTATGACCACTCGCATAGATGGCAAACGCACCTATTTTTTGCCCTTCAACAAAGGCCATAATAACGGCAAAGGCAATCCCCCGAATACTGCAGGCCACCGCAGCGCCTACCTCTGGGAAGAAATTCTACAAAAAGACAGTCTGAGCAGCATTATTGAGCAATTTGCCAAAGTGGTCGTTGAAAAGGACAAAGAGGGCAAAAAGAAAGAAATGCTCTTTTTCCCACGCTATCACCAGTTGGACGTAGTGCGGCGTATTCTCAGCCACGCCAAAGCAAAGGGTGCAGGGCAACGCTATTTAATTCAACATTCAGCGGGTTCAGGCAAATCCAACTCAATTACTTGGCTGGCTTACCAACTGATTGAACTCTATGATCCCAGCGGTCATCACAACGTCTTTGATTCCGTCATTGTGGTCACAGATCGTCGCGTCTTAGACAAACAGCTCAAAGACAATATCAAGAGCTTTTCTGAAGTCAAAAACATTGTTGCCCATGCGTTTAATTCACAGGAGCTCAAACAGCATTTAGAAAATGGTAAACGTCTGATCATCACCACACTGCAAAAATTCCCCTTTATTGTGGACGGTATTGAAGATCTCTCCGACCGCAAATTTGGCGTCATCATCGACGAAGCCCACAGCTCACAAAGCGGTTCTGCTGCTGACCAACTCAATCGCGCCATTAGCGCAGGTCAATCCGCTGAAGACGACGAACCCGAAGATTTTCAAGAACTCATCTTGCGGGCAATGGAAGGCCGACGTATGGGGCAAAACGCTTCCTATTTTGCGTTTACTGCCACTCCCAAGAACGCTACCCTTGAAAAATTTGGACAACAAGGGCCAGACGGCAAATTTCGCCCCTTCCATCTGTACTCCATGAAACAGGCCATCGAAGAAGGTTTTATCCTTGATGTGCTGTCTAACTACACAACCTATCGTTCCTATTACGAGCTTCAAAAATCCATCACCGAAAATCCACTGTTTGAAACCGCCAAAGCACAAAAAAAATTGAAAGCCTTTGTCGAAGCACATCCTGACACCATCGAAGTCAAAGCCCAGATTATGGTCAATCACTTCATGGAAAAGGTCTACCAACCTAAAAAGCTCAAGGGCAAAGCCAAAGCAATGGTCGTCACCCGAAATATTGAAAGCGCCATTCGTTACTTCTTTGCTATCCGCAAAGCATTAGGCGAAGTCAATGCACCCTTTCAGGCAATTGTGGCCTTCTCAGGTAAAAAGACCATCGACGGAATCGAATACACCGAAGACAGTCTGAACAATTTCCCCGGCAAAGACATTCCAGAAAACTTCGACAAAGACGAGTACAAATTGCTGGTCGTGGCGAATAAGTTTTTGACAGGCTTTGACCAACCCAAACTTCACACCATGTACGTCGATAAAAAGTTACAAGGTGTCCTGGCAGTACAAACCCTGTCGCGTCTCAATCGATGCAATGAAAAACTGGGCAAAAAGGATACCTTTGTGCTCGATTTCTACAATAGCGTGGATGACATCAAACAATCGTTTGATCCCTTTTATGCCAATACATCATTGTCTCAGGCCACCGATGTAAATGTCCTGCATGACCTTAAAGACGCCCTCGATGAATTTGGTATTTATGAGCAAAGCGAAGTTGAGCAATTTAACGAAGGCTTCTTTAAAGGTGTAGAAGCAGATCAGCTTCACCCCATTATTGATGTCTCTGTGAATCGCTTTGATACCGACCTCGAAGACGAAGAAAAAATCGACTTTAAAATCAAGGCCAAGCAATTCGTCAAAATCTATGCACAAGTGGCATGTATGATTAGCTTCACGAATATCCAGTGGGAAATGCTTCACTGGTATCTAAAGTTCTTGATTCCCAAACTACGTGTGAAAGATCCCCAACAAGACCAGCTTGACGAATTGCTAAACAGCGTAGACCTTTCGACTTATGGTTTGGAGCGCGCCAAACTCAATGCAATGATTGGCCTTGATGACTCAGATACCGAACTCGATCCACAAAACCCCAATGTCCGTGGCACGCACCAGGATGAGGTCATCAAAGACCCACTCGAAGAAATCATCAAAGCCTTTAATGAGCGTTTCTTTCAGGGCTGGGACGCCACCCCAGAAGAACAGCGCGTGAAATTTCTAAACATTGCCCAACAC
The DNA here is from genome assembly GCA_964342365.1 of uncultured Candidatus Sericytochromatia bacterium. Taxonomy (GTDB): domain Bacteria; phylum Cyanobacteriota; class Sericytochromatia; order UBA7694; family UBA7694; genus CAXRDE01. The sequence continues at coordinate 805 of CAYFGW010000158.1, read as the reverse complement.
GTAGCCAACGACCCAACATACAAAACCCATGTCTTAGACAACCAAGATGAGCAAAACCGTAAGTTGGCGCTTGAAAAACTAATTCGTAATGCTGTCAATAAAGAGCGTAGGCGAGAACTAGAGCTTTACCAATTGTTCTCTAAAGATCCTGAGTTTAAAAAGGCATTTGAGTCTAGCATCATCAATATTTTGATGTCTCAAAATACCCAAAGTGTAGAGATGGAGCAATAATTATGAAAGATGAAACAAGTCCTGTATTCAACGAAATCGCAGAACAGATAATTCAACAGAAAAATTCAAAAAGCGTATTGCAGTTAGACCTTGGTTTATTCAACCTTTTTAAATTAAACGGAAGCTTAGTAACTACAAATGGTAATCGAGAAGAATGGCATAAAGAACTTGAGGGTGAAAAATTTGATGCAATTTTTGTTGACTCGCCTATAGGCCAAAGTTCACCAGCGGTAAAACTAGATGGAATAAAGTACAGCATCAATAAAAATTGGTTAACCATTTATCACTTAGTCCCATTTATAAAGGGAAATGGGATCGCTATGGTTATCGTTGAGCCAATGGTTCCATTTTATGATAAATGGAAGGATTTTGAAAAAGGGTTAAACAAAGCTGGCTTATATACGATGGGAGTATTAAGAGCACCTCAAAATTCATTAATAGGAACATCTCTAAGGCCAAATTTATTACTCCTACAAAAGACTGAAATATCCGATGTGTTTTTAGCAGAAATTGAAAACTTGGAGCAAGTTGAAGGAATTATAGAAAATTTAGTTTCAAATAAAAGAAATAGCCA
>CAYFGW010000157.1:0-11819 GCA_964342365.1 uncultured Candidatus Sericytochromatia bacterium | reverse complement strand
GGCTTCTTGTACCGCCCGGCTCTGATTCTGGCGCTCGATGGCGGCCCGGGCGGCCCGCTGCTGAAACATCAGGGCCCGTTCTTCTGCTAACACCCGCCGTTCTATCTGTTCGGCGTTGCGCCGCTGGGCGTGAGTGGCAATAATCTCATTAATAATCTGGCGAGCCAGATCGGTGTCCCAGCTATAAATGCGCGAGGTTTCAAAAGCGAGGGTGGTGGCATCATCAGGATCTAAAAATTCAGATTCTAAAATTTGTTGTTTGGCCACCTGTACTTCCCGCAGTTGACCTACGGGCAGGGTTTTCTGAGCCAGAATGCCGGCGGGTTCACCCACCGGGGCAGCAGCAGGCGGGCGTACCTGTAACACCGTGAACAAATCCACGTGCTCAGGAGGCGCAATCAGACGGAAGCTGAACAATTGTTGATCTTGTGCATTTGTGGCTGACGGCAGCTCGGTTTGAATGGTTTTGTTTACCGGTGCATAAGAAAGTGTGGGGGCCTGACATGCCGTCAGTGTTGACAAGCTCAACATCAGAGAAAGGAGTAAGGTGTGACGCATGATATCCTCATTTAGGGCTTTTGTTTATCATACCTTTTTTTGTGTCCGCTTACCACGCTTTTGCAAGTTGTGTTTACTTTTGCAAAACGTGTGTGTTTTTGTAAAAATTTTGTGAAAATATCTATGAACCAGGGTGGTTTCTGGTTTACAATTGTAAAAAAGCAGATTCAAACTCAAGATGAAAGCCGATTCTTTATGACGCCCAATACAAGCACTACACCTTCCCTAGAAACCATGGATTTTTCCCTCTGTGAGCAAGAGATTCTGGATCGTACCGATGCTATTCAGGCGGGTGGTGCCGTACTGTTGCTGGACGAAACCACTCATGAAGTGGTGGGGGTGAGTTCCAACTGGTTTTACTTTACTCAGGGTCTTCAACACACCTGGCCCGAAACGCCGGTGTTGTTATCCCAGGTGCTGGCCCGTCCCGAAGAATTAGACGAGCTTCAGGATGAGACCCTCTGTGTTACGCCTACTGCTTCTGCTGCGCGTCATCAACGCTCCTTTGAGCTTCAGGCCACCCGGGCCAACGGGTATATTTTTATTGAGTGGGTGTATATTTCTCCCACATTAAAAAATCTGCAGCGCAAAACGGTACAAACACCTCTACCTGAAGCTGACACTGAGAAAAACCTGTATCAGTCGCTGCAAAACGTCACTGCCCATTTAAAAGAAATGCTCGATATTGATCGGGTGATGGTGTATCAATTCACTGAAGACGCCTCCGGTGATGTAGTGGCAGAGAGCTGCCGCGAAGACTGGGCTCCTTACCTGGGTTTACATTACCCCGCCTCAGACATTCCTCGCATTGCCCGGGAACTGTATTTAAAAACGCCCCTGCGCCAGATATACGACAGTATGACACCGGCGGTATCCTTATTAACCACTCCTGACATTCCCGTGAAGACTCTGGATTTAACTCCCTGCAGCCTGCGTTCTGTATCGCCTTATCATCTGGAGTACTTACAAAATATGGGGGTTAGAGCCACCTTTAGCGTGGCCATCGTGCACGAGGGTAAGCTCTGGGGGCTGATTGCCTGTCATAATGCCCAGCCTTTGCTTTTGTCTCTGGAAGCCAAACAGTATGCCCTCACCGTGAAGCAACAGGTAGAAACGATTCTGGCTCAGTGGTATACCCGTCAGGAAACTCTTGAGCAACAGCGAGCAGACGCTATTTTTCAAGAGCAGCAGGCCGAACTGGAGCGTTTAGAGAATCATCAGCAGGTGGATATTCTGGAAAGTCTTTTGTTGGGTGCCCACGGCCTGCAGTCGCTGGCCAATGCTGATGCTGCGGCCATTTATGCCGACGGTGTGATTGCCAGTACGGGCAACTGTCCTTCTGAAGATTGGCTCAAAGCGTTTGTGGATCAGTGGGCCACCTCAGAAGACAACGAACTCTTTATTTCTCACCATCTCAACGAAGATAGCCCGATTCCCTCCGGTTTTTCTGGAGAAATATCTGGCATGATGGCCCTCAAGGTGCTGCACGATCCTGCGGTGGTGCTACTGGTATTTCGCCAGGAGTTTCTCCACGAAATCCACTGGGGCGGAGAACCCTACCGCCAGGGAGTGCGCTCAGACGGTCGTTTTTCCCCCCGCCGTTCTTTTCAGCTCTGGAAAGAAACCGTCGTCAACAAAGCACGTCCCTGGAGCGAGTTAGAGATTAAATGCCTTCAGGGTTTGAAAACGCTGCTCATGTCCCGTTTTTCTGCGGCGGCACTGCTGGAGGTGCTGCAGGGTGGTGTACACGAGTTGGCTCGTCAGATCACCCAGCATACCTATATTGCCAGAGCTCTCACCAATACGCCCCAGGGCGGTATTGCCATGACTTTACTGGCTTCTCCGGGTGAAGCTCCTCGACTGCTGAATATCAACCACGGTTTAAACAATAATTTTGAGCTGCCGTTAGATTTGCAAGAGGGCTCTGCCACCATGGAAGACGTCTTGCGTCAGATGGGGTTAACGTCCGAGCAAATTGAAAGTCTGAACAGTATCCCCAAGCGTATGGAGCTGTGGTCTCCCCGTCTGGGGCATCGTACCGTCAAAATGAGTCGTCATAACCTGATTGCGTTGCACGCGCAGCAAAAACGCTACAGCATTGCGTCGGTACAGTTTTTTGACATTACCGCCGAGGAGCGTGTGGAGTCCTCCCTGCGTTCTGCGCACCGTCAGGTGAACCAATCTGACGCCGCCAAACTTAAATTTCTGACCCACACCAGTCAGGAGCTCATGGTGCCCTTGCAGCAAATTATGCACCTGAGTGAACGTCTGGACGGTGAACTGGCGGAAGTGGCGCTGGACGATCTCAATCTTTACACCGACCAGATCACCCACTTTAGTAAGCATATGTACAACCGGGTAGAGCAGCTGCTGTTTTACGCCCGTAGTGCCAGTGGTCATGTGCTCATGGCGCTGGAGCCCGTATGCGTGAATAAACTGTTGAAAGAATGCATCATGTGGCTCCGTAGTCTGGCCCAGTCTCATGAAGTGAGCCTGCGCTATGAACAGGAATACGACATCGAAGTCATGGGCAACCGGGACGCCCTGCGCCATATGTTTATCAATATTCTGGACAACGCGATTCGTTATTCGCCTCAGGGATCGCTGGTGCAATGCCGTCTAAACTATAATCAGAGCAATGAATACGTGTTTCTAGAGGTGGAAGACCAGGGTAAAGGTATTCACGAAAAAGATCTGGCCAACGTATTTTTGCCCTTTTTTACCGGCGAACACGCAGATCAATTGAATGTTTTAGAAGGTTCAGGGATTGGTCTGACCCTGGTTAAACACATTGCAGAAGCCCACGGCGGCCGGGTGGAATTAGACAGTAATGTGAACATGGGCACACAGGTGCAGGTGATGATTCCTGTGGAGCAGCTTGAAGACGACGTGACAATGAGAGCCACCGGACGCTAGGGCACTTAGCTCCAGGAGCGGGTCTGATTGCGCGCGTTCTTTTTGCGAAAAGCACTTTCTAAGTCAATGTCCAGGCGGTTTGCCAGCGCCAGTAAATAATTAAACACGTCCACCAGTTCTTCCGCCACGTCTTCTTTGCGCTGTGCGGCTGAGGAGCTTTGGGTGTCTGGTGTGGCCGTATCCACAAAGTATTTTTTGTATTTGCGAATGGCTTTGAACAATTCTCCCACTTCTTCGCCCATTAAAAAGCAGTTATGAACCAGATCCACATCCAGCCAGCCGTGAAGACTTTCCAGGTCGTGAATATAGCGTTGGTAGGTGGCCAAATCGGCGCCAGCGGGGAGTTCTATGGTGGGGTTTGGATTGCACATAGTCCACAGTTTAGCAGTATAATACGACAAAGGCATTTGTAGAGGAGTCATTTATGCGGGATTACGTGTTGGTATACATCAACGGGAAGCGTTACGAAATCAGAGGAGAACAGGCTTTTATGAGTCTGTCAGACTATTTGCGCTATGTGCGTTCGCTGACCGGTACCAAGGTGGTTTGCGCTGAAGGTGACTGTGGCGCCTGCACTGTTTTGCGAGGCGTTTCCTACAGTGAACAGGTGCCTGAATCCCTGTACTACGAAAGCATTAATTCCTGCATTACTTTTATGCATTTAATGGACTGTACTCATCTGGTCACGGTGGAAGGCCTGTCGGATAATGGCAGTCTAAACGCCATTCAGTCGGCGATGGTAGAACACCATGGGGCCCAGTGCGGCTTTTGTACACCGGGAATCGTGTGTGCCATGACGGAGTTCGTGAATCATCAGGTGTGCCAGCGTTCCGAAGCGCCCCCGGAGAAACTGTCTGGCGAACAGGTGCGCAATGCCCTGACCGGTAATCTCTGTCGTTGCACGGGCTATGCACCCATTTTGAGCGCGGGCACAGACATTGATCTCAATGCCTTTGTGTCCCTGCAGCATCGCTACGAAACTCCCGATATGCTAGCAGACCTGTTTGCTCATCAGCAGCAGGGCATTGAAATCAAAACCCCTGACCGTGTTTTTTATGCGCCCACCTCTTTTGCAGAGGCGGCGGCCTTCAAAGGCAGTGAGCCCGAAAGCAAAATCTTTTCTTCGGCCACTGATATGGGTGTGTTGATCAACAAAGAGCGGGCCAATCCTCTTAAGATTACCAATCTCAGCCGTGTGGCAGATGCCCACGCCATCACCGAAGAAGCTGGACAGATTCAGCTGGGTGCACGGGTATCTCTGAGTCAGTTGGAAAACTTTTGCCGCAGCCGTATTCCTGAATTTGCCCGTTTGATGCATATTTTTGCCTCGCCCCAGATTAAAAACAAGGGCACGTTGGTGGGCAATATTGCCAATGCTTCTCCCATTGCTGATACCCTGCCCTTTTTGTTTGTGGTGGGTGCAGAGTTGGAGCTCACTTCGGCCTCCGGTCAGCGCCGCGTGAATATCAACAACTTTTACACAGGCTATAAACAGCTGGATCTAAAAGACGATGAAATCATCAGCCGCGTTTTTATTCCCATCCCGCCCAGAGAAGATATTCTGCGTTTGTACAAGGTGTCGAACCGGAAAGACCTGGACATTTCTACCTTTACTGCCGCCGTTCGTCTGCGCACAAAGGTGGTGGACGGCGTTCAGCAAATCGAAAAAGCCACTCTCGCCTTTGGCGGGGTGGGGCCGGTGATTCTGCGCCTGCCCGATACCGAAAGCTTTTTACAGGGCAAGCCCCTGACAGAAAAAACCTTTGAAGAAGCGGGTCAACGGGCACAGGCGGAAATTACACCTATTTCTGACGTGCGTGCCAGTGCCCATTATCGCCTTGAAGTGGCCAAAAATATCTTGCGCAAGTTTTATTTTGAGTGGGAAGAAACCCACGCTAACTTCGCCACTGTGTAAGCTACTTCAGTTGGCTTCTGCCTGCTGCTCTGTTTTCTTGAGCTTTTTGCGGGCCTGAGCACCAATCAGGGATAACACCACCAGAGCCACTACCACGACACCCACCAGTGCCCAGGGGATCTCGCCTCTGGCCACCGCTTGTTTAACGGCGTCTGCGCCCACCACGTAAAGAATGGTGCCGGGCAACATGCAAATCCAGGACCAGAACACGTAGGTGACAAAGGGCACCTTGGTGAGCCCAAACCCGTAATTGAGTAAATTAAAGGGAAAAATGGGCAGCAGACGCACAATCGCCACAATAAAAGCGCCCTGTTCAGCGGTCATGCTGTCTAATTTTTTGAACTGCTTATTGTCCTTTAAATTGTTTTCAATGGCGTCTCTGGCCAGGTAGCGTGCGATCAAAAAGCAAGAGGCGGCGGCGGCCGTGGAGCCAATGCTGACCCACACCACGCCCCATACAGAACCAAAAAGCACCCCCGCGGCAATGGTCAGCGGTGAGCCGGGAATCGCCGCAATAGAAGCGCCAATATACAGGGCCACAAAAGCCACCGGTCCCCACGGCCCCAGTGACTCAATCCAGGGTTGCAGATCTTTTAAATACTCCGCCAGCCCGAACTGACGGGCAGCGATGAGCATGGCAATGACCACAGTCATCAGGGCAATGGGTTTCCAGAGCCCCCCTTTTTTCTTTGCGTTGTTTTCGTCGGCCTGTGCCGGAGATTCAGAACGTGATGCTTCAGACATAAATATATAATCCTTTGACGTTATGGCTTAAGTCTATAGCAACGATGTTTTAGAAGATGTCATGGAGGTGACATTTGTAAGTGACCTTTGAAATTTTTGTGGTTTTTTAAAGTTCTCCGCCCCAGTCCTGTTCTGCACGGGCAAAGGCGATACGAATGTCTCGCTGTAGGCTTTCGGGCAGAGGGCCTTTGTTAAAGGCTTCCAGATTGCGGGTCAGGTGTTTGGGGTTGGTCGTACCCGTAATGGCCACGTGGACTTCCGGCGCAAAGGCCGAGAAACGCAGCGCAACTTCTTCAGGCTTAACGTGTTCCAGATAAGGTCTCATGGCCTGCCAGCGCAGCCAGTAAGCTTCGCTGTAATCTCCCGTGGGCTGTTTCTGAAACCGCCAGAATGCGTTGGCCAGCGAACGTTTGGCAATAATGCCAAAGCCGGCAGCCACCGCGTGGGGCAGGAGCTGTTGCAGGCTCCACTGGTCGCAAAGATTGACCGAACATTGCAAACTATCAAAGTAACCCGAACGGGCGGCCCATACCAGATCTTCATTTTCTCCAGAGTAGGCGGCCACGCGAATTTTACCGCTGGCTTTTGCTTTGAGCAGAGCTTCAATAACGTCTCCTCGCTCCAGAACGTGGCGGGGGCAGGAGTGTAAATGCACAATATCAAGGGTTTCACAGGACAGGGTTTTTAAAGCGGTCTCAATGCCGGCCAGAATCACATCGTGGGTCCAGTCTTCATAACCGGGAATGCCGTAGCCCACTTTGGTGGAAATATGAAAGGCTTCCGGGTGTTTTTTAAGGTATTTACCCAGGCGTTCTTCAGACGCGCCGTAGCCCCTGGCGGTATCTATTAAATTGATTCCCGCATCTCTGAGCTGATCCAGCAGGCGATCCACGTCGTTCTGGGTCAGATGATCGCCCCCGAGCTGTCCGGCACCGTAGCCCAGTCGAGATAGTTTGAGGGGCTGGGCTCCAAAAAATAGGTGTTCTGTCATTCGTAAATACCTGAGTCTCTAAAATTAAACTTAATTTTAACTTAAAATTAACCTTTAGGGTATTTAATCACAGAATGAGGCCTGATGCCAGAGGATACAGCAGATCCTGTTTTATTGCGTTTAGGTAACAAAAACATTTCTTTTTGGGGCGCTAAGAAGCAAACCCCGTCTGTCATTGCTCCTGATTGACACGGGGAATTGACGTTCGAAAAACACCTGAGCTATACTGAGAGGCATGATGTGATTTAAATCACGCGCAACCCGTTATTGTCACTTACTGTTTACATAAAATGATTGTTTGGTTAATAAAAGATTAAGTCTCCCCGTTGCGCCACCGTTGCTTTGAGAAAGGTTTTAGTATGCATAACCCAGAAACGTTTTACCCTGAGATAGAAGCAGAACTCTTTAAGGATCTTGAAACAGCCTGTAAATCAGAGTGGCATCAGGAAGTTCAGCGTTATGCGCAGGTACTCGAAGCCAAAATTCAACCCCATCAGATTCCCGTGGTCAGTCGGCCTCAGCGCCCCGCCCGTCGCCCCAGAAAAACCCATCGTTTAGCGCCGGTTTTACTGCGTCAAAAGGCAAAGCCCGCGCTCCCTCTGCCCACACCCAAAACTCTCAAAATTGCTGGTGCCTTTTCTCTGGCGGGCGTGGCAACGCTTGGTGCTTATCAGGCCCTGAGAACTCCTGAAGTGGAGCAGCCTCCCATTCAGCAGGTTATGTACCAGAACGCTGAAACAAAGGTGGCAGCATTCCGTCAGGAAATTCAGGAAGGCGAGCACTTCGTGGTTCAGCACGATCAGCCCATTCAGTATGAATCAAAAGCTGGTGACACCATTGAAAAAATTTCCAAGCGCTACCACGTGAGCCCCAACACCATTGTTAAAAACAACCCCGGCGATAAAATTGATGACGTGCTGGAGCCCGGTACTGAACTGACCATTTTGCCCGTGGACGGGATTGCTCACCCGGTAGAAAAAAACGAAACCCTCGCAGAGCTTTCTACCCGCTATGATGTGGATGTGCAGGAGATTGTGGAAGTCAATCAGCTGGACAATCCCCATATGATTAGCGAAAGCCAGAAGATTATTATTCCCAATGCCACGGACCTCAAAAAGCGTCCTGAACCGGTGGCTCCTTTACAATCAATTCAGTCTACCCGCCATCGTCATTCAACGCCCGCGATTTCCCCCACCGGCCGTCGTTTGTCCTGGCCCTCAGCAGGCGTAGTGACCTCTAACTTTGGTTGGCGCTGGTTCCGCATGCACAACGGAATGGACATTGCGGGCCCCGTGGGTACAGCCATTAAAGCTGTAAAAGAAGGTCGTGTGGTTTACAGCGGCTGGATGGGTGGCTACGGCTACGCTATAGATATTCAGCATCCCAACGGTATTCGCACCCGTTATGCCCACTGTTCTGCGCTGAAAGTGAGCGTGGGCCAGCGTGTGGCCCGCGGCCAGGTGATTGGCTCTATGGGTTCTACAGGGCATTCTACGGGCCCTCACCTGCATTTTGAAGTGCACCAGAACGGACGTGCTGTGGACCCCCGCCGCTTCTTCTAATCAGCCTGCTACAGTCCAACCTGTTATATAATGACCTGCATATGTTATATTTTCGGTTATTGACCGCCATCTTTTTGCTCTCAGGCGGTGCTGCCACGCTTTTCTTACTCTCTCAGCAGACCCCGCTCCATGTGGCGCTGGGCGTACTGGGTATTACCCTATTTTTTCCACTGGGCGTGCTGTTTTTTGTGCGAACCCGAACTTTGTTATTGGCCCATGCCTTCAGAGATTATTTACAGAGTTTAACCCGGGGAGAAGCACTGGCTTTGCCGGAACTGCCTGCGGGTACGCTCTGGGCAGACTTTGAGAAGCCCCTCAAGTCTATAGAAACCTATCTTTCTATTTCCCAACGCAGTCTGTCGGATCGGCAGTCGCTCTACGAAGATATGGAAGAGCGACTGATGGAAAAACAGGAGCGTTTGAGCAACGCTGAAGAGTCGCTTGAAAAGCATCAGGAAAAACTGCAGCACAGTGAGTATAAGGTGCTGGAATACACGCTCGCTTTACAGCATATTAATTTTATTCAGCATAAACTTCAGGGTCAGCTGGACGCAGAGCTCTTGTTGCAAGGGGCTACCGAATTACTCATGACCCATTTAAGCTTACACCGCGGGCTGTTTTTGCGCCTTGACGAAAAAGATTCCGAAGTGGCTCGCGTGATTTCTCCGGTGAATGCTCCCTTTTCACCGGAAGCAGAAACCCGTCTGGGGGGCACACTCAGAGAGTTATTGGCTGAGCACGATTTGTTGCTGGCACCGGATGAAGACCCCGATGCTCCCGTGCCGATGCTTATGTTGACCGCTGAAGACGCTCCTTTTCTGGATATTGATTTTCAGTCGGCGGCCATTGCCCCCATTTGGGTAGAAAAAGAACTCTGGGGAGCTTTTTGTTTATTTGATAAAGAGCTGCGTATCAGAGGTGAAAACGACGCTTTTGGTGAGTTAGGAGAAAGCGAAAAGCTCATTTTGCAAAATGTGGTGGTGTTTTTGCAAAAGGATCTCAAAAACGCTCGTCTCTTTAAAATGGCCACTACAGACAGCCTTTCTCAGCTGTATATGCGCCGTTACTTCGAAAATCGTATTGATGACGAGTTGCGCCGCCTGAATCGTTCAGGGGGAACCTCTTCGCTGTTAATGTTGGACATTGACCATTTTAAACTGGTGAACGATAACTACGGCCACCAGACCGGCGATGAGGTCATCCGGCGGGTGTCGGCACTGCTGCGAGACTCTCTCAGACAGGGGGTGGATTTGCCCTGCCGTTATGGTGGAGAGGAAATGGTGGTGTGGCTGAACGACACTGATTTTGAGGGTGCCATGGTGGTGGCCGAAAGAATTCGTCAGGCGATCGCCGATCTACACATTCCCGCCATGGATCCCAAACCTGCGCCTCAGGTCACCATCAGTATTGGGGTGGCCAATTACGGTGAGCACGGCACCACCCGTATAGAACTGGTGGAAGCAGCCGATCAGGCCCTTTATCAGGCCAAATCCTCCGGGCGCAATCAGGTGTGTGGTGCACAGGCTGTTCAAATATGAGTAAAATTCGCCGCGAGCAGTCTCAGGCTTCCCAAAAAAGCAAAAAAAGTCGTAAACCGCCTTCCCGGTTGAAGCGCTTTATAACCCGATTTTTTATTCTGATGCTTTTGTTAGGGCTGGCTCTGGGGGGTGGTGTGGGTGCTGCACTGTTTACGGTTTACCGCCAGCTGCCCGATGTGGGGCAATTGGAAAACTATACCCTGCCCATGGCTACCGAAATTTACACCGCCAATAAAACCCTGCTCACTCGCATTTCTTCACAGGGTCGCTATGATCCCATTCCCTTGCAGGAATTGCCCAAACACGTTCAGGATGCGGTAGTGAGTGCGGAAGACGGTCGCTTTTGGCAGCACGAAGGCGTGGATTATCTGGGCCTTGCCCGGGCGGTTTACATTAATTTTGTGAAGCGTAAAGCGGTCACAGGAGCCAGTACCATTACCCAGCAGCTGATCAAAAACCTGTTTTTGACCCCCGAAAAAAGTATCAAACGTAAGGTGGCCGAAGCCCTGCTGGCTTTTCAGTTGGAAAACCGCTACTCCAAACATCAAATTCTAGAAATGTATCTCAATCTGGTGCATCTGGGACACAACGTGTACGGTATTGAGGCGGCTTCTCAAATTTACTTTGGTAAATCCGCTCGCCAGTTGACCATTGCCGAAGCAGGAGTCCTTGCGGGCGTTATCCGGAGCCCGGCATACCTTTCCCCCTATAACAATCCTGAAGGGGCCAATAAAGTCAAAGAAATTGTGCTGAATGAAATGCAGCGCGATGGTCACATCACTGCTGAGCAACTGGCGGAAGCTCTTAAACAGCGTTTGCAGCTGGTGGGATTGCGCCGTTCCTATCCTTATCCTTATTTTTTGGACTACGTGATGCATAGTCTGCGTCGAGATTACGGCCAGATTCCCTTTCAACAGGGAGGCTGGAAAGTCTACACCACCATTGATACAGACTTACAAAAGTATGGTGAAAACCTGCTCAAAGCAGAACAGGCCCGTTTGCTGCGAAGCGGTGCTAAACAGGGGGCGTTGGTGGCGCTGGACCCCCGTTCTGGTTATGTCAAAGCGATGGTGGGAGGCATGGATTACTCACAGAGTCAGTTTAACCGTGCTTTTCAAGCCCAGCGGCAGGTGGGCTCCACCTTTAAGCCCTTTGTGTATTTGACCGCTTTTGAACGGGGCAAAACCCTTTACGACACCGTCAAAGACGCGCCTACTAGTTTCGGTGGGTATCGCCCTCGCAACTGGGATCGCCGGTTTCACGGTGACGTAACGCTCCAGCAGGCTCTGACCATGTCTATGAATGTGCCTACCGTTAAACTGGCTCATATGGAAGGTATTTACCGCGTGATTCAAACGGCGCAAAAAGCCGGCGTAAAAAGTCCGATTGCCGCTGATCTGACCTCGGCCCTGGGAGCTTCAGAAATGAATCTGGTGGAACTCACGGGGGCTTACGGCACCTTTGCCAACGATGGGGTGCTCGTGGAGCCCACCGCCATTTTTAAAATTGTGGACCGTTCCGGCCAGGTCATTTACGATCATCAACGCCCCAATACCCGTGTGTTTTCTACACTGGCAGTACGTCAGCTCAATCAG
>CAYFGW010000156.1:0-11920 GCA_964342365.1 uncultured Candidatus Sericytochromatia bacterium | reverse complement strand
TCCTCGTACAAGCGAATCAGGCGGGGCACCGTGTGCCCGGGAGTTTCTGTGTACTCATCATAGCAGTCATAAATGACGGTATGGGCTTCAAAAAAGCGCAGAGCGGGCCAGAAGCACGGATGCATCAACCAGTGCACCTGACGGGCTTCAGCGCGAATAAAGGTCGAAAACTGTTTTTTTAACCCTTTATAATGCAGAGTTTCAAGCCGGGGGTGACGATAGGCCACCTGATCGTGAATGAGGGTTTTGCCCTGTAATACCTGAAAGCGTTCTGACTCATTACCCGCATCACGCCCCGGCCAACGCTCGGGATGACGAATAAGCGAGGTGGGATCCAGGGGCCTGTCCAGAATATACAATCGATCTTCCGGGGCCATGAGGCGGGAGAGCACCCGAAAGGGCAATTGTCGGTGAAACCCTTTCCAGGGTGCGGTGATCCAGATCCAGATATCCAATGGCGTTGACATTTCAGAAGGACATCAACGGTTGTACAATATCCACCAGTGTTTCCACAATGAATTGTTGTTCATTGGAGGTTAATTCAGGAAAAATGGGCAGTGAAAGGCTGTTTTGAGCACAGTCTTCTGCTTCAGGAAAGTCTCCCTCCTGATATTTCGCATTATAAAGGGACTGTAAATGCAGCGGATGGGGGTAATAGGGCAGGCATTCCACGCCCGCCTGTTTCATGTTTTGCTGAATCAGATCCCGCTGCCCCCGTAAGGGGCCCTGAAAGCGCAGGATATAGTGATGAAAGACGCTTTCGGCCTCCGGGATTTCCAGAGGGGGCAAACGCAAGGGGAGTGCCAGAGGCGCTAATAAGTTATGGTAATGTGCCGCAATCTCTCTGCGCTGTGCATTCCAGGTATCCAGATGTGGTAGTTTTACCCGCAGGATGGCCGCCTGAAGTGTGTCTAACCGACTGTTAATGCCCAAACAGTCCTGAAAATTTTTTTTGGCAGAACCGTGATTTCTGAGGGTTTTTAGCTGGCGGTAGTGGTTTTGATCAGAAGTGACCACCAGCCCTCCGTCACCAAAGGCTCCCAGATTTTTGGTGGGAAAAAAGCTAAAACAGCCAAAGTCACCCCATGTGCCCGTTTGCTGTCCCTTGTATGTGGCTCCAATGGACTGGGCACAGTCTTCAATCACCACCAACTTATGCTCCCGGGCAAACTTCATTATCGCATCCATGTCACAGGCGTAGCCGTGTAAATGCACCGGGATAATGGCTTTGGTTTTAGAAGACAGGGCCTGATGAAGCAGTTCGGGTCGCATACACTCTGTGAGGGGATCAATATCCACAAATACAGGAGTAGCTCCCGTCAGCGACACTGCTTCAGCGGTAGCCAGAAAACTCATGGCGGTGGTTATCACTTCATCACCCGGGCCGATCCCTGCGGCTCTGAGTGATAGGTAAAGAGCATCCGTCCCTGAATTGACCCCGATGGCATGAGCACAGCCCAGATAATCAGCGATTTTTGACTCAAAACCCGCAAGGATATCACCTTTAATAAACTGACCAGAGGCACACACCGAAAGCATGGCCTCATCAATCTCAGATTTGAGGTGAGCGTACTGTCGTTTGAGATCGGTAATTTGAATCATGGCTCAATTATACTAGAGCTTGATATACTTCAGACCATGACTGAAATTTGCGTTCTGTCTTTTAAACCTCTGGCCAATGATCCACGTATTTACCGACAGGTGAAATGGTTAAGTCCTGACTATGATGTGTATACTCTCGGCCCTGCGGATACGGCCATACAGGGGATTACCTGTGTAGATATGGGTTATCGTCCTCAGAACAACTTTCTCAAGGCCTTACGCGGTGCCAGCCTACTTACCGGACGCCATGAAACGTTCTACTGGCTTGCTCCTCACATTAAGCACAGCTGGAGACGTTTACAACAATTAAAGCCCCCTATCATTGTGGCCAACGAACTGGAATGTTGGCCCCTGGCCGTCAAAGCAAAGGCCATGTGGAACTGCAAAATTATCCTGGACGCCCATGAGTTTTACCCCGGCATGTACAGCGAAGACTTAAAATGGCGCGTATTGTTTGGTAAATTTACCCGCACCATGTGTCAGCAAACTCTGGCCCATGCAGACGGGATCACGACGGTTTCTGAAACGCTCTGTGATTACTATGAACGAGATTTCGGTCGCCGTCCCACTCTGATTACCAACGCCCCTTTTTATAAAGAACTGACGACTTCGCAAACGCAAAATGACCGCATACGCATTATTCATCACGGGCATCTCATGCCCAGTCGTTCTCCTGAGATATTTATTGAAGCCATGAAACATGTGAAGCAAAACGTTGAGCTTACCTTTATGTTTAAAGTGGATCCCAGTCAGAAAAAATATGAGCAGGCTTTTCGTCAGCAGGCGGCTCAGGATTCACGCATTCACTTTCGTGATCCTGTTCCCATGACCGAAATCCCTAAAACCATCAATCAGTACGACGTGGGCATCCACCTTTTACCCCCGGTCAATCCCAATCACCAGGGCGCTCTGCCCAATAAATTTTTTGAATTTATTCAGGCACGACTGGCGGTACTATTTAGCCCCAACCCCGAAGTGTCACGCATGATTAAAACCCATGAGCTGGGTATAGTAAGTCAGGGATTCAGTGCCAGAGAACTGGGAGAGGCCATCAATATGCTAACTCCTGAAAAGATCAGGGCTTGTAAAGAAAACGCTCACAAAGCAAGTCAAATCCTTTGCGCAGAAAATAACGAGAAACGTTTTCGAGAACTTATTCAGGCTGTGCTGACATAATCAAGGCCACAATTTTTTCGGCGGTCTTGCCATTCCCATAAACGGGCAAGGGAGGTTCGCGGTGTTGTGAAATAAAGCTATTCAGGGTACTCAGAAGCTGCTCTGGCGAAAGCACCAGTTGATTCCACCCCTGCTCCAGAGTCTCTACCCACTCTGTCTCTTTGCGCAATGTCAGGCACGGCGTTTCCAGATAATAAGCTTCCTTTTGCATCCCACCGCTGTCCGTACACAGTAAAGCAGCGTGCCTCAGAAGAGCCAGGGTTTCGCTATAAGACATGGGCTCACAAACGTGAATACATCGGGTATCTAACTTCAGCCCATGCTCATCAATCACTTTACGGGTACGGGGGTGCATAGGGAACACGAGGGGATAATGTTCACTGACGCTGGCCAGTGCAGTTAGCCAGCGTTGTAACAGCGCCGGATCATTTGTGTTTTCAGCCCGATGCAGCGTCAAAAAGCCGTACTGGTTTTCACGAAGCTGAAAGCGTTGAAGCAAAGGGGTAATATTACAATGGTCCCTGAATTGAAGCGTTGCATCCATCATGATATCGCCCACAATATGCACACCTGTTGTCAATCCTTCTTTTTCAAGCAGACGCACAGGTTTTTCCGAAGGCACCAGTAAAAGCGTGGAAAGATGATCCACCAGAACACGGTTAATTTCTTCGGGCATTGCTTTGTTAAAGGAGCGCATGCCTGCCTCCACGTGCGCCACGGGAATATGGAGTTTGGCGGCTGCCAGGCCCGCTGCCAGGGTCGAGTTTGTATCACCATAAACCAGCACCCAGTCCGGCTGATATTGCAGCATTAATCCTTCAAGAGCATCCAGCATCCGCCCGGTCATTGCCCCCTGGGTCCCTCCACCGAGACGTAGATTATGGTGAGGAAGAGGCAAACCCAGTTCCTCAAAAAAAATCTCGGACATGGTTCGATCGTAGTGTTGCCCCGTGTGCACAAGGATTTCGGTAAGGTTTGCTTTTTTAAGGGCTGAAGAAACCATCGCCGCTTTGACAAACTGCGGTCGTGCCCCAATCACAGTCAATATTACAGGATTTGGCATAAAGAGCATAAAGGACATAATATGTTAAACTTCATCGTAGTAATATACTATCAGAAAGCTGGCATATGAAAAAACAGATAGCTGTTGTAGGGGCCGGATACTGGGGCAAAAATCTAGTACGTAACTTTGCAGAATTGGATGCTTTACACACCGTTTGTGAATCAAACCTACAGCAACATGATGTTTTACGCCCGCTGGCCGGAACGGCTCATTTTTCCACCTCTTTTGAAGATGTTCTTAAGCACCCGAATATACGAGGGGTAGTCATCGCAACGCCGGCCGTTACCCATTACGATCTGACACGCCGGGCCTTGCTCGCAGGAAAAGACGTTTTCTGCGAAAAACCCCTTGCGCTTCGCTATAAAGATGCCCTTGAACTCCATAAAATAGCACAACAACAAAAACAAATGCTCATGGTGGGCCATATTCTGGAATATCACCCGGCCATTCTTACCTTACGCCAGTTGATTCGTGATGGAGAAATAGGGCAGGTGCGGTATATCTATTCAAACCGTCTAAATTTAGGTAAAGTCAGACGGGAAGAAAACATACTCTGGTCTTTTGCTCCCCACGATATTGCGGTCATTTTACGCCTGGTAGGAGATTTGCCTTTTCAGGTGATTGCGAACGGCGGCGCCTATATTCAGCCCAATATTGCAGATATTACCATGACACAGCTCAGCTTCGACAACGGTGTTTCAGCACATATTTTTGTCTCCTGGTTGAACCCCTTCAAAGAACAAAAACTGGTGGTGGTAGGCTCAAAAAAAATGGCGGTTTTTGACGATGTTCAAAAACAACTGCTTCTTTACGATCAGCGCGTGGACTTAAAAGCCGGTGAACCCATCCCCGTAAAAGGAGAGGGTAAACCCATTGCGTTTCCCACGCAAGAGCCCTTAAAAGAAGAATGCCGCGCATTTCTTGAAGCCATATCTACCCGCCAGCCTCCGATTACGGACTCCGAAAGCGGCCTGAACGTACTCAAGGTGTTACAAGCGGCACAGCGTTCCCTGATCACTCAGGGCCAAACCATTTTATTACCGATGGAATCTTAAACATGAACTACTTTGTACACGAATCCAGCTATGTGGATGAGGGAGCGCAGATAGGTGCAGGTTCCCGTATCTGGCATTTTAGCCATATTTCATCAGGGGCCATTCTGGGGCAAAACTGCAATCTGGGACAAAATATATTTATTGCAGATGCAGTGCAACTGGGAAACCGTGTCAAAATCCAGAATAACGTCTCTATTTATACGGGGACTCTGATTGAAGATGACGTGTTTTTGGGTCCGTCTTGTGTGCTCACCAATATTAGCAATCCCCGCTCTCAGGTCAAACGCCAACATCTGTACGAAAAAACCCATCTGATGAAAGGCTGTACCATCGGCGCAAACGCCACCATCGTCTGTGGTGTTCGCATCGGTCGATATGCCTTTGTGGGCGCAGGGGCCGTTATCACCAAAAACGTGCCGGATTACGCTCTGATACTGGGAAATCCCGGTCAGCAAAAAGGATGGATGACCCGTCACGGACATCGCCTGTCTCTTGAGTCCGGTGAAGTAAAACCCTGTCCTGAAAGTGGTTTGCGCTACGCTTTAAATGAGACAGGGCAATTCTACTGTCTCGATCTCAAAGAAGAAGATCCTTTACCGGAAGCATTGAGTCAGGGAGAAAAAATGTATCAGGATTATAAACCCTTATGAATATACCCATGCTGGATTTAAGCCGACTGCACGCTCCTCTTGAACAAGAACTTAAAGCAGTTTTTGACCAACATCTGCAGAGCAATCGCTATATTATGGGCAGTAGTGTCACAGAATTTGAAACAGCCTGTGCGGAATACCTTGAGGTCAAACACGCAATCGGCGTTTCTTCAGGTTCAGATGCCCTGCTATTGTCCCTCATGACCCTGGGCATAAAGCCCGGTGACGAGGTGATTTGCCCCACCTATACTTTTTTTGCCACCGCAGGTGCAGTAGCCAGACTGGGAGCTACCCCAATTTTTGTAGACTGTGAACCGGGCACATTTAACTGGAAGCTAGAAGAGGTTTTTCAGGCGTATACGCCTCGTACCCGGGCCGTTATTCCGGTGCATTTATTTGGTCAGGCCGCTCGCATGGAGGGTCTCATGGAATGGGCCAGAGATCATCAGGTTCACGTGATAGAAGACGTTGCTCAGGCCACGGGATCCACCTGGAAAAAGCAAAAACTGGGATCTGTAGGACATATGGGTTGCTTCTCCTTTTTCCCTTCAAAAAATCTCGGTGGGTTTGGAGATGGTGGGCTCATCACTACCCATGACGATGCCCTGGCAGAACAGGCCCGTGTGTTACGCTCTCACGGATCCAAACCCAAGTACTATCACCGGTTTGTGGGCGGCAATTTTAGATTAGACGCTCTACAAGCCGCTTTGCTGCACGTTAAACTGCCCCACTTAGATCGTTGGAATGCCTCTCGTCAGGAAACCGCAAACTATTACCTGGAACGCCTGAAAAATCTGGATATTCGTGCCCTACCTCGCGTAGAACAACATAACACCATGACCTGGAACCAGTTTATGCTCACGTTTCATACACAACAACACCGTGATGCTGCCAGGGAATACCTTGCCAGTCATAACATTGCCAGTATGATTTACTATCCGCTGCCTTTACACCAACAACCCTGTTTTGACGTTACCGTGAGTCTCCCCGTAGCTGAAGCTGCATCTCAGCAAACCCTGGCCATTCCCATTTATCCAGAAATCAGAGCAGAAGAAAGAGACCAGGTAGCATCAGCAATAGAAAATTTCGTGTCAGATCTCTAACTTTGTTTGAACTCAAAATCCCCCCTGAGCAAGAACCTGAATACACCTGGTTATTCCATTGGGTATTTACTGAACGACTGGGGCTAAATTATCGCATCACACGGGGAACTCACCCCCGGGAGGTCACCCTTCAAAAGCAGAGTAAAACACTGATTTTGCCCGGTACGTTTATAGAAAAACACGTTCGGTACGGTTTAAAAAGTGACCATATCCCTGAAAAAATCGTTTTATGGGAAAAAGAAAATCTGCCCACTGCATTTGTCAGGCGTTTTCCGTACGATGAATTACCCCTTCTCTTTGGAGAAGCCGGATACGACACAAAAAACACGCAGGGGAGAACCCGAATAAAAGCAGATTTACTGGGTGGCATATTTTTTCTTCTCAACGGTTACGATGAACATTTTGCCAGACGGGATGCCCATGACAGAGCGAGTGCAAAAAACAGCTTTCTAAGTCGCTTTGATATTCTGCATCGGGCAGTAGCAGATGAATACGTGGAACTTCTCTGGCATTTGATCCACGACATCTGGCCTGAAACCCAGCGCAAAACTACCAAAGGAAGTACACAGGTGACTTGCGATATTGATTTGCCCTACTTTGTCGGCTTCAAACAATTTCCACGCTGGTCACGCCTGATGCTAAGCTGTTTTCTTAAACAACGAGATGTAGTGGAATCCGCAAAAATTTTCAAGCGAGGCTTAGGCAGTAGTCTGGGCATCCGCTCCTGGGATCCTTATGAACAATTTGAATGGATGATGCGCATCAACGAAACCGCTCAAAACACGGTGGATTTTTACGTCATCGCAGACAAAACTGAAAAGTATCTGGACGGTTATTATTCCCTCAGCGAAACAAAAATTCAGCGTTTATTAAAAGACATCGCGCGTCGCGGGCATCGTCTCGGACTTCATAGCAGTTACAATACTTACAAACACCCTACCCAACAAAAAAAAGAAGTTCACATTTTCAAAAAAGTCCTGCAGCAGCTCACTATTGAAATGCCCACGCTAAAGAACCGTCAACACTTTTTGCGCTGGAGTGAACCGGAGACAGCCAGAGGACTTGAAGAGGCCGGTATTGATGTAGATTCGACGCTCGGATTTGCAGATATGCCCGGTTTTCGTCGAGGAACTTGCCATGCCTTTTCCCACTTTGATATGCAAACCCGTTCTGCATTGCATTTGCGACAACAGCCTCTGATTTTAATGGAATGCTCGCTGCTTGCGAAAAACCCCTATACGCAAACAACCCTTGAAAAAATGCTGACCTATAAAAAAACGTGTTTGCACTGGGGAGGGGTTTTTACCCTGCTCTGGCACAACAGTCATTTTCTTTATCCCGAAGATAAAGCATTTTACCAATGTCTGATACAGTAAATTTTCGCAGTAACTTTTTACGTTTACTCTCATGGAGCAGCTTTTCTCAGGTATTTTCGTTTTTGGCATTGCCCTTTTTGAGTGCTCTATATGCACCGGAAGATTTTGGTGTTCTCGCCAGTTTTGTAGGCATTAGCGGCATTTTAACAGCCTTTATTTCTTTTCGGTTTGAATGGTACATTCCCAATGCGACCACTTTCAAAGAAGCCGTGTTGTACGCTTCATGGGCCTTGTGCCTGGCACTAATGACCGCAGGAATAATTGGCCTTTATATTTCAGTGTTTCCGGTACACATCGGCAATTTTGACGGTTCTACAAGTTATTATATTTTGCTGATGGCCGTCTTACAGGCGTTTATTGGGACGTTGCAAAGTACGGCCTCATCACTGGCGGTCAAAGTGGGAGAACTCAAATTTGTGGCACGATCAAATTTGCTCACTTCGTTGTCTAACACTTTACTTCTCATTATTATGGGCAGTCTAGGATGGAACTATCAGGGATTAATTCTTGGCTTTATTATTTCCCATTTTATGGCAGTTATTTATATTGCCATTCACTTTGACTGGCGTTTGTTCGAAATTCCAACGTTCAGGGTGTTCAAGCAGCATTTTTCAGAAACCTATCGACGTGCGGTGGTAACGACTTTTGTTTCTACGTTAAACACACTATCCCATAATATTATTCCAGTGATGATCGTCAGTTTTTTTAGTAGCTATACGGCCGGCATTTATTTCATGGGGGCCAAACTGATTAATGCTCCTGTCAGCCTTATTTCTTCATCCATTGGCCTGAGCTTCTGGTCAGAAGCCTCAAAACGGATCCATCAGGACGTCTGGGCTCTCAGAAAACACTTTATAAGGCTTACCCAACAATTATTTGGGCTTTCTTTGCTTATTTGCCTGGCCATCTACGTTTTTTCACCCCTTGTGCCCTATATTCTTGACAAAAAATGGATGGAAGTCTCTAAAATTCTGTTTGCTTTTAGCCCTATTGTTATTGGTAACCTGTGTTTTTCAGGTTTGGATCATTTAATTGTGATGAACAAGCACCACTACAAACTATACGCTGATATTGTTCGCTTAACCCTTGTGGTTCTGGCCATCTATTTATCAGCAAAGTGGGAGTTCAGCCCCGTCTATATGGTATTGTCTGTTACGCTAGGGTCTCTGATAGGACACGCTGTGTCTTTTTACATGCATCTGGTCGCTTATCGAAAGGTTTTAAACACATGAAGAACGAAGCGTTCGAAAATTTCTGGGCTGAGCAACAATCCAGTTTAAACAGGGGCTCAGATCAAGACTATTACGCACGCAAAGCCAGAGAACACGCGTTTTTATTGTCTACAGCATCTGTGGATAAGGGGCTGGTTGATTTTGGCTGTGGGGCAGGGGAGTTATTGGCCTGTTTGTACCCTCTGTTGAAGGCACCCATTATTGCCATGGACTTTTCTGCTCCGCTCTTAGAAAAAGCCAAAGCCAATAATAAGGGGCATCATATTACTTTCGAACTGGGAAACGCCCTGGACTATACACCGGCCTCAGGAGCTGTCTGGATGAGTTGTGGAGCCGTGGGGCAGTTCAGTACAGAATCAGAACTTGAACAATTTGTGAGAAAATTCAAAGACAATAACGATGCAGAGGCCCTGTATTTCTTTGACTGCGTTGATCCGATAAAATTCCACTTGTTTCGCGCAGGCGTAATCGGGAAGTATCAGGTCTCTCAGGATGATACACATCGTCTTAAGCGCATTTACCGACTGTTCAAATACGCGCGCTGGCATTTGAAATGGTCTCAAACCTCTCGATTATGGTGCTCTCTGGGAAGTGTGGGCATGGGATACGGATATCACACCAGTTTCTGGCACAGAATTCATGCACAATTCAAGAGACTCACGCTTGAAATCATTTCTTCAATGCAGTTTGAATACCGTTACCACGTCATTTTGCGCAAAAAATGAAAACCCTTTATCGTCATCTTTGCGAAGAGAACCCGGAACTTCCCATCTTTTTAAATAGCTGGTGGCTAGATACACTTGTGGGGCCGGAACACTGGGACGTGGTCACTGTGGAAGAAAACCAGCAGGTGGTGGCAGCACTTCCTTACACCGTACAAAAGGGAAAACGATCCAGGCTCATTTACCTGGGACAGCCTCCCCTTTGTCAGTACCTTGGCCCCTGGATTAAACCCTCCGCAATGAAACAAACCGCCTCTGGATCCCGTGAAAAAAAATTACTAACCCTCCTGGAGTCTCATCTCCCCCGGCATCATATGTATCAACAGAATTGGAGCCCTGAAAACCAAAACTGGCTTCCCTTTTACTGGAAAGGATACGAACAGAGTACGCGCTATACCTATCGCATTGCTTACCAGCCCACTAAAACGGTCTGGGAAAATCTACACAGTAAAGTACGGGGCGATATTCGCAAAGCAGAAAACCGATACAAACTGCAGATCTCTTCATCTCGCCCCGTTAATGAATTGATTACACTGGTCAAAAAAACCTTTCTTCGACAAAATACGCCCGTGCCCTTTTCCGAAGAAAAATTAAAGCAATTATTTTTGACAACGCAAAGCAGAAACTGCGGAGAAACTTTTTTTGCAACAGATCCGTCAGGTGCAATCCATGCAGCGATTTATTGCGTGTGGGACAGTCGTTACACCTACTATTTGTTAAGTGGCACAGATCCCGAACACAGACATAGTGGAGCCCTTAGCCTATGCATCTGGCACGCTATACAAAAAAGCTTTGAACGCCAACAAGGCTTTGACTTTGAAGGATCTATTATCGAAAACATTGAAAGTTTTTTTCGATCCTTCGGAGCAGAACAGACACCTTATTTTTCGGTTCGAAAAATCAATCACAAACCGTTGAAGCTCTATTATGCGCTTCAAAGCGGTCTGTCTTGAACAATGAAAGGCCTTCTACTTGCCGGAGGAACCGGCTCACGCTTGCACCCACTCACCAAAGTAACTTCGAAACATTTGCTCCCCGTTTACAATAAGCCCATGATTTATTATTCGCTTTCTGTACTGATGCTAGCAGGCGTTAGAGATATTCTGCTGGTAAGCACCCCCAGAGACATACCCCGCTATCAAGAGTTACTGGGCAACGGCTCCCAATGGGGCATTGATCTATCCTACATACAACAAGAACAACCTCGCGGCATTGTAGACGCCATGCTCCAGTGCAAGCATTGGAGCAACAACGCACCGATCTGGGTCATGTTGGGAGACAATTTTTTTCACGGCAGAAACCTGACCTGTTTTCTTGAGGAGATCCGCAAAAAACCATTGAGCAGTGTGTTTACCTGCACCGTAAATAATCCCGAAGAATTTGGCACAGTCGCCCTCAATACTCAGGGAAAACCTGTGGCATTTACAGAAAAGCCTCTTTCAGCAAATTCTTCCCTGGCGGTGACGGGTCTGTATTTTTATCAGCCTTCCTGGCAGAACGTGGCAGAAAAAATGACCTTTTCTCCGCGTGGCGAATTAGAAATCAGCGAACTGAATCAACGGTTATTGCAATACGACCAAATCGCGGTCAACCACCTGGCTAACTTCCGCTGGTGGGATCTTGGAACGCCAGATCGGATATTTCATCTATCAAAATGTGTGCAAGAAGCGGAACGCCAAAAAGAAGAGTATCCCGGATACCCGGAATACGCCGCTCTAAAACAGGGATGGATTACTGTAGAACAGGTAGAAAAAATCATACATTATTCTAAAAAAAGTGCTTATGGAAATGCGTTGAGCCGGCTCATCAGGGCACAATAGCCAGCGCAAGAAGATGAGAAAGCAAGATCGCACTCGAAAAATGAAGATGAGAGCCGTCATAAGAACGCCACTGCGTCGTCGGCAAGTCGATCCACTCTACTCCGACCCGCGTTAACTCTGT
>CAYFGW010000155.1:0-11943 GCA_964342365.1 uncultured Candidatus Sericytochromatia bacterium | reverse complement strand
ACAATTATCTAAAACATTTTAAAAATCTTATGGCTAAAAGAATAGGCGAACCCTACTATCCTTTTATTGACCAAAAAATAATTGAGATAGATAAGAAAACCGTATTTTTAGTTCAGTGTAAGGCATCAAAAAAGCCTTGCTATCTCGATGACTCAGAATTTTATGTGCGAACGAACCCAGCCACAGATAAGCTAACAGGCCCAAGATTGGTGGATTATATTAATAATCATTTTAAATAAACAAATGGACTATCGCCATACAACAATGCAGATCGACCAGTCTCACGGCAACAAGTTGCCAGTTCGCAGGTCATCTGCGTCGTTGTACAGAACTTTTCCGTACATATTGATTTCACACAAAAAATGAACGAGTATAAAGATCGGGAGGGTTTACTTATGTCCAAAACGCGTTTAGATTTACGATTAGATCCGGCCATAGGTGATTGCTGCACACGAAAACATGACGGTGCAAGATAATATCTTAGACCAGCTCAGCGATTAACGCACCACGTGATAAAACACCCGATCCACGCCCCAGGTAAAGGGCAGGCGCTGTGAGCCGGTCACCTGCAAATTGGGAGCGGCAATGGGCCGATGGGTAGAAATCAGGCGAGCTCCCGTGGGCAAATCCTGCAAGCGCTGAATCAGCAGGCCCATGGTCTGGCTGTCAAAACAGTTGGCGGTTACATAAACAATGGTGGCCTCGTGTAAAGGGGTCTTAAAAATATCCTGCTCTATAAACTGAATCTCTTTCAGGCCCTGTTCTTGCACCACGGCGTTGCCATAATCCACAAAACTGGGAAGTAAATCAATGCCAATGGCCTTCATCCCGTAGGTAATATTGCCATAAAACACGTTGCGACCCGTGCCACAGCCAAGATCGTAAAACACGTCGTGTTCATTGGCGTTCACCGCTTTAAACACGCGGTCAATGGCAAACCAGCTGGTTTCACCATAGGTGAGGCGATACAGGGTTTCTGGGCCTTCGATTTTAAGGCCTTCGCGCAGGGCCAGCCAGAACTGGCTGGGATGAAAATAACGGCGGTACAGGGCGGTGTCCACCTGATTGAGCTGCCAGCGGGAAAAATACACCAGGGACTCACTGAGGGTCAAAAAGAAAAAATAGCACCAGTTACAAAAGTAAAAAGCCAGTCGGGTCAGTAAATTGGCGGGTGTTTGCAAAGTCCAGCGGGCGCCGGGTTTAAAGTAGGCGAGAATGCAATCAAAGTAAAACCAGGCCAGAGAGGCTTGCTTGGTGAGTGCATTGACCATACACTCAGGCCGACTGAACCCGCAAATCGGGCACCACATCGCGGCGATTGAGCTGCTTTACCGCCCGAATCAAATCCACGGCATTTTCAGGAATGGCGTGCACCGGACGCTGAATGAGGGCTTCAAATTCTGCCAGAGTCACATCATCTAAAAAGCGACGCTCGTCGTTGCGCACCACCACTTCGGGCAGCCACACTTCTTCTCCTAAGTCCACCGTACCGGCCACCTTGAGCAAGTCACTGGCCATCAGCAGTCCTGAAACGGTAATGCCTGAGCCCCAGAATTCGCTCTTGCAGCGAACGAGGTCGATCTGTAAATTCTCGACCCGACGATTGATTTCTTCCACCGCTGGACGAATAATATCGGCCCCAATTTGCCCCGTCATAATGCTGATACGCCGCTTGCGACGCAGGCGACGGGGTAAACGATGGGCTTCGCGGGCAAAGATATCGCGGAAGCGACGGGCTCCCCCCACACCGTCTTCCATTTGTTCAAAACTGCCATAGTGCTCAAACGGCGGATAATCTTGCTCAGTGAGCCAGTAAAATTCATCGCCTAAGCGAATAAAGCTTTCTCCAAATTCTTTCTGGCAGCGCTCCTGCCACGGGCGCACCTGCTCAATAATGCGCAGGGCGTCTTCCCGGTTCACGGGGGGAATATCCGGCAGATGGGCGCGGTAGTCCGTTAAACCCAGAGGCACAATGGCCACGCTGAGCACGTCCGGGTAATAACCCATGAGTTTTTCGAGGGTACGATCTAAGTCCGGGCCATCGTTAATGGTGGGACAAAGCACGATCTGAGTGTGCACCTGGATATCGTGGGCAAAGAGGCTTTCTAACTGCTGCTTGATGCGACCGGCCCGCTTGTGCTTAATCATTTCGGTACGCACTTTGGGAGACATGGAGTGCACGGATACATTCAAAGGGCTTAAGCGGTCGCGGTAAATCCGCTTCCAGTCCTGCGGGGCCATATTGGTGAGGGTAATAAAATTACCGTGGGTAAAAGAATAGCGGTAATCATCATCGCGAATAAAGAGAGAGCGACGCAATCCCTTGGGCTGCTGGTGAATAAAGCAGAACACACAGCGGTTTTCACATTCCACAATGTCTTTGGAGGCCTCAGGGTTGGGGGTAATGCCCAGGGTTTCACCATAGACCCGCTGAATGGTGACTTCGTAAAGTTCCCCTTCACGCTCAATTTCAAGATCGAGAATTTCTTCGGCAGTTTGCTGGTAAAATTCCAGAAAATCTCCGGTAGGCTCTTCATTAATGCTCACCAGAATATCTCCGGTGCGCAAACCGGCTTCGTGAGCCAGACTGTTTTCACTCACGCGAATGGGAAAAGGTTGAACTTGATAACGGTGACGACGTGGCATAAATTAAATCTCGAGGTAAATTTATTTCTAGATTACCACGGCGAAACGCCTAATTTCGAGGGGATTGCGCAACAGCTTTGGCAAACTACCCATAAACCCCACCGGTGTGCAGGGCCATCACCGCTGAAGCCTCAAACCGACCCTGCTGAATGAGCTGATCGATTCCGTAAAACAGTTTGCCCGTATACACGTGTTCCACGGGCAACTCTGGGTTGGCCTTTCGCAGCTGTTCCAGATAATCTTTGAGGCCCTGCTTTTGCCGGGCATAGCCGCCCCCGTGAAAGGCGGTGTGCAGCGTCCAGTGAGGAAGAGGCCTGCTGTCCGCAAAACGGGCAATATCCTGCCGCAAGAAATCGGCTCCCTTGAGAACGGCCACGCCGTGGACGTGCAGTTGTTCATGCCAGTGTTCGGGGGTTCCCTGCAGCACACCCGCCAGAGTGGAACCCGTCCCACAGGCGGTTACCAGATGTACGGGCAGATGTACGGGGTGCGTTTGCAGATGCGGTTCCAGATGCCGCCAGATGTCTCTGGCGCCCTGAACGCCTTCTGTATTGGCTCCGCCCTCAGGAATGATCCAGGCCTCCGGGAATCGGGACTTGAGTTCAAAAAAGGCAGCGTCCTTTTCCCTGTAGCGAGCGCGTTCCCAGAATTCACAACGCATACCGTTGGCGCGAACCGCATCCAGAATGGGATTGCTGACGGGTTCTCCGCGCACCACACCACGGGTCCTCCAGCCCAGCATCTTTCCCACAGCGGCGGTGGCAAACAAATGGTTTGAAAAAGCACCGCCAAAGGTGAGCAGTTCACGATACCCCCGCTCACGGGCCACACGCATATTCTCTTTGAGCTTAAACCACTTATTACCCATCAAAAGGGGGTGCAAAAGATCTAAACGCAACACGCGAATAAGGGCCTGACTGATGGGCAACAACACGACAGAACAGGGAACGGTGGGAAAAACGGGAACCGAAGTTCCTATGGCGTACACGTTCAGAATCTCAGCAGAGTCCGCGTCCACAGGATCACTGTGAACAGCTCCCCGTGCAAAACCACAGGCTCTAAATACCGGCCAGAGTCGCACAGGAATAACGGCCTTTAAAAAAGGGGTTTTTGCGGTGGTTTGTAGCTCCCGTAACATCTCTTCAAAGTCTCTTTTGCTACGATCAGCAAGCGCAACGTGATGCGCGGATAGTTGTTGAAACATCAGGTTAAGTATAGTAGGTACAGGTATTGTGGGTAATAGGATATATGGAAGTCAAACAGACCGGGGTCAAACACCATGAGCGTATTTTTAATGTGTGCGAGCTTGCTGGTGGTGCTTTGCATGCCCGCCTTCCGTCGCGTGGACTCATAAAGACAGCAGAGGTAAACGTATGAAATTCACCACAGAGGAGGTCTACCGTTTTCTGTGGGGGGATATGCCCTTATTTGCCTGTCAGCAGTGGATCTCTGAGCCGGAATCCCTGACTTTTTTTTCTGAAGTACACCAACAAGCGTTGCAGGAACTGGCCGCCAAAAAAGAACTGTCTTCTGAGCAACTTCATCAAGAAATTGCGGCTATTTTTAAAGCGAGTATTCATGAAGGCAAATACCTCACCTGGGTGCTTCAACAGGTCTTACCCTGGATTATTAAAGAAGACAGCCGGGCCTGCCACGGTATTGATGTGCTGCATGATTTAGAACAGCAGGGACTGGGATTTCTGAGCGTCATCAGCAGCGTTTACCTGACGGGCAAAAATGCGGGGCATTTTGACTGGAATGCGGTGCGAGAAAACGTCCCCACTGTCAAGCCGGGAGCCCTGTACTGCCTGGACATGCTCAATCAGGGACATATTCGCATTGAGCACCAGAGGTCGTATTTTTTAGCGGATTTTTTACACCCTCATTTTGCCCCCGTCAGCGACTGGAAAAGCGCCGAAAAGCGCCATCAGCAGATGATCAGCCCCCCTTCAGCCTGAACCCTCGCACTGGGTTATAATGACTGAAAAGTTATAGCGGGTGAAAACAATGGTTTCTATTGAGAACGTTTCCAAAGACAGGCTTCAGGGCAAAAAAGTACTGGTAAGAGTGGATTTTAATGTGCCCATGAAGGATGGCGTTGTGGCGAACGATCAGCGCATTCGGGCCGCCTTACCCACCCTGCGTTATTTACTGGAAAACGAAGCCACGTTAATTCTCATGTCTCATCTGGGACGCCCCGGCGGCGAGGTCAAAGAGAAACTGCGCTTAAAACCCGTGGGCGACTATTTATCAAAGGTGCTAGAAACCGACGTTAAGAGTCTGCCCGCTCTGGTGGGCCCGGAAGTGGAAACGGAAATTCAAAAGGGCGAAAGCCGGGTGTATTTGCTGGAAAACACCCGTTTTCATCCCGGTGAAACCGCCAACGATCCTGAACTCGCCAGGTCCCTGGCCGCCCTTGGAGATCTTTATGTGAACGACGCCTTTGGCACCGCTCACCGGGCACACGCCAGCACCGCCGGTGTGGCTCAGCACTTGCCCGCTTTTGCCGGTTGTCTGCTGAAAAAAGAAATTCAGGCGTTGTCTCAACTTACCGCCTCACCGGAACACCCTTTTGCAGCGGTCATTGGTGGAGCCAAAGTCTCTTCCAAGCTGGGAGTTTTGGAACATTTATTGCCCCGTGTGGACGTGCTGGTGATCGGAGGAGCCATGGCCTACACCTTTATGGCAGCGCAAGATGTGAATGTCTTGAATTCTCTGGTGGAACCAGAACTCTACGACACCGCACGTCGACTCCTGGAATTAGCAAAAGCCGAAAACACCCGCGTTATTTTGCCTGAAGACACCGTTCTGGCGGAAGATACCGGGGCAGAAACCGAAACCTCTACGGTCATTTTTTCAGCCCTCGATGAAGAAGAACAGGAGAGCATGAAAGACTTAAGCGGTGTGGATATTGGACCGTTGTCCATTAACGCCATTGGCAAAGCCCTTGAAGATAGCCAGACCATCCTGTGGAACGGACCCATGGGCGTTTTTGAAAACCCAGCCTTTTCTCAGGGCACCCAGGCCATCGCAAGAATCATTGCCGAGCGCACCGACGAAGGGGCCCTGACGGTAGTGGGCGGTGGTGACTCCGTGGCGGCGGTAGAAAAGCTGGATTTGCTGGAAGATTTTAGCCATGTGTCCACCGGGGGCGGGGCATCGCTGGAGTTCTTAGAAGGCAAAACCTTACCCGGCATTGCGGCTTTGCAAGGCTAACGCAGGCTAATGCGCCACACCAGTTTTGAGATCAAATACTGCACCCACTGTGGAACCCAGGTGGATCATCGGATCCCTGAGGGGGACAGCCGAATGCGGGCCATTTGCCCGGCCTGTGGCAAAACCCATTACCAGAACCCCCACGTGGTGGTGGGTTCGGTGGTGCATTTTAAAGACTGCTTTGTGCTGTGCCGCCGGGCCATTGAGCCGCGACGCGGTTTCTGGACCATTCCCGCAGGCTATATGGAACTGGAAGAAACCACGGAAGAAGGGGCCTGTCGTGAGGCTTACGAAGAAGCCCAGACCCAGTTAGAAATCGAGAATTTGCTGGCCATTTACAATCTGGCCCACGTATCTCAGGTGCAGATCCTCTATCTGGCCCGTTTAAAAGATGAGCATTTTGCCGCCGGACCTGAAAGTCTGGAAGTGGAATGTTTTCGTTGGTCAGAGATTCCCTGGGATGAGCTGGCTTTCCCCTCGGTGCGCTGGGCCCTGAAACACGCCCGCCGTCAGCTCAGGGGTGAAACCCGTATGCCCGAACTGCGTTCTGAGGCTCTCGTTCTGGATCCTCAGCTATTACACAACACTCTGGAGGAAGCATGAGAAAAAAAGTGGTGGTGGCCGGAGCTTCCGGTTTCATTGGTTCTCAGCTCATTGAGCAATTATTGCCCCATTACGACGTCATTGGCTTGACCCGCTACCAGAAAGAAAGCGAAGGCAACCTCACCTGGCGTCAATGTGATTTGTTTTCCCTTTTACAGGCAGAACACGCCCTGCGCGGTGCTGACTATGCTTTCTACCTGGTGCATTCCATGATGCCCACCTCTCACCTGACCCAGGCCAGTTTTGAGGATATGGATCTGATTCTGGCAGATAACTTTGCCCGGGCCGCTGCACGAGAAGGACTCAAGCACATTGTCTACCTGGGCGGCATTATTCCCAACTCCAAAAACCTGTCCCGTCATTTGCGCAGCCGTCAGGAAGTGGAAGAAACGCTGGCCTCCCACGGTGTGCCCGTCACGACGCTGAGAGCTTCCGTGATTGTAGGTCCTCAGGGTTCTTCTTTTCAAATGATCGAAAAACTGGTGCGGCGTCTGCCCGTCATGCTCTGTCCCAGCTGGACCCGTTCGCTGACGCAGCCCGTGGCGCTCAGTGATGCCATCGCCGCTCTGAGTGGTGTCATTGGACAGGGTCGTTATTATCATCGGGCTTACGACATCGGGGGCGCAGACATTGTTTCTTATTTAGAATTGCTGCGAATGACCGCCGAAGCCATGGGCAAAAAGCGGCTGATTGTGCCGGTCCCCTTTCATTCTCCGAAGCTCTCTTATTTCTGGCTGTCCGTGGTCACTGGCTCTCCTGTGGAGCTCACCAAACCGCTGGTGGAAAGCTTAAAAGACGCCATGGTGGCCCGCAATCTGGAACTACAGCAGGCCCTCGGACAAACGCCACAGCGTCTGCGTCCCGCCATCCGCAAAGCTCTGCAAGAAAAAGAGGCGCTGTCTCTCAGGGCCAAAGCCCGCAAAAAACGCAAACAGTACCGCGCGGTGAAAGATGATCCCGAATTAAAAGACGTGCGTTCTGTGCAACGCCTGAACCTGCCGCCGGGCAAAGATGCCGTGTGGATTGCTGAAAAATATACCATCTGGTTGCCCCGTTATATGCGCCCTTTTATTCGCGTGCGGGTAGATACCAATCGCCGCATTCGTTTTTTCATTCTGGGGATTGCGTTTCCGCTTTTGGAGCTCTCTTACTCTGAGAGTCGCAGCACCAAAGATCGCACTCTGTTTTACATTACCGGCGGACTGCTGTCTCAAAATGACAATAATCTGAGAGGCCGTCTGGAATTTCGCGAGGTGCTCGGCGGTCGCTGCGTGCTGGCAGCTATTCACGATTTCACCCCCAGCCTGCCCTGGTTTATCTACAATCAGACCCAGGCCAGAGCCCACCTGTGGGTCATGCATGCTTTTCAGCGCTATCTGAAAAATATTGACGTGATGCCCGTAGTAAGAACCTGAGAGGCCGAGAACCTGAGACGTTAAAATTCGTTTAAGCTGACGCAAAATCAGAACCTTTCCTCCCGATAATACCTTATCGACTCAGGTGAGGACTTTTTATGTATAACTTTTCCAACGTTCCGGGTTTTTCCCGGGTGTCACAGCTTATTCAACATTCTGCGGTTACCCGCATCATGCAGCAAATGCAACCCATGCAGCAGAGCATGCCAACCGTGACCGCGCCGCCTCCGTTATTGGATCAGTGGAGCCCCACAGCACTGGCAAAAGGCGTTCCCCTGTTGCAGAGCCTTGATCAGTTACAGAGCCTTGGCCATTTGTTTCAAGGCGAGGGCCTGTCGCGGGGCAGCAAAGGTGAAAAAGTGGAGGACTTGCAGGGCTGGCTCACGGGCGCCGGTTACCCGACAGCGGTAGACGGTGACTTTGGCGTTATTACCGAAGGCAAGCTCAAGCATTTCCAAAAAGACCACGGCTTGCCCATCACAGGACGTATGGATTCGGCCACGGAACGCCTGCTCAAACAAGAAGGCGAAAACATGTATAAGGAAACCTCCACGGGTCGCAAACTGCTCAACACCGCCAAACGGGTGGCCCGGGAACTGGGTACGGTGGGCTGGTGTCTGAAGGGCGTCAGTATTGCCACAGAACGAGCCCTGGGCTTTGGCATCTGGGAGCCCTCCGCTTATAAGGCCGTGCCCCACCTTCGGCGCAGCGGCAAATTTAAAGAAATGACGGGCCTGACCTTCGAGCAACTGAAAAAACTGCCCGCAGGCACCATTGTGGTGTGGGATCGCAACCCCGCCAAGGCCCATCTGGGCAAAGGCTATGCCCACGGCCACATTGCCGTCCTTGACGGCAAGGGCGGAGAGTACAGCGATCATCATCGCAGCACCATTTTGAACTTCCCCAGAGTACGCGGAGGCAAGCTGTTGGGAGCTTTTGTACCCGTATAAATGGATAATTTCAACACAACGCCCAAAGGAACAGAAGCAGCGGCAGCGCGGCACGTCCTCGGGCTGCCGGAAGACGCCCCCCTTACTTTTGATGATCGCGGCTGGACAAGTCGTGTGTATCTTTACCAGCAGGGGCAAAAGGTGGTGAAATTCCCCCGCACAGAGGCCGTTAAAGAAGAGTACCGGGCTGAAGCTCAGGCGTATGTTCGAATAAATAGACTCCTGGATTCGCTCACCTCTGCTCCCGTGCGCCTGCCCGTCTTGCTGTCTCTGGGACCGGAAACAAGTTATCTGGCCTATGCGGGTATTCCGGGAAAAACGCTGGATCTGGCCCCACCGCTTTCTGAGGCAGAACTAAAGCGCGTCGGGCAACAACTGGGCTCGTTTTTGAAACAGCTACGAGGTCTTCGCTTAGACCACGGACACGATCATACGCTGAAGGACGACCTCGAAGAATTACAGCATAAATACGGACTTGGCAAAGATTATCTGAGCACACATTTGGATACTGCTGAACAGAAAGCATTGAAAACCTTCGTACAACAAACGGTGCCTGATATTCTGCAACAGCTGGGGTACAAAAGCGTGTTGTGCCATGGAGATCTGGGCTACTGGAATATGGTATACGAGCCGGGACAAACCATAGGACTCATTGATTTTGGCGACGTGGGGTACTACGATGAATCCCTTGATTTTGTGGGCTTGCAAGATGAGCAACTGCAAACCGCTGCGTTTGAGACTTACGGGGCCAGCGAGCCTTTAAAAGAAAAAACACGCTGGCGTCAGCGGGTGCTGCCGGTGCTGGAACTGCCTTTTTATCTGGGCAAAAACAATGAACAGGGCGCTCTAAGGACCTTAAAACGAATTCAAGACATGCTCAAATCTTTGCTTTAGCACACTCTTTTTTCAGAGCGTCTAATCCCAGCCGATCTAACTCACTTAAAATCGCACCCGAACGAGAGGTAGAGGCACTCAGACTCCACAGACCTTCGTGATTATGCATGCTTTCAATGAGGTGTTTAAGCCCGGTGCCGGGCGCGCTATTCTCAGCATTTGAGGCCTGAAAACGAGTATCAATAGCTCGCACCTGGGTTTCGCTCAGTTCTCCCCGCTTAAATAAGCTGGCAATACAGCGATCCTGATCTTCTTCACTCATCACATACACCGCATGAGCCAATAATTCGGGAGACATGGATGTGAGATCGGGTCGTTTTTGAAAAAGACGTTTGAGAATATCTCCCTGCTCGGAAACGGGCCGGGTATCGGAAAACTCACTGATACCGTCCGCCATGTGATACAAGCCCTTTAATGCCGCCTGAAAAAGGGTGAGATCGCCCACCTGTAAAAGCATACCCAGCATGTGAATGCGTTCAGCCCGCTTCATTTCGTGAAGCACCCCCGATAACTGGTGGGCAGGTAAATCCAACCAGTACGGTTGTCTTTTTTCTTCGGGCAAATAATTTGCCAGCAGATGCAGTTCCGGAGGATTCAGGCTCTCCCAGATCTTGTGGCGCACCGGGGGTTCTAGTTGCATGGCCGCAGCCATCAGACTTTTGCCCACGCGGGTTTCCCGGTAATCCTGTACGGTGTTGGCGAGGGCGGGCACCAGATACTTTAAGGCCAGAATATCCGGAGCCGGAGACGGGGTTTCTTCCGTCAGTTGTTCAAGGGTCTGCCAGAGAGACCCATTGTTTTTTTTCTTTTCTAGCAATTGCTTGAGGTGCTGATGATTCAGCGCCGTATCGGCCTGCACCGACTGCCAGAGGGCGCGAGCCTGAGCCGTTTGCTGGTGTTCTAGCAAAGCTGTAAGCAAAGGCGGAAACCAGCTAATATCGCGGCTGAGAAGGTCTTTTACCGCTGCATAATCGTTCAGGGCATCCAACTCTGTCAGTACCACCACCTGATTGGGATCAGCGGTATTGAACAAACCGTGTCCCAGAGATTCTAAAAAAGCCTCGGCGGGGACGGTGATCTCAGGATGTGACACGTGGATTCCCTTCTCTCTCATTTTATGCTATCTTTAAGATTTTAACCCGACGAACCCTGTGTCAGCTACACCTTAGGCTCCAATAGGCCCCGATCTGACACAAAAAAAGAAGAGAGTTGCCCTTGCTACACCTGTTTGCCTCTGCCTCTGCTGCCGCACCCGCGGCAGAACCCCTCTTGCTATGGCCCCTGTCCCTGCTTTTGATCGGTGGCTTTGTGGGAGGACTTTTAATCAAATACCTCCGCATGCCCATGGTGACGGGTTATATGCTCATGGGCTGTTTACTGGGCCCCTTTGTGCTGAACTGGGTGCATGAAGACACCACCCACCAGCTCATGTTCCTGGAAAGTTACATTCTGGGGCTGATTTCTTTTGCCATTGGTGAAGAATTGCAAATCAAGCGCTTGCTACGCATTGGCCGCTCGGTGCTTTCCATTACCCTGGCAGACGTGTTTCTCACTTTTGTTCTGGTGTTTTTGGGCTGTCTGGCCATTGGCAAGCCCCTACACTATTCCCTGTTGCTGGGAGCAATTGTAACCTCTACAGCTCCTGCGGCCACCATGATGGTGGTCAGAGAATACAAGGCTGCTGGTCCGCTGGTGGAAAGGCTCATGGCGGTCATTGTGCTGGACAATATTCTGGGCATTACCCTTTTTGGGCTGGCGGTGGCTCTGGCCCACGGACTCACGGATGCGGCAGGCAGCAGCATGTTTCAACTGGCGATTCCGCTGGCCAAAAATTTGCTGGGGTCAACGGTTCTGGGTATTATCAGCGGAAGTCTGCTCAAGCAGTGGATTGATCGCACCGAACATCAGGACTACATCGCCATTGGCGTACTGGGCCTGATTGGTATGACCTGTGCACTGGCTGAAATGTTGGACTTATCACTATTACTGGCCAATATGGTGAGCGGGATTCTGGTGGCCAACTTCGCCGCCCATGCTCCAAAGGCTTTTCAGGCGCTTAAGCGAGTAGACGCCCCACTGTACGTGATCTTTTTTGCCCTGGCAGGTGCTCTGTTGCATTTAGATAAAGTACTTGGTGTGGGGCTGGTGGGCGTGGTTTACGTAATCTGTCGCAGTGTTGGAAAATATGTGGGAGCCTGGGTAGGTGCTTTTGTGGCGGG
>CAYFGW010000154.1:0-11970 GCA_964342365.1 uncultured Candidatus Sericytochromatia bacterium | reverse complement strand
ATTTTCCCGATTACGCTAAGTTGCCGGAAGCGGGCACCACCGACGACGAATTGTACAGTTTGACCCAGTCTATTATGCAAGAGGTGCGGCAGTCTGAGGATATTTTGCTGGTGATTGAAAACATTCATCAGCTGTTTCTGGCCCGTAAAAAAGAGCTGGAGTTTATTATCACCCAGCAGTTGTTAACCCTTTTAGAAGAGCCCAATACCTACTGTGTGGCGACTACCACGCCACAGTTTTTTGAGCGTTTGAGTCACGAAACCCTGATTCGTCATTTGTTTCAGGTGTTTGAAGTGCCTGAGCCTCCGCTGGCTTTTTGCACCCACATTTTGCGTCAGAAAAAGCCTTTTCTAGAGCAGCATCACGCCCTGGAAATTGAAGAATCAGTGCTAGAACTGGCGGTACGCACCGCTCCTGATAAAGTGGCGGGATTTTTACCTGAGTCCGCGCTTCATCTGTTGGATTTGGCTGCATCTCGCAAACGCTGGCAGTACCATAGCGATCAGCAGCAAATGCAGCAGCTTCAGCTTTTGCTCAAACAAAAAGTGCAGCAGCGGGCTCTGCTGGCAGAATCCATTGAAAACAGTCCGGCCGCCAAAAAAGCCTTTGAAGATATTAAACACGAAATCCTGAAAGCGGAAACCCGCTTGCAGCGTTTACAGAGTCGCTATGCCGACGAACAACTGCGCCTGGAAGACAAAGATTTACTACAAATTCAGGCGCATCCCATTAAAAAATAAAGGTTCAGCGCCATCAGAAAAGCCCGCTTTGATTGTAAGAGCGGGCTTTTTTCGGGGGGTTACTGCGTTCGAGTGACTGAGCTTACTCGTTGTCGTCAGCGGGCTCCGACTTCATAGAGTGGAAAATCTCTGAGTTTACAGGGTCTGAGGCGCTATTGCTCCACATGACGCTGATACGGCCACGGCTATCCACTACGATTTGAGGCTCTTCTACCGGCAGTTTGTTTTGAGAAGCCGGCAGATTATCGTAGCCTGGGAACGGCGTCGGTGTAGGCTCAGCATCGGGCAGCGGAGGTGCTGTTGCCGTAGGCAATGGTGTGGGAGTAGGGAAAACCCCTATATTGCCGCTGCCACCGCTGAGTGCTGCGCTATCGGGCTGCTCCCAACCGGTGCTAGTACGGCGACGATACCGCAAGATGGGGGTGCCATCTACCAGGGCTGAACCCCAGGCAGCATTGACATTACCCACAGGATCAAGCGTCAGGGTCACATCACTGAGTACGGGCAGGGCTTCGCCCGCCACTTCGTGAACAAACTCAGGGCTTGACCAGCTGTTATTGGAACGGAACAGGTACTGAATGGTATTGTCCACCCGACGAATCAGGTGAAGACGGTTCAGGCGGTCAATAGAGGCTGCCAGATTGCGTCGGCGCTGTCCGTCACCACTCTGGTTAAAGGGCACGTCTTCAATGCTGCTGAAGTTGGTGCCGTCCCACTCGATGTACTGAACACGAGAAGTGTCCTGAATTTCCCATACCACGCGAATCCAACCGTCGGTACCAATCGTAACCAGGGGTTTGACCGACTGGGTATTTGCTTCGGACAAACGGATAGGTTCTAGCCACTGTTCGTCTTGAAGCTGGGAGAAATACACGCTGCGTACGCCGTTACTCAACTGGTCCCAGACCGCGAAAGCCTGTCCGTTGATGGGGTTCACCGCAATAGAAGGATGATCTGCATCCACTTCGCTTTGATCGTCGGTGCTAGAAATCACCAGGGGCTTTGACCAGTTCACGCCGTCAAAACGGCTGAAGGCAATACGACGGCCACGAAAGTCGGTGTTGTTGCTGTTGGCGGACCACACCACGTGAGGGGTACGGTCTACGCCCACCGCCACGGCGGGCTCACGAGCGCCCCGGAACTTATTGTCTCCGGGGGGAGAAATAAAGCGATTGTCCGTGGACCAGGTTTTTCCGTTCCAGCGGCTGTAAAAAATGGAACCAGCTTGTTCGTTTTCCTGGAAACCGTCCTGACGCCATACAATGTGAATATCGTCAGAACCGTCCAGATAAGCGTTGAGCTGATCTGAAGACCCAATATTGCCAGAGGCGTTAATGGGA
This sequence comes from uncultured Candidatus Sericytochromatia bacterium, assembly GCA_964342365.1. Classification (GTDB taxonomy): domain Bacteria; phylum Cyanobacteriota; class Sericytochromatia; order UBA7694; family UBA7694; genus CAXRDE01. Next base: position 9,890 of record CAYFGW010000154.1, on the reverse strand, counting down.
GTCGCTCCCCAATCTACAGACTTCACCTCAAAAGTTGTGCTGCTCTGTTGGTTGGTTTCCACGCTGATTTGCTTGGCGGCGCTGAGTTCGTTCAGACTTTCAATATTGTCGCCCTGCACCTGATAGCCAGAAGCCACCACACGCACGACCCAGTCACCGGCGGGAACGTTGTCAATTCTAAACTCTAATTCTCTGTCTGCGATCCGATCATCAAGGGTTTCTTCTTCTTCCAGAGGAGTGGCCAGTGGAGGAGAAACAATCAGGAAAGGTTCAGACACGGGGTCGTTAGAAATAACCAGTGCGGTATCTCCGGGACGAAGGCCCGTAATGGTACCTGCAATATTCCCGGCTTTGAGAACGGGGTTGTCGGGCACAATGGAGGGCACATTGCCCTGATTTTCCACAATGACGTCTGCAAAGGCGTCAAAATTAATCAGGAAAGGATTGGCGGCACTTTTGCCTTCTTCAATCAGACTGAGTAGTTTATCGGTATCAATGTTTTGTGCGGCTTCGGCGTCGCGGGCTTTAACCCGTTCTACGACTTCAGCAACAGCGGTGGTTAATGGGGTCACGTCTACGTCTGGTGTTTCTTCAGCTGATTCTACGCTAAAAACGCCTTTGACGCGAGCACCGGGTACGGCGTCTAAGTCATCCATACCCTGAACCGTGAGTAAAAAGTTTTTACCCAGAGGAACTTTGATGGTGGCGGTCATGCCTCCCTGAGAAATGGGAATCACTTTTTCTGCGCGAAACTCGGTGGTGGTGCCTTCAATGGTCACCTTGATCCGGTTAATGCGATTTTCTTCAATGGCAGCGGTTTTAAAACCATGATATTGCTGAATGGCTTTGTACGCCTTGGGCACGGGCAAAGCAACGCGCAGACGAATCTGGCCGCCGTCGGGCTGGCTCAGGTTCAGGTTCAAATTATTGGTGCCTGATAAGGTATTGGGGGACGTATTGGGAGAGGATACGTTACAACTGATCACGCTGGCACAGGTTAAAGACAGGGCCAGTAAAATCCCGGTCATTCGCAAGGATTGGGCTTTCATCTGCTACTCCGTAAATCTGATATTGGCTCGAATGGTACCTTCTTGAACCACCACTTGTACAATATTACTGGTAATATTGCCCGCGCTGGCAATCAGGTTGCTGGTGCCGGTGGCTACAGCGGTGACCACACCCGTTGTGTTGACGGTGGCGGCGTCTTCATTACTTGAAGACCAGCTAAAGGTCAGGTTGGGAATGTCCTGGCCTTCTGCATCTTTGCCCAGGGCCACAAACTGACGGGTTTCACCCAGACGACTGAATTTAAACAGGGTGGGCTGGATCACTTCGTTTTCGGGACGAATCACGATGGTTCTCAACTTGGCCAGTTCTTCAGAATTCTCTGAATCCTCGTCGACCGTGCTCAGACCTCCATCAGGTTGGGCCGGTGGGGCTTCTGTGGCGGGGGGGCTGCCAGCACCTGCGGCAGTGACGGTTACCAGTGCCAGTGCTTCTTCACCCAGGGTGACGGCGCGAATGCGGGTGTTCCCGGGTCTCAAAGCCGTTACGTTTCCGTCTTCGTCTACAGAGACGATATCAGGGTTTAAACTGCTCCAGGTGGTGGGAAGCCCCCGTTTGATTTCGCCTTCCTGATTGAACAAACTGCTGGCCTGGGTACTACGACCCACCTGAAGGTTGAGTGAAACGGGTTCAATCACCAATTCAGGGCCTTCATTGTTTGTTGCGCTTACAGGATCTGCTGTCGGGGTGATAATCGGATTGTCATTATTACTACATGATGCCAGGCCCAGGCTACAGGCCAGGAGAATCAGAACGAGTGGTTTAGCCAACACAAGCCACGTACTCCTTAGTATTGTTCGCCGTGCGAAGATGTATCTAAAAACGGGTGTTATAGAATTAATTTTAAGTATATCACAGGGGTTTGGCCTAAATAAACCGATTCAATCACGGGTTATTTAAGCCTTAATGATTGATGTGACGCAACAATACCGCTAAAATTCTGTTAAATCACCAAATTAAAACTTAATACAAAACAAAAATTTAATACAAAAACAATAATTATCGTTTTTTGTTAAATCTTCTGCTGTATCTCCTGTTTACGGCCCGGGCATTTCAAAGGCCATGATTTGCTGTTGTCCCTGTCTAACGATATTGAGTAATACGGCATCCCCTGGTTGAACGCTTTCCAGGGCTTTGCCCACGTCTATCCAGCTGTTGACCTCCTGCTGATTGACTTCGGTGATAATGTCTCCGCGTTTGAGCCCCCGTTGTTCAGCGGTACTGCCCGGATCAATCTCGGTAACCGCCAGTCCTTTAAAGTCTGTGGGCAATTGCAGCATTTTTTTAATGTCGGTTGTAAGCGGCTCCAGGTTAAAGCCCAAACGCTCTGCCAGAGCGTTTTCCACGGGATTGCCCAGTGTGCGTCCGTCTGCGTCTCTTAAGGTGGGCGTTAGCCTTAGCGGCTTGCCCTTTCGGATAACCTGAATACTCACTTCCTGGCCGGGCGGGGTCAGGGCAATGGTGTTTCGGAAGTTTTGTACCTGCGTAACTGCCTTACCGTTGAGGGAAATAATCACATCGTATTTTTCAAACCCCGCTTCTGAGGCTGGCGTATCGGGAATAACGTCGGCCACTAAAATTCCCTGTTGATCTTCTTTGATACCCAGTCCCTTGCGCAGGGCACTGTCGATTTCGTCAATGTAGACTCCCAATTGTGAACGGGTCACTTTGCCTTTCTCAATCAGTTCCTGCATCACCCGCCGGGCCAGATTGCTGGGAATCGCAAAACCAATGCCCATGTATCCCATGGAGCGGGTTGCAATAGCGGTGTTGATCCCGATGAGTTCGCCCTGAATATTGACCAATGCTCCTCCACTATTACCGGGATTGATGGCCGCATCTGTTTGTAAAAAGTCTTCGAAATCTGCCACGTTTACCTCAGCACGGCTTTTGGCGGAAATAATGCCCGCCGTTACCGTGGAATCGAGGCCAAAGGGACTGCCAATAGCCAGCACCCATTCGCCCACCTTTAAATCATCAGAGTTTCCGAGAATCGCTGCGGTCAGGGCCGGGGGACGCTGAATTTTGAGTACCGCCAGATCCGTAGGCTTGTCTTTCCCCACCACCTCAGCGGTATACGTCTTCTCTGAGGAGAGCGTGACCATAATCTCACTGGCTTCTTCGATGACGTGATGATTGGTGAGCACATACCCCTTCTCAGCATCCACAATCACGCCAGAGCCCAGCCCCCCGTTTCCCTGTTCCGGGTTGCGAAAGGGAGCATGGGTGGTATCGTTCGGCATTTTTGCCGTGGTGCTAATGCTGACCACTGCAGGCGTAATGCGATTAGCAATGCTCTCAAAGTCGTCTCCGAGGTCCTCGGCTACCGTCATGCTCTGGCCGCTGCCGGTGTTGGCCTTGCTGCTGTCAGTGTTCGTGATTTTTTTGAGGTCACAGCCCGTGGTGAGCATCAGGCTGAGACTGAGAATGAGGGATGTGGTTTTACGCATATTGTGTTCCAATGATTCGTTTCGATAATTTGCTTCAATTATACTCTGAGTTACAGGGCGGCAAATTCTTGTGCTTGTTATACTGGTTTATATGAAAAGCGTTATGAAGCAAGATCTCAACTTTCTTTTGTCTCCGCTGTGGTTTCAAGTGTCCCGTGCCAAAACAAAGACCGAGTGGGCCCATCACCGCGGGTTTTCTTATCAGGCCACTTATCGGGCTCCGGATCAGGTGGACGCCCTGTTTTTTATGTACATTGTCATGCGTGCACAGCACGACAATTATCAGCCCCGTCAGCAATTGAGCCGTTACGAAATTTTAAAGGGCTGTGGCTGCCCTGTAAATCCACAATATTTGGATCGTTTAGAAGAAAGTTTCAAGCGCTGGGCCTCTGTCACCCTCAACTTTGACAATTGCTTTTTTGACGGCGAGAAATACGTCAGCAAAACCTTTAAACTTCTACACAGTGCCACATTGCGCGAAAAAGATCGGCGAGTGGATATTCGCTTAGACCCTGATTTTATGGAAACATTACAGCAGTCCCGGCATTTTAAATACGTGGATTTTAATTTTTATCGTCTCTTACGTCGTCCCGTATCCCGCCGCTTGTTTGAACTGTTGACGGTGATGTTTAAAGATAGCAATCAATGGCGTATTCGTCTGGTGGAGCTGGGACACGATCTTACCCTGTACCACCGGAAACGAAAGCGCAAAGATGGCGGGTATGAAGAGGTACTCTACCCCAGTGACGTGCTTACTGCTGTCAAAGCCGCTCTTGAAGAAATTAACACCCTGTCCACAGATACTGAAACACTGCGGGAGTTGGGCACAGACCCGCGCGAAATTTATGCGGTGACCTATGAAGTGGAAGGCAAACTCAAATACAAAAGCATTATTTTTAATAAGGCATCTTTGAGCCATTTGTTTGACGCGCTGACCGAAGAAAAAGCGGTTCCTCGTCAGGTCAAAGGATTTTCCGAGCCTTATCTGGAAGAATTGCTGTCTTTTTTGAAACGCAACTCTCGTCCCCTGAAGGAGTTGGTGAGCAAATATTATCGGGCAGAAGGCTATGACTACGTCAAGTGGAATATTTTTTACGCCAATCGTAATGGAGCGCGCAATTATGTGAGCTACCTCAAACTTTGTCTACAGCACAACTGGGCCCAGGAATTTCGGGAAGAATACGAGCGCATGTTTGACCAGCACGCTTCGGGGGCTCTGGATGAACGCAAACTATCGGCGTTGATTAATGTGGCCAAGCAAGCGGATTACTTGCGCACTCAGGACGGCAAGCGCTTTCGCATCAAGCGTATTTTTCCCAATGGAGCCATCGAAATTTCTAATCGCACTTACAAAATGGATTTTGTTATGCCCCCGGCTCAGGCGTATCAGTGTCGCTTTGAAAGAGAAGAACCGGGAGCTTCGCGTTCTAAAAAACGTTAAGTGCCTGGGGTTAAGTGCTTAAGGTGACGAGCGAATGCTTGAAAAAATCCCTGAAAAAGGGTTTGAAAAATCGTGTCGATTTAAAAAGAGCCACAGACAAAAGCCCAGCGCAGCGAATAAGATATTCTGAACCCACGCTGCCCAGAAAGGGGGAAGGGCTCCGATATTTCCCATGGGGTAAGCCACCGCATAAATCATTTGCCAGCCAAATACCAACCCCAGACTCACAGCGGTACATACCGCACTACCAAAGCGTCCGATTCCTACTGCCAGAGGGGCCACCAGGAGTGTGGTGAAAAAGGTGGCCAGAGGTAAAGAGTAACGCATGTGAAGCGCCGTCATCTCTGCATGAATGGGCTTTCCTAAAGCTTCTTTTTGTGCAATAAGGGTTTCGATTTCTGCACGGGTCATTTCTGAAAGTTGGCAATTGCTCTTGCCTGCTTCAATAACACAGGAATTCCTGGGAGCTGCATGAGACATCTCGGGAACACAGAAAAAGCTAATCATAACAGTAAAAAACAAAAGGAAGTGGCGCATAAGTTTGATTATAACGCTTTACGCCCGAGTTTTGTTTGTGTTAACACTGAATTATGTCCAGATCTAAATTGGCCGCTTATCATTATGGCGTACGTTATGAACCTCACGCAGACGGTGATTATTTAGGTTATGTCAAAGAATTTCGTAAACTCAATGCCAGAGCCTCTTCCGAAAAAAAGGCGTTGTGGGAAATCAAAGTCCTGACCCGGGAGTTTGTGAAAGACCGCAAAATGTTTGGGCTTCCCATTCCTGAACCGGGAGAAATACTGGAGTAGCCTTTTACTTGCGGCGGTATCCGGTACGCACTTTGTATTGCGCATCCATCTTGCGCATGCGTTTTCCCATGAGTTGAATCACTTTCAAAGATAGAGAAGGATAACGGCTGATGAGATGATAAAAGGTTTCTGCATCTAACATCACGACTTCACAGTCGTTCATGGCCCTTGCACTGGCGGTGCGCGGCAAGTTATCCAACAGGCTCATTTCTCCCAGAATTTGTCCCGCTTCCAGGGTCCACAGTACGTCCCGCTTGTCACCTTCTCCTAAAAAAATTTCCACCAGCCCGCTGACAATAAAAAAGACGTGAGGATCTTTTTCGCCTTCGCGGATAAGTAGCTCACCCGTTTGAAAAATTTTCCCATATTGGGGTTTCAGGCGTTCCAGTGCTTTAGAATATGCTTCTTCAACGTTCATAAATTATTTCCTTAATGACTTGCTCATGAGCATGAGTCCGGGTTCAATCAGATGGCGAATGCTCTCTCCGGCATAGGTGACGATGCTATGGGGCTGATCTGCCTGTACCCGATACCCCGCTTTTTTATAAAAATCTCTGGCCCACGGGGCCTTTGTATGCACCAGCAAGCAAAGTTCCTGAAAGGCCAGGCTTTTGTAGTAGGCCTCCAGTTGTTTCATGGTTTCTAAACCGTACCCCTGTCGCTGATAGGCAGGCAGAATGTACATGGATGATAAATAGGCCAGTCTGGGTGATAAGGGGCCCACCGCGGCAAAACCGATACGGGCCGTGTCTGTCTCCAGCAAATAGCCTTTCAGGCCCGTGGCAGAAAAGTCTAAGCCTCTTTCTTCCAGGCGCTTGAGGTTTTCTAAATTGGCTTCAAAGCTTCCCGGCATTACGTCTTTATATAGAGGCAGCGTGGCTTCAAAAACTTCGTTAATAAAAGCGTAGTCCGCAAAGGTGGCAGGTGTTAAATAAAGGGTGTGATTATTATGCATTACTGTAAAAAAGGATTCCGTTTTTTTTCGTGCCACAGGGTGCTCACCGGGCCGTGTCCGGGGTAAATGGTGGTACTATCGTCCAGAGGAAGTAAGCGGTTTTTAATGGATTTCATTAAGGTTTCTGCTGAGCCTCCCCACAAATCGGTGCGACCTACACTGCCCTTGAAGAGAGTGTCACCGGAAAACAGGTGGCTTTCCTGATCTTTTAAGTGAAAACACACCGAGCCGGGGGTGTGGCCGGGCGTATGCAGCACCACGGACTGATGTTTTCCAAAATTCACAGACATTTCGTCACTCAGCTTTTCATCCACGGGAAGCGTGGGGGCTAAACGCATACCAAACAGCTGGCCCTGCATTTGAATATTGTCATACAAAAAATTGTCTTCCGGGTGCAGCAAAATGCGGGCTCCGAGGTCCCGGCGCAATTCTGCCGTGGCTCCGATATGGTCAAAATGGGCGTGGGTGTGAATTAAATACTTTACGGTGAGACCGGCTGCTTTGACCTTGGCTTTAATTTGAGGGGCATCTCCGCCGGGATCTACAATAATGGCCTCTTTGGTGTCAGGGCAGGCAATAATGCTGCAGTTGCACTGGAGCCGACCCACAGGAAAGGTTTCAATGTGGAGTTTTGTCATGATCCTTAACCTTCAATCTTTTTACTCTCAATTATAACCATCTTTAACGTTCAGGTTCGCAGAAGGTGCTTATTTTAGATAGCCGTTTATATTTGGCAGGAAATGGGTATATATTTAATAGTAAACATACTTGAAAAAAGGACAACCTCTTATGGTCTCTATTCGCCCCACGGGTGCACCCACCCCTTTAACCCCTCAAGGGCCCGCAGCTTCTCCTGCTCCCGTTTCTCCCGCACCCGTTTCTTCTCCTGATGCTTCTCCCGATGCAGCTTCTGATGTTGCTGCTCCCGAAGCAGCGGTTTCGGCTGAGGCGGGGAGTGCTGCAGATATTTCCGCAGTGCCCGAAGCATCCATTGCAGCCAATGAAGTGGATTTTTCTGGCGAAGTGACAGAGGTTCAGCCTCCCGCTGTCACGGAATCCCCCATAGGTGAAGGACAAATAGAAGCTTTGAGTACTGCCACGGTGGAAGCTGCGACCGAGGCTTTTGCTGCGGCACCTGAAGGTTCTCCCATGGCGCGTTTACAAACCGCCACAAACTTACTCCAGGTTCTGAGTTCTGATACCCTCGGTCCTGACGGTAATCAAACGCTACAGGAACACGATCAGGAAGCTTACGAAACGCTGCAAATGAGGCGTCTTGCACTGGAGCAAGAAGTTCAGCAATTGATGTCGGATCCAGAGGTGCAAGCAGGTCTTTCCTCGGTTCGTGATGCCGCGTTACAGGAAGTTTTCGGTCAAGATGCAGAGTCTGTGGTGGAACAACAGGCGCAATACATTACGGGTGATGCTTTTCACGAAGAGTTACAGGCACTACCTCCTGAACAGCAGGCAGATCGCATGCGAACAGAAATGGAACGTCTGACAGCCCTTAACCCGGAACGGGCACAAGAGGTCAGTCTCGATCTCATAGATCGTCAGGTGGAAGAAAACCCGGGGGCCTTTATTGGCACCATGTCTCGTGAGGAAATTGAACAATCTCTGGATGCCATGTATGCACAAGCAGAGAGCAACGGCACCCAACCCACGGCTTTTGATGAAGCAAGAGGAACGGTGGCTGGAGCAACCGGACAGGCTTCAACAGCAAATCGTGCCGCAGCAGAGCTTGCTTACACGGGGGTGCGTCAGGGCGTGGTTAATGGTCTGGCGGATGTGGTTTCGGATCCTGAATTCTCTCGTGCTTCAAGCAATGCGGAACGTCTTCAGGTGCTCAACCGCCACTTAGATAATATTGAAGACCCTGACGTCAGAAGAGCGACCGAACGTTTTGTTTCAGGGCTTCAAGGGTCTCAGAACCTGGCTTCTGGATTGGGACATTTATCGAGAGGGCTCGGTGTCGTGGGAGCAGCCCGGAGTCTCACAGATGGTCAGGTGACCGTGGAAGACTCTGTGCGCTCGCTGTCTACAGGACTTGGCGTCGCTGATAATTGGACGGCCACACGTAATTTGTTGCGCAGGGCCATGGGGGCTACCCCGGTGGAGCAAGTGGCGCGCACTGGCATTCGTCGTGTAGCCACAGAAGCTCTGGGTCCTCTGGCAGATGCCATCACGGTCCCTCTGGATATTCATAAAACCCATCAGGAAATCAATAATGAAGACACTGTGGGAGCCTGGAGCAACGGGATTTCTGCGGGTGCTGGTGTCGCAGGGGTCGCTGCAGGCATAGCCATAGCTACGGGCTCAACGGGAGTCGGCGTTCCTGTGGCGGTGGTGGCCGCTGTGGTGGGCGTGGGTGCCGGTGTGGCAGACGCAGCCTTCGGAGAGTCCGATTTAACGGGCCAAATTCGACAGGATCTGCGGTCTCTGGGCATCAGTGATGAAGAAGAATCTATTGCTCAGGAAATGACCACGGATACCCGTTCCTACACCACACGGGGCGCCACCCGAGAGTTTCGTGTGGGCGTGTCTGATGAAACAATTAGAGAGCGTGCCAATGCTGCAACTGCTGAAGAGCGTATTGCGTTGATCAATCAATATATTGACGGCTTCACCTCTGACGGTGAGGAGCGGCTTGTGGCAGACGTATTCATGGACGCAGCCCAGGATCCTGCAGTGTTCGGAGAGATGCTCGAAAATATGCCCCTGGGACGTCTGGCGAACGAACTAGACAATGAAGAAGTCTCAGAAGTTTTATCTGTTATGACGGATTTCTCTCAGCGTCAGGAGGTGCCTCCTGGTGAGGTGATGGGCGAATTTTTAACACGCCTCGCGGAAGACCATAGAGAGGGAGCCATTAACGATTTTCTGGAAGCGGTTCCTGCGGAGGTATATCATCAAATTCCTGCGGGAACCTTACAGCAAATGACCCAGTTATTAATGGACGGTGCCACCTCAGGTAGTGAAGAAGAAGCTATTGTGGGTCTGCTGAGAAGTGCGAGTCCGGAACAGTTTCGAGAAATTTTTTCCGGTGATGAAAACCGGGCTTATCGTCGACGTCTCAGCTCTGAGTTAAGCGCTGCTCAAATCAGAGACATACGCTAGTACTTGACCAAACTGCAGATTTTAGTTATGACAGAAACAGAATGAATTCT
>CAYFGW010000153.1:0-11987 GCA_964342365.1 uncultured Candidatus Sericytochromatia bacterium | reverse complement strand
GGTGCGAGACAAAACCGATAGCGGGATCTGGGAATTCCGTAATGAATTCCGCCATCACACCTTTAGCAAACTCATGATCTGGGTGGCCTTAGACAGAGGCGAACAAATTGCGCGGGTGATGAAAGATAAGGCCTGTGCCGATCACTGGCAGCAGGAAGCTGAAAAGCTCAGAGCCGAAATTATTGAAAAGGCCTGGAATGAAGATTGTCAGATGTTTGCCATGTCCTACGGCGGCAGTGATGCCGATGCCAGTGTGCTGCTCATGCCGGTACTGGGCTTGATTGACGGTTGTGATGAGCGCTTTGTATCCACCGTACAGGTTTATAAGCAACGCCTCATGAAAAACGGTCACGTGTTCAGGTACGTGTCTCAGGACGACTTTGGGCTCCCGGAATGTGCCTTTAACTTTTGTACTTTCTGGATGATTCACGCCATGTATTTGATTGGTGAAAAAGAAGAAGCCAAACAGGTGTTTGAAAACATGCTCAAAGCAGGTAACCATTTGGGACTATTTTCTGAAGACACGCAGCCCGATACGGGCAAAATGTACGGCAATTTCCCCCAGACCTATACCCACGTGGGCATTATCCAAACCGCCAAACTTATGAGTGGCAATTTGTCAACCTATGCGCTGGATTATTGTTAGTAACCGTCTCCCTTTTCGTTTGAGCGAAGCGGGAGACTTACAGCGCAGTTCCGGTGGGCTCGTGACAGCGCTGTCTGGTGTGAAATCAGAAGCGGATCAGATCTGGGTGGGTATTGCCCCGGACGGTTTGAGCCCGTCCCGCTGGGAGCAATTGCCGGACCATTATCACGAGGCATACCAGCCGGTATTTGTGAATGATGCCCTCTACGATGCCTATTATAACGGCATTGCCAACGACGTATTCTGGCCGCTGTTTCACTATGAGGCCAGCCGCATTCGATTTTCGCTGGACTACTGGCAAGCCTACCAGAGGGTCAACCACGAGATTGCCCGGGCCGTGGCCGCCATTGCGCAACCGGAAGACATTATCTGGATTCACGATTTTCATCTGTTCTTGATGCCGCAAATCTTGCGAGACATGAACATCAGCAGCCGCATAGGCTTCTTTTTGCACATTCCCTTCCCCAGTTCTGAGTTGTTTCGTCAATTGCCCGTGCGCCATGAACTGCTGTCAGGTCTGTTGGGCGCAGATTTAATTGGCTTTCACGATTACTCGTATTTGCGTCACTTTGGTAATACCCTCAATAATGTAATGAATATTAGCCCCGATATGCTGGGGCTCACCTGGAATCAGCGCCGGGTAAATATGGGAGTATACCCTGTAAGTATTGATACACAGCACTTTGCCCGGGCCGCCCGTCAGGAGGCTACACAGGTTTATGTGGAGCAGTTCCAGCGTTCCAGAAACGGCACCCGCTGGATTCTGGGGGTGGATCGCCTGGATTATTCCAAGGGACTTTTACTCAAGCTACAGGCTTTTGCTCATCTGTTGGCCAGCTGTCCCCACTATCGCGGCAAGGTGTCGCTCTTACAGTTGGCTATTCCTACCCGACAGGATGTGGAAGAGTATCAGAAGCTGCGGGCTGAATTTGAGCGCATGGTGGGAGAAATCAACGGCATGTACAGCACCCCATCCTACGTGCCAGTACAATATATGTATACCTCCGTACCCTTAGAAGAACTGCTGGCCCTTTACCGGGAGGCAGACGTTTTATTTGTGACCAGTCGCCGGGACGGCATGAATCTGGTGGCTTTAGAATACGTGGTGGCCCAGGATATGGAAGATCCCGGGGTGGTGGTTCTCAGCGAATTTACGGGGGCGGCCTCTATGCTCAGTGAGGCCGTTTTGATCAACCCCTGGGATGTGCACGGCAGCGCCAGTTGTCTGGAAGAAGCGTTGAGCATGTCCCTGCCGGAACGCCGGGAGCGGAAAGCGATCATGCAGCGTTTTCTGGAAAACTATACCGCTTCCGACTGGGCCGAAAGTTTTATGCAGGATGTACGCAATATGCCCGAAAAAAAATCTCATGTTCGTCAGGTGGTGTTGATGGATGATTCAGATACCACACAGCACTTTTTTGAAGATTTAAAAGAAAATATTTACTTGTTTCTGGATTACGACGGCACTCTCGTTCCTATACAAGAGCGGCCAGAGCAGGCGACGATTTCTGAAAGCACAAGGGACTTAATTGCCCGTTTAATGGAACATCCCCGGCTAAACATCATTATGGTGTCCGGGCGTGATGGGGACTTTTTAACCACACAGTTTAAGGATTTGCCGGTGGCCCTGGCTGCAGAGCACGGGGCCAAGTATTACGATCCTCAGACCGGTGAGTGGACCTCATTGATCTGGAGCGATATCAACACCTGGTATCCCAGCGCCACTAAAGTCATGGAAAGCTACGTGCGCCGCGTACCCCGCAGCCATATGGAACCCAAAGAGTATGCCATTGCCTGGCATTATCGTCAGTCACCCCGCACCTTTTCAGATTATCAGGCTCACAAGCTCAAAGAAGAGTTAGACGCCGGGTTGGCTCATTTGCCCGCCACGGTCATTGCGGGCAATAAAGTAATTGAAGCCCGGGCCGTAGAAGCCAACAAAGGCTATTTTGTGCGCAATTATCTGACCTCTTATGTGCAGCGTCCCGAGGAAGCTTCTTTTATTGCGCTGGGTGACGATACCACCGATGAAGATATGATGCGGGCGTTACCGGATCATGGCAAAAGCATCAAGGTGGGAGAGCCCACTCCCCATGCGGGCTATCAGCTTAGAAAGCAAGGAGACGTCATGGCCTGGCTCTCAGCTTTAGAAGACTATCTTTATAAGCAGGTTTGATCCAATTCTTCAGAAATATAACCTGATTTTAACCTTGTAGAGCATTTTTTAACGTTTTCTTTGATTAAAGCGGTCCTGCACCGGGTCTAAAATGAATAGACTGCACGAATGCGTAAAAAGGAAGAAGTTATGAGTCAAATCAGAGCAAGTCAATTTCAAAAACAGATTGTAAATCCCAAAGTCAGTGACGGAAAAATAGACAGCCAAGAACTTGCTCAACTCAATGTGCAAATCCAGCGCGCCGACGTTTCTCCCAACGAGAAAAAAATGTTTATGATGCTGGCCAAAAAAATAAATCAGGCTACCACTAACGGCTTTTTCAAGTCTGAAAAAGTCACCGCCAACGAAATGAAGTCCATTGAAGCCCTGGCCAGTCAGCTTAAGGGCTCTAAACTGGTAGATCAACTCATGGCGGATTTCAAAAGCAATCAAGCAGCGGCCACCCCCACTGAAAGCGCTTCACAGACTCAGGCTGCTCCCAGTACGACCAAGTCCGGCGGGGGACTCGGTGCTGCGATTGCTCGTTTTTTTCAAAATCTTTTCGGCGGTGGCAATAAAACCACGACTACGACTTCTCAGTCTTCCGTACGCAGCGTTCCACAGCACAATTCCAGTCCCGTGGACTCAAGAGCTTCTTTTGGTACGCCGCGTCGCTCTGGAACTTCCCAAGGAACTGCTCGTAGACAAACCTCCTCACAACCTTCTCCTGTAAGACAGGCCGGGGGCGTTGGCCCGCTACGAACCAATGGCGCTATACCCAGCTGGATGGTTTCACAAAACGGTACCGGACTTCCTTCGGCTGGAGGTGATTGTGGTCCTGCAACGGCAGCAATGGTAGCTCGTCGGTTTGGGTTTAATACGAATGCCAATAGTAGAGAAGCGGTTCAAACGGCGAGACAACATGCTGGAGTAACACGGTCCCGGAATGGCGGTGCCTGGGCAATTTCAGAAGCCGAAGTTACAAAATCTATTCAGGGAATGACGGGAGGAGCGGTTCGTCAAACAAGTTCCACAGGACTTATTCGTTCAAATTCTTCTGGTGCAGCAAATCGCGTGCGGCAAGCATTAAGTGAAAGTCTCTCTCGCGGTGATATGCCCATTCTGTTAACGGGTTCACCCTCATCCAGCTCTCGTCACTATATGGTAGTTACTGAGGTTAAACCTAATGGTAATCTGGTTATGGCCGATCCTGCTGGTGGGAAGGTCTGGGAAATGACGCCTCAAAAATTAGAGCAGCTCATGAGAAAGGCCGATCGACGTGGCGGAACAAACGTTATGTCTTACAACAATTAACAAGAAAACTATCTCAACTCAAAAATCGTGGCGTTTTACTACGCCGCGATTTTTTCGTAAACTTTTGTATCCAGAAATACCTGATACAAATTTTCGTCCAGCATGCCGTCTTTCACTTCATAACCCAGAATATCCAGTGCCCGCTGCACGGGCAGCGCCTTTTTATAAGGGCGATCGCTGGCGGTCAGCGCATCGTAAATGTCTGCAATACTCATCATGCGGGCCTGAAGCGAAATCTCGTCACCGGAGAGTTTGCGAGGATAACCTCTGCCGTTGAGCTTTTCGTGGTGGGCATAGGCAATATCGGGCACGTCTTTGAGGGCTTTGGTCCAGGGGATTTGCTGCAGAAAATGGTAGGTGTGGGTCACGTGAGACTCAATTTCCGTGCGCTCTTCCGGTGAAAGAGAACCTTTCAAAATAGACAGACGACTGAATTCGTAAGGGTTGATCAATTGCAGTTCGTCATCGTCCACGGCGTAGACTTTTTCTTGGATCAGACTGAGTTTTTCAGACACTTCTTCTGCCAGAATACTGGGACGATTGGCCTGAATAACGGTGGCCAGATCGCCCTGTAATTCTTCTACCTGAGCATGATACCGGGCTTTTAAAGCCTGAATGTCAGCTTCGCTGGCCTGTTTGAGGTGGAGTTCCAATTGTTTCAGATGAAACTGACTTTCCAGATTTTTTTGCACCAGTCGAAAGCGGTGTTTAATGTCCTGCAACTCGTGAGGATAAAGCTTGTCAGCTTTGACCAGCACGTTTTCCCGCACCCCGATTTTCCCGAAGTCGTGAAGCAGGGATGCGTATTTGATGGTACGCAGTTCAGAGCGAGAGAACTTCACATTTTTATACATATTACTATCGGCACGGTCCACGGATTTTGCCAGTCCCACGGTAAGTACCGCCACCCGCTCAGAGTGACCGGAAGTGGTGGGATCACGGGATTCAATGGCTTTAACAGAGGCCTTGATAAAGCCTTCAAACAAGGCCTGTATAGAATCATACAGGCGGGTGTTTTCAATGGCTACCGCGGCCTGACTGGCCAGAGAGGACAGCAGTTCTTCGTTTTCTTCGGTATAAAACAAAATCTGTTCTTCCAGAGATTGTTCATCGCCTAAAATCAGTTCTTCTTTAAAATGTTTCTTTTTGTTGATCATTTGCAAAATGCCAATGACCTCGCCCTTGGGGTTTTTCATGGGCACAGTGAGCATGGACTTGGAGCGATAACCGGTGTTTTCGTCAAAGGATTTATTAAAGCCGTAGGGCACGTCCCCTTCTAAGTGATGCACGTCTTCAATATTAAGGCCCTTGCCTCGCAGAGCAACGGCACCGGCAATACTTTGCTCGTTCAGGGGAATGGTAAATTCGCTGAAGTCCACCTGTAAACTCTGGTTTTTGGCCCACTTAAAGCGCAAATGATCTTCTTCAACCAGATATAGACTGCCGGAGTCGGAGTGGGTAATTTCCATGCTGCTGCTGAGGATTTTGTCCAGCAGGCCGTCTAAATCGCGCTCTGTGGATAGCGCTGCACCAATCTGATTGAGTTCGTGCAGGCGCTCTTTTTGCATATTCACCTGATAGGTGAGCGTGGACATTTCATAATTTTGAATGAGCTGGCTATAAATGCGATTCAGAGAAAACAACAAGCGCTGGGTGTCCGGAACCCCGTAGCTGAAATCCAATAAACTGGGGTTGTTTAACCATTGAGGATCGGGTTTTTCGTTGGCTTCAAGATAAAGAAAACAGTGAAAAGGCGCCGCACTGTAATGTTTGAGCATCCAGCGGTAGGTGTCTGAATCTGCCAGAATCAGCCAGGGAGTTTCTGCTTCTGAGAGTTTTTCTTTCAGGTCGTCCCGATGGAAGCCCTGAAAGTCAAAGCGACTGTTGAGCAGTGCCTGAATATTGTCTACCGGACTGTCAAAGACGGGACGCAAATAGAGAAGAGGATAGTTTTTCATAAAAATGTTTCTTTATGCCAGTTTATACTTTAGTATAGCAGGTAAACTAAGGTATGTTTTACGCACAATTTAATGCCCTGTATCCTTTCTGGAAGTCTCAATTGCCCGGTGCTCGACTGCAGCAAATTTATGCTCATACTTCCGGTGTTTTCTCGCTCAAACTCTATCTGACATCGTCTCCTGCAGCTACGCAGGCACATAACCAGGCATATAACCAGCCGCATACACAGACGCAGTTTTTAGTGCTGAATTTTTCTCAGGGTAAGAGTACGCTGGCTCTCTGTGATGCCACCCTGGATTTACCGGCGCGTCAGCCCGCCACGGCACTCACCATGCAGCTACGCAAATATCTAAAAGGACAAAAAATCGTTGCTGTACAGGTTCCCCCTGAAGATAAATGCTTGCACATCACGTTTACCGGTGGTGAACAACTGGTTCTGGAACTAAGTGGGCGTCACGGCAACCTTTTTGTATTAAATGCCGAAAAAAAACTATTGGCTCTGCTGCGCCCGGACGCTTCTCAGCGAAATCTGCGCATCGGACAGACCTATTTAAGCCCTGAACCCGGCCCGAAATTTCAGCATCGCGATCCCCTCAATCTGGAGCAGTTGCCCGATGTAGAGCGTCAGCGAGTTTTCGCACGGCATGTTTTGCTGCAATTGTTACTGCACCAGCAGCGCCAGGGAATCCGACGTTTATTGCAGCAGGAAAAAAAGCGTCAGAAGGCGTTGCAACAGCGTTTGCAGCAGGCCCATTATGAGCTGGAACACCTGGACCAGGCGGAGCACTGGCGTCGTTATTCGGAACTTTTGCAGAGTGCCTATGCCCATCCTCCTGACCGGGGGGCCACTCAGGTTACTGTGCCCGATTATTACGGAGATTTTGACGCTGCGGGAGAAACGCCCATGGTGGAGATTACGCTGCGGGCAGATTTGAGTCTCTCCGAAAATATTGCGCTCTACAGCCGCCGGGCCAAAAAACGAGAGCGGGCCGCTGAGTATGCGTTGAATATCATTCCCGAACTCGAAGAACAATTGGCAGCTCTCAAGCGGAAGACTCTCGATACGCTGGTGCGTTGGGACGCACAACTGGCAGAACATAAGCCTCTGAAAGGTTCTGATTTGGAAGCTTTTGAACGGGCACAAACCGTATTTGAACAAACGGGGCCTTCGTCAAAGTCATCGCCTGTGCAAAAACTGCCCTATCGTGTGCGGGGAGAAAGTCAGCAGATCTGGATTGGCCGTTCTGCAAAGGGCAATCACGCGCTGACGTTTAAATACGCCAGAGGCAAAGACTACTGGTTGCATGTGCAGGACAGTCCGGGCAGTCACGTGATTCTCAGAGCGCAATCGCCTTCGCCCGAAGCGCTACGGGAAGCGGCGCACTGGGCCATTGTGTATTCTCCTCTGCAAAAGCATTATGAGCGGGGAGAGCCCGTCTCCGTGAGCTATACACAGGTCAAACATGTCAAAGCTATCAAAGGAGCCAAACCGGGAATGGTGCAGCTTCAGCAGTTCAAAACCCTCAGGCTGGCTCTCCGTGACTGATTCCTCTATGATTGATACTTCGGTTTCTTCCGTTTATGATCAAACCCTTCAGCGTCCTTTGACCCTGACCGGCGTGGGTCTTCATTCAGGGCAGCAGGCGACGCTGACACTAAGGCCTCGCGCCACGTCCGGGCGGGTGTTACACCGCGTGGGACAATCTCCGGTCTCCCTTTGTGTTTCTGAGGTGACCCAGACCCGACGCTGTACGGAAGTGGCCGGAGCCATGACCGTAGAACACGTTCTGGCCGCGCTATATGCGCTGGGCTACACTGCCGTTGATCTGGAACTGTGGGGACCAGAGTTCCCTATTTTAGACGGGAGTGCCCTGCCCGTGGTGCAAGCATTGCAACAGCAGCACCCTCGATCCCTGGGTTCCCGGCGCAAAATATGTCGTGTTCCTGAAGCTTTTTCTTTGAACGTGGGGGACTGTGAGATTCGCGTGCGGCCTGCTGAGACGCTGTGCATTGACTATGTGCTGGAATATCCTCTCTCTGACAAAGACTCCCCTGACAAAGACGCCTCTGGCAATAACGTGCTGCGTTTTTCACGCCATTATGCGGGACACTCCGTTTTTGAGGAACAGATTGCTCCAGCGCGCACCTTTGTATTTGAACGAGATATTACCCATCTGCGCGCCGCAGGGCAGGCGCAGGGAGGCAGTCTGGATAACGCAGTGGTCTTCGACGATGCGGGGCAGCCCCTGAACGTGCTGCGCTTTGAAGACGAGCCGGTACGTCATAAAATTCTGGATTTACTGGGGGACTTAGCTCTTCTTGGTGCTGAGGTTCAGGCGCATATTCAGGTGTGGCGAGGCGGGCATACGGCCCATGTTAAACTGGTGCAACAGCTTGAAAAATATGTGAGATGAGCCGGGGGTCAGTCCTTATGAAAGATATCGCGCTGGACATTCAGCAAATACAGCAAGTGTTACCGCATCGCTATCCGTTTTTGCTGCTGGATCAGGTTTTAACGCTCGACCCTCCCGAACGGGCCACGGCCCTGAAAAATGTGACTATTTCTGAGCCCTTCTTCCAGGGGCATTTTCCCGCCCATCCGGTCATGCCGGGGGTGCTGATTGTGGAGGCCATGGCCCAGTTGGGTGGTGTGCTTTTATTGCACGGCACTTCGCCCGGTACGGAAATTCCGCTGTTGACGGGTATTGACAAGGTGCGTTTTCGCCATCAGGTGCAGCCGGGACACCAGCTATTTTTAAGTGCCACCCTGCAAAAACAGCGGGGGAAAATGGGCAAAATTACCACCAGCGCCTGTTTAAACGCTCTTGATGGCCCCGTGGTGTCTGAAGGGGAACTGTTGTTTTGTCTGATGCCCGTGGCCGAGGGCGAATGAACTCTGTGGCAAACTCTGTGGCACAGATTCACCCCAGCGCTGAAATTGGAGATCAGGTGACTCTGGCTCCCACGGTGCGAATCGGTCCCTACGCGGTGGTGGGTAGTCACTGTCATTTAAAAGACGGCGTGCGGGTGGATGCCCACGCGGTGATCGGGGATTACACCACCCTTGGCGAACACACTCACGTTCACCCTCACGCGGTGGTGGGCGGGCCTTCGCAGGACCTCAAACATGAACCCGGTACGGTGAGCTATCTGCATATCGGGGCCCGCAATAAAATTCGTGAATTTGCCACCGTAAACCGGGCCACCGACGCCGGAAATACCACCCGTCTGGGAGACGATAACTTATTAATGGCCTATGCTCACGTGGCCCATGACTGCCAGCTGGGGAATCATAATGTGCTGGCCAACGGTGCAACTCTCGGCGGTCACGTGACCTTAGAGTCTCACGTGATTGTGGGAGCCATGACCGGTATTCATCAATTTGTGCAGGTGGGCGAACACACCATGGTGGGCGCCATGTCGCGGGTGTGTAACGATGTGCCCCCGTATATGCTGGTGTCGGGAGCGCCTCCTAAAATTTATGGCCTGAATCAGGTGGGACTGCGTCGTGCGGGGTTTAAGCGGGTTCAGCGACAGCCGCTCAAACAGGCCTTTCAACTGCTTTACCGTCAGGATTTGACCCTGAGTGAAGCGCTTGCTCAAATACAGGATTTGCTTGAACAAGCGCCGAGTCGTGAGTTGGCCCATTTGTTGGACTTTTGTCAGCACAGCCAGCGGGGACTGGTGGGTTATCGCAGCGATCTCTTTTGAGCCTTCAGGCTTCGTTTTCAATAAAACGGGCTCCGTGGGTTTCGGTGGGCTGGTAAGCGTTGAGGGCCTGACGCCCCTGTTGCATGGACTGCTGGGACTGCATCAAACGGTGTGAGGCTTCCCGTACGGCAGCCATGCATTGCTCTCCAAGGGCTTCAACACGCTCGATCAGTTCCCCGTGGTGGTGACGTAACTTTGTGCGTGTTTCCGGGCTGAGTTCGGCAAGCTGTGTTAGCAAGGCTTCTCTTTTTTTCAAGTGATTGCTTAAGTGGTTTTCTACTGGTTTTTCATCAGGGTTTTCACCCTGCGTATCGCTGTTGGGAGCAGCGTTGGCTGCGTCGCCAAGATTAGCGTGATTCAAATGGGTAAGCAAACGCTCGCTTTCCATAAGCAGAGCCTTTAGCAGTTCTTCGGGTGACATTAGCCTGAGAAATCCCGCTGACGGAGGCCCGCCGGGTGCGCTTTTTCAAATTTGCCCTCGGCGCGGAGCTGAGCTACCGTTTCTGCCGCTTCATTCCAGGCACTGCGCATGGGCGTGAGTAAATCAATGACTTCCTGAATATTTTTGGCTTCCTGCCGGGTATTGGCTTCAATGAGCTGACGATACATATAGTCGTACAGCTCGTACAGTTGTGTGGCCATCTCGCCGCCCACGTCCATATCCAGCACCGACATGAGTTCCAAAATAATGGCCTGAGCCTTGAGCAAATTGCGATGCACGCCCTCAATATCTTTGCTGTGAACGGCTTTGAGGGCCAGGTTCAGGTATTTGATCGCGCCGTCGTAAAGCATCACCAGCAGGCGCTCGGGAGTAGCGGTTTCAATGTGGGCGTTTTTATAGGTGTCCACCTTGCCTGCGGGGGCGGATTTAGCGGGCAATCGTTTTCCCGTAATGCGGCGAGACTGACTTTTTGACTGACTTTGCGACTCGTTCATAGGCTCACTCCGGTCATCAAATAAGTGCGAATTTCTCCCGGAGCCAGCGTGTGATGCAGGCTTTCCAGAGGCTGCTTTTTGCGCTCCAGCGGATCGCTGAGCCACAGGGCTTTCATATCAAAAGCGGGATTCAGCTCAAGGGGCTGGCTATAGCTGCTTTCATTGACCACCCGCAGCACAAGATCCGTTTCGCTATGATCATACTGGGTGGATTCCGCCACCTTCAGGGTGGACATGTGCAGGGTGCCGGCCCGTCCTGTAAACAAGGATTTCTCTGACACCTGCTGACCCTGAAAGGTTTGAAGGGGATAGCGCTGGCGTTCCACAGCTGCCAGAGTTTCGCTTTCGTCAGCCCCCGTTAAATGCAGCTGGTAACGGTAGGTGTGGGTGCCTATGCACTGGGCTTCCGGCGTGGCCATGCGGGGACCTGCACCGCCACCGCGGGTACGCAAGTCGTCGCGGGACAGCCAGCCCACACTGCGCAGAAGCGTAACGCGCAAGGCGGGTTCTTCGTCCCAGGGCAAAAGGCTGGCTTCGTACAGTCCGCTGCTTTGAAAACACCAGCCGTTTTGATCCGGTTGTTTCACGTGGATCCATTCCTGGAAAGGAAAGGTGTCCACAGGGCGTTCCTTGCCTTTTTCGATGTCCCAGGGGGCCGAGCTGGGATTGACCGGTCTGTGAACGGCCCCCAGCAAGCTGGAGCTGCGCACCCGCAGCGGGGGCAGAGCCGGCTGCCAGCACAGGCTTAAACGGTAGTCTTTGGCGCTATTTTGCACTGTGGTATGAAAATCAAAGGTGTCACTGTCTTCGTTCAGACTGACGCGGGTTTCTATCACAAGGGGTACGGTGTCCGCACTGCGTTGAGAGCGATCGGCACTGAGCCCCGAAGGGATAGAACTCTGCATGCGCAGCACCAGCTCCTGGGTGGCCGGGCCGTGGTAAATAGTGGCTTTGTCAAAATACAGGGCTTCTACTTCAGGGGTTTCAGGGTGGACCGGCGGTGAAAAGTTGTATTCGTCACCGGCATCGCCTTCGTGTAAAAAGAAGTGGCCGCTGAGCTGGTGTACCCACACCTGTTCCCGTTTGCGCTCAAAAATGAGCTGGCCGTTTAACAGGCGCACGCGAACCTTGTCATTGCCAATTCCCTCACCACTCCAGAGATTCCCCACGTGCACTTCGTCTGCCACGTGAAAAGGCTGTCGCACCTCCACCTCCGGCGTTTCAATCTTCAGAGACAGGGTGCTAAAGGCGGGAACGTTGACGTAA
>CAYFGW010000152.1:0-11988 GCA_964342365.1 uncultured Candidatus Sericytochromatia bacterium | reverse complement strand
CTTAACACCTGAAAGGCGTTAATACGACCTGCGCCAAACTTGTCATCCATGCCCTTGTCACCCAGGTCAAAGGCCGTCGCCATAATGCGTCTTTTGACTTCGGTGTTTTTGATGCCGGGGTTCTGAGAAATAATCAGCGCGGAAATACCTGCAACCATCGGGGTGGCCATGGAGGTGCCGGTGAGATTGCCGTACTTATTGCCGGGCATGGTGGAGAGAATTTTGGTGCCGGGAGAAGAAACAGACTTCCAGTCGCCGTAAGCGCCCTGGCGGCGGTCGTTAATGTCTACGTTGCCAACGCCAATCACGCCTTCAAATCCGGGCTTATTGGCCAGATTATCGGGAACGCTTTTGGGGTTAAAGCGGCTGGAGTTAGACATGGCGGCGCAAATAACCACGTTTTTGTCGAGAGCATACTTGACGGCTCTTTTGAAAGCTTCTTCTACCGCAGGAGAGGGGTAATCCCAGCCCAGGCTAAGGTTAATAACTTTAGAACCGTTGTCCACGGCCCATACAATGCCGTCGGTGACTTCTGCTACACCAGCACCGCGAGCCAGTACCTGTACGGGAAGCAATTTAACTTGAGGAGCGATGCCGGTAACGCCCTTACCGTTATCGGAGACGGCGCCCACGATGCCTGCCACGTGGGTACCATGGTAGCCACTGTCCTGAGGGGGTTGGCCGGGTTTAACAGCGTTGTAACCTTTCAGCAGATTGGGGGCTAAGTCTTCGTGCTGAAGATCCACGCCGGTGTCTACAATACCTACAATGACGTTGTTTTTGCCTTTGCTAATGCCCCAGGCTTTTTCCGCATCTACCGCTTTCAGGCTCCACTGATCACCTTTCAGGGGATCTTCGCTGCCCCGAGAAATGGGGGGCTGTACCAGCTGCGGATTGCCTTCAATGGGGCGAGGGCGACTGTCGCCGCTGGCTACCACAATGGCGGGATCCTGGCTTAAGCTCTGTACGGGGTTGCGGCTTTGTCCGCTGAAGACCGCGACTTTAATTTGAGGAATGTTTTTGTGAAATTTCAGGCCGTTTTTTTGTTCAATTTCCTGAATTTTGGCCGGGCTGAGTTGTCCCTGATAAGCAATAATTACACGATTTTCTACCGAAGGCAGTGCGGTGGTGCTGGCCGTCTGAGCTCTGAGGCGGGGAACGTTAGGGTTAAATGCGCCGCGGGGAGCAAAACCGGGTTGCTGACAGGCGGTGGTAAGTAACAGGGTGCCGAGAAGGCCAAGGGATATCTTTTTCATATATTTCTTTCTCTAAATTCATATTATGTCGCGGATAATAATTTATTATAGCGTGAAAAACTGAAAAAAGCACAGAAATTTTTGACTTGACAGTGTTTTTTTTAAAAGGGACACTGTAGATGAAGAAAATAAACCCAATGAGGATATCACCCATGTTAAAAAAAATTTTAGCTTTTTCTCTCTTTTTTAGTCTTGCTGCCTGTGCTCCCGGCGATGCACCCAATACCCCTGGTGCAGGGGACGGTAATGGAGACGGTAGCAATGCCAGTGGCACTGTGAGTGGCGATTTGACCGTGAGTTCTGTGACCAAAGCCCAGTATCTTCAGTTACTGGACTGTGCTATTGCCAGATCTGAACTCAGTGCCGAGCAAAAAGTGGGGCTTGAAAATGTAAAGACCTCTGTCCGTTTGATTCCTGATGCCCAGTGGAATGCCATTGCGGCTGGCAATCCCGGTTTTGCAACGCAGCTTCAGCTTGCTGTACAGCAGGGTTGTTCTCTCTAAGCTTTGAATCCCTCAAACCCTTGAAAAAGAGGCAAAATCTCTTTTTTGAGGACCTGCATAAAATCTGCTGGACGATGCTGGAGCACTTCAAGGAGTGTATCCAGCATTTTTTCGTGACTGATGGCCCGTGCCGGGTGAATGGTGGCGGCTCGCACCTGCGGGCATTCGGTGGACTGGAGGGTTTCATCAGACCACACCAGCGTTTCGTGAATTTTTTCTCCCGGGCGCATGCCGGTAAATCGAATTTCAATGTCCTGTTGCCCTGACAGGTGGCACATATTTTTGGCCAGATCCAAAATACGAATGGGCTCGCCCATGTCCAACACGTAGGTTCTACCGGAGGGTCTGAGCACAGAAGCCTGCAGGACCAGTTGTACGGCTTCGGGAATGGTCATAAAGTAGCGCGTCATGTCTTTGTGAGTGACCGTTATGGGGCCTCCGCGGGCAATTTGCTTTTCAAACAGGGGAATGACACTGCCGCGACTGCCAATCACGTTGCCAAAGCGCACCACGGATACCGTACTTTTGGGATAGGCCCTGTCCAGTTTGGCACAGACCAGTTCCGCAAAATACTTAGAAAGCCCCATGATACTCGTGGGCTCGGCGGCTTTGTCCGTAGAAATCAGGACCGCCTGCGCTCCTGCCTCAAGGGCGGTGTTTAAAACACAATAAGACCCCAACACGTTATTGAGAAAGGCTTCGGTAATATTGTTCTCCATGAGGGGCACGTGCTTATGGGCCGCCGCATGAAACACCTGATGGGGAGCGTAGGTGTCAAAAACCCGCTTCAGCTGATAGCTATCACGGATGTCGGCCACAATGGCCTTGACCCGTGCGTCGGCCAGCTCCTGACGAATCTTGTAAATGCTGTTTTCTCCGTGCCCCAGCAAATAAAGGGCTTCAGGATCATAGCTTAATATTTGGCGGCAGAGCTCACTGCCAATAGAGCCTCCCGCACCCGTCACCAGTACGCGCTGGCCCCGGATGGCGTTGTTCACTTCCCGATCATCCATTTTAATAGGATCTCTGCCCAGCAAATCTTCAATGCGAATTTTCCGCAATTGTTCAATATGTACCTCGCCCGATAATATCTGGTGGGTGGCGGGTACAATTTGCAGGGGAATGCCGATGGGTTGGCAGAGTTTGACATATTCTCGAATCACGTGACGCGGAGCCGAGGGCATGGCCAGAACAATGGCTTCAATTTCGCGACTGCTGACGGTGTCTTTCAGGCGATCTTTTCCGCCAAAGACCCGCAGCCCGTGAATACGGGCCCGCCACTTTTGGGGATTATCGTCAATGAAGCCCACGGGAATATAGCCGTTCTCTTTATGGCGCAGCATTTCCCCGGCCACCATGGCTCCTGCATCACCGGCTCCTACAATGAGCGTACGACGAATGGCCGCGTTGCGACTGGCCAGACTGACTTCATTGGAAAAACGGCGGCTGTAGCGCACGCCGCTGGCCGCCAGCAAAAAAAAGGCGGCTTCAAAAACAAAAATAGAGCGCGGAAAGCCAGAAATACCCAGCAAAAACGTGCCCACCACAAAAAGCACGGAACCTAAAATGACCGCCCGAATCATACTAAACAATTCGTGCACCCCGGTATATTTCCACAAATGGGAGTACACGCCCAGGACGTAATTAGAAATCAGGCGAGCGCCTGTGATCAGGGGCAGACCCGTCCAGAAACCCTGCATTTCGGTGGGGGGAATATGCCCTTCAAAACGCAGTAAAAATACGGACACATAGACGGTAACACAAAGGGCGGTATCAATGCCTACATGGGCCAGGCGAAACAGAGGCAAATGAAAGCGGCCCATTACCGCACGTGCTGGAGCAGCTGACGGGCCCGGGCAATATCTTTATGGATTTGTGTTTTCAGGGCTTCAGGCCCGTCGAACTTTTCTTCGGCGCGAATAAAGTCCTGAAAGTAAACCTGTAGCGTCTGACCGTACAAATCGCCTTCAAAATCCAGCAGGTATACCTCAAGGCTCAGGCCTTCTCCAGAAAAGGTGGGGCGCAGTCCCAGATTAAGAATACCCGGATAGCGCTGATCACTGCCGTTGATGCGCACCTGACAGGCGTAAACGCCTTTGGGGGGCAGCAGTTTACGCTCCTGATTGAGTTCCAGGTTAGCGGTAGGAACCCCTAAAAACTTGGCCGCAATGCCCTGACCGTGAATAACTTTGCCCTGCACCAGATAACTGCCTCTCAGCAAAGGCAAGGCTTCTGCCAGTTTTCCCGACTGAAGCAGCGTACGAATACGGCTGCTGCTCACCACCTGCTCATGAGATTCATAAGCGGGCACAATATCTACTGAGAACCCTTCTTTTTTTCCCATGGTTTTCAGGAGTTCTCCATTGCCCCGGGCCTGATGCCCAAAGCGAAAGTTATAGCCCACGGAAACGTGTTTGACGTGGAGCTGTCGGCACAGAACGTCGCGTACAAAATCCTCAGGAGACTGTTGCGAAAAGGCGGTGTCAAAGCTTTGCAGCACAATGCCTTCTAAAGGCATGAAATCCTGAAGCAGAGTCACTTTTTCTTGCCACGACGTGAGCAGGGCGGGAATTTTCTGGGGAGAAACCACTTCTTTCGGGTGATTTTTAAAGGTGTACACCCAGCGCTGTAAACCGGCCTGGGTAGCGGCGGTGTCCATGCTTTGAAGCACCTGAGCATGACCCAGATGAACACCGTCAAAGGTACCCAGCGCAACGGCGGTGGGAAACGGGTTCTGTGGAACGTCAAAGCAAATATTCATGGGGCTCATTGTAGCACGTCACTCTGTGCCCGGACGGGCTGTGTAGCAATTTCTTCCCCGGTGCTTTGACAGGTACAGATGCTGATCGGCGGTGGAAACGAGTCCTTCGGCGGTGGCTGCCTGCGCCGGGTAACTGGAAATACCGATACTGGCGGTAATCCGCAGGCCCTCTGCGTGATGATCCAGGGGAATCCCCGCAATTTTCTGGAGCAAATTGGAGGCCACTTCTTCAGCCCCCGCCAGATGGGTTTCCTGAAGAATGATCATAAATTCTTCGCCGCCGTAACGCCCCAGAATATCCGTGCTTCTGAGGCGCTTGAGCAGAGTTTGGGCCACTGCCTTGAGGACTTCGTCCCCCACGAGGTGGCCATATGTATCGTTTACCCGCTTAAAATGATCAATGTCTAACATCAGCAAAGACAGAGGGCGCTCATAGCGCTTGGAAAGGCGAAAGGCTTCGTCCAATCGCTTTTCCAGATACCGGCGATTGTAAATGTTGAGCAGGCCGTCACGAATGGCCATATGGTTGAGTTGGTTATTCAGGGCAGCGTTTTTGAGGGCACTGGCCAGATGTACCCCCGCAAGGGTAAACCAGGTTTGAAAGCCGTTGAACATATGGGCATAGCTAGAAAATGCGGTGAGTAGAATTTTTTCCCGGGTGGCAATGCGCAGGGTCTGGCAAAGCATAACCTCTGCTTCGGGAGCTATTGACATAATGTCTGTATCCGGTGCATAGCTGTAAAAGGTGCGGGTCTGATGAGGGGGCAAGGCCCAGCAGTTTTTCCAGAAGGCACTGTCAGGGGTTTCTTCTGTGTCAAAATAGAGACACACTTTCTCGGCGTTCATGACGCCCTGCAGGGCATCTGTAGCAGAGGCAATGAGCTGAGGTTTATTATCAATGTGTCCCGCCAGAAAATCCGCCAACTCCGTCAGGGTGTAAAACTCTGCCTGGGCGCGATCGTTTTCGCGAGCGATTTGCTTCAGGCGTTCCTGAGCCTGATCGTGTTCAAAACGCCAGAATAGCAGAGACTTTTGTTGGAGATCCACCTGAGTTTCCGCCAGTTTCCAGCGCAGGGGTAAGAGTTGTTCGCGAGGCAGGTGATAATGGGTTTGCAAGGCACGAAAAAAAATATTCAGCAGGGCCAGAATTTCGCTATGTACAGACCGGTGGGGTTCCAAATTTCGCATGTCCCAGTGGGCCAGCAGGCGCGACCAGTAGGCGAATTGAGCTTCAAAATCAAAAGTGGTCTGGGCACAGAGTTGTTGGAGCTCCAGCTGTTCTGTTTCTGTAAAATGTGCCTCCCAGCTCTGATCCACAATATACTGGTGCAATTCCTCAAAAACAGGGCTTCCCATCAGGTTTTACGCACCACCAGCTGCTCCGCCAGGTGCCTGAGCAGTAATTTGCACGAGAGGGGCGTGACCTCTAAATGGTGGAGCGCGTCGGTATAAAGGGTGTTGACGCGCTGTTCGGACGCCTCTACACCTACACGGGCCGGGTAGGTGGATTTGTTCTGGGCAGCATCTTTACCGGGGGTTTTCCCCAGGGTATCAAAACTTTCGGTTAAATCCAGCACGTCGTCCACAATTTGAAAGGCCTGTCCCAGATTTTCTGCAAAGCAGGTGAGCGCTTTTAATTGGGCATCATTGGCTCCACCCACAATTGCGCCCATGCGTATCGCTGCGCGAATAATGGCACCCGTCTTCATGGCGTATACCTGCAAAATTTGGGATTCTTTGCGCTGCACATGGGCCATGTCGAGCACCTGCCCGCCGCACATGCCCCGGGGGCCGGTGGCATGGCTGAGTTCCTGATAAAGAACCACATGCTGGGCTGCGGAAATACGGGTATGTCCGAGGGTTTCAAAAGCCAGACTTTGTAAGCCGTCTCCCGCCAGAATCGCCATGGCCTCACCAAACTGTTTGTGGTTGGCGGGCTTTCCCCGTCGCCAGTCATCATTGTCCAGGGCGGGCAAATCATCGTGAATCAGAGAATAGGCGTGGATAAATTCCACGGCACAGGCCGCAGGTAAAGCCGCTTCCCAGTTTTCGTTTACACTCTGGCATGCGGCCAGGCAGAGCAGAGGCCGCATGCGTTTGCCTCCGTTAAAGACGCTATAGCTCATGGCTTCCCAGAGAGATGTGGGCGTGGCGGGAACAAGGTAATGATGCAACGCCTTTTCTATATCTTCGCGCGCATGGGTCAATAGATTTATAGTAACGTTAGACATGTAGCTTATTGTAACAAATGCCAGGATTGCAAAAAGGGGAATTTTTATGTGTGATGCCCGAACCCATTCTAATACTGTCCCACCCAACGCGGTAAAAGCCCGCTGGTGGGAAACTCAGGAAGACGGACGGGTGCTGTGTACTCTTTGTCCCCGCTTTTGTAAAATGGCCGAGGGGCAGGCGGGATTCTGCTATATTCGTCAGAACATCGGGGGGGAGCTATACGCCACGGCCTACGGTAAAACCACCGGGTTTGCCATTGACCCCATTGAAAAAAAACCGCTGAGTCACTTTTTGCCGGGCACGCCCATCATGAGCTTTGGCACGGCCGGGTGTAATTTGGGTTGCCGCTTTTGTCAGAACTGGCACATGTCAAAAGCGCGTCTGGTGGAAAAAAACAGCGTGGATGCCAGTCCTGAACAGGTGGTGGCGCTTGCCAAAAAGCATCAATGCCCAAGCATTGCCATGACCTATAACGATCCCACTATTTTTGGAGAATACGTGATTGAAGTAAGCCGGGAAGCCCATCGGCAGGGAGTGAAAAACGTGCTGGTCACCGCTGGCTATATTACCCCGGAGGCTCGCGAAGCCGTTTACGAACACATTGATGCCGTGAACGTGGATCTTAAAGCCTTCAGCGAAACCTTTTACCAGAAGCTCACTTTTTCCCATTTAGAACCGGTGTTAGATACGCTAAAGTGGCTGCGACAGAATACCCATATCTGGTTTGAAATCACCAATCTTATCATTCCTCACGAAAACGATGACTGGCAAGAAACCCAACGACTTTGCGCCTGGGTCGCAGAACACCTGGGGCCAAACGTGCCGCTGCATTTTACGGCTTTTCATCCGGATTTTAAAATGCAGGATACGCCCCGAACCCCCCACGAAACGCTGCGGCGCGCCAGACGGATCGCTCAGCGCGAAGGACTGAACTATGTGTATGTAGGCAATGTGCATGATGAAGAAGGGCAAACCACCTACTGTCCTCGTTGTCAACAGGCCCTGATGACACGCGACTGGCACAGCGTCAAAAGCAATCGGGTCGTCGTCAATGATGAGGGCCAGGGCAAGTGCTTTGCCTGCGAGGCTTCTGTGGCGGGCGTTTTTACTTAAGTCTCTTTTTAACAGTCTCTTTACGGCGCACCTAAGCCTTTTTTATGGCAAAAATCCTAAGATAAAGTCATTAACGAAAGGCAATAGCTTCTATGAATAACTTCCACAAACTCATGTTTTCCACTTTGATCACTGCTGTCGCTCTAACAGCAACGTCTCAGGCCAATGTCTTTAACCAGCAAGCTATTGCTCAGAACTCTACCCAAAGTACTGCATCGCCAGAGCGTCCTGGTGTACGTCAGGCGCTCAAACAACTGGTGCAGGAGCGTGCGTCCAGTGCAAAAGCAATGGATATGCTGGGTAAACCCCAGCATTTGCGCCAGCAAGAAAATCAGGTGGGTAATGTTACAGAGGTGCTAACAGAATTAACCTATGAAAAAAGCACCCTGGTTTTTGTGAAATCTTCTCTGGGTGAGCAGGAACGCCTGGTTTACTTCAAAACCCATCACGAAGACTACGAGGATCACGCCGGAGTAGAAGTGGGTGACTCCCTTGAAGAGGCGAAAGCCAGCCTTCCCCGCCTTCAGCCGGTGGAAGCCTACACTTATCAACAGTGTGATCCCTTTGGTCGTGGTGACTGTGTGCGCTTACAAATTCACGAGGGAGAAGTAGCCCAGGTAGAACGCATGTTTGTGATGGATTAGTCTGCTCATCCTCCCCACTTATTCAAAGTCAGTTTTTACGGGCCGGACGCTATAATAAAAATAGCTTTAAACACGGAGAGTATCGTATGATTACAGGCCCTCACAATTTTTTGAACGGCGTTCCGAATCAACCCTTACTCAAAAATCCTGCGGAATTGCTCAAAAAGCAAGGCCAGATAACCCCTTCCCGGCCCGCGGGTCAGCTCAACGGTTTGTCGGGTTCTGTAACGGACCTATACCAACGTATAACTGGCACCAATTCTGGTCATGCGCTTACCCATGTATCTCTGTTAGAATCTGCTGACTCATTGGCATCGGATGCCACAACTACTCCGGCGAGTAAGTTGTACAAGCCATCAAAACATCACGATGACACCAAATTTATTCCGAACTATTCCATGATGGCTTATCATGAGTCCGGTAGTTACCGAACCCGTAATGATCCTTATGCAGTAGGGGCCATAACGAATCCCACTAAAAAGGGAGACCTCGGGGGTAAAACCTACGGAACGTATCAGTTTGAGAGTTTTGTGCATCCGAATGGCTCAAAAGGAAAACATGTCGACAATAGTACTCTGATGCGTTTTTTGCGCTCTTCCAATAATGCCTACGGTCCTCATTTACTGGCGGTGGCTAAGAAAGACGGAATTGCATCTGCAGCTTTCGATCGGGCCTGGAAAAAGCTGGCCACCACGCAAAATAAAGCCTTCGGTTTGGCGCAACAGCGGTTTCTGATGGAAGATAAACTCGCCAAGGCGAACGCGTTTTTTGATCGTGCCGGAGTGAGTGAACAGGCCAGAAAAGATCCCGAACTGTTTGATATGGTTTTGGGCACCGCCAACCATATTGGCACACTCATTGATGGTGTGGCGGACCATGTTCGTCAGCTTCAGGCCCGCAAAGGGAGCAAAATGACCGCCAACGAAATCGGGGTGGCCATTGCTGAGCGGAAGTTAAGTCGGGTAACGTCCATGTTCAAGAGTTCTCCCGATGCCTGGAAAGGACTGCGCAATCGCTTCAGAGCAGAACGCGCAGTTTTTCAGTAATTTAGTTAATATTCGCGCCCTGAGCAATCCAGCGACCCAGAATTTCTCTTTCTTCATCGGTCATATTGGTGCGATTTGCGATGGGCATGCTTTTGCTATCCACCGCTCTGGCGCGAATGCGATTGGCTTTATCCTTCATTTGCTCAGGGGTTTCAAATAGAATTCCGCCCGCAGGGCTGCCAAAACTTTTGATTTCGGGATCGCTGGCGTGACAGGCCGTACAACGTTGCTCAATAATTTGTCGGGCCTCGGCAAATTGTACGGTCAGTTCACCATCGTTGGCGTTCGTGTCTGCACTTGCATTATCCGTGTTTGAGTTATCCGGAGTGGGAGAGGTCACTGCTGCTGGTGTTTCTGCGGGGGCACTGCACCCGATAACGGTGGCGGTTAAAGAAACAAAGCACAGAGATAAGATCAGAAATCGTGTCATGGGAGACTCCTTTTTTGGACTTAACTGTAGTGTAGCTTATTCCCCTGAAGGGTGCGAGTTGCTGGATCACGTTGTCTCCGTATGCGGGATCACTTTCGCTGAGCCGTTTTCCGCACAGACTCCTGATTTTGGCCTATACTAGAGTCTAAATCCTTCAAGGAGTCTTTTTATGTCTCAACGTAAACCCGTTATTGCCGGTAACTGGAAAATGAACAAGACCCATTTAGAAGCCGCGCAGTTTGCGGCAGCCCTGCCAGATCACGTGCACACAGAATCTCAGGTGGAAATGGTCCTCTGTGCTCCGGCCACAGCCCTGACCTCACTGTCTGAATCCCTGAAAAACAGTGCGGTAGCCGTGGGGGCTCAGAACGTTTATCATGAGCCTTCGGGGGCATATACCGGGGAATTATCCACAGATATGCTGCGCGCTGCGGGATGTCAATATGTGGTGCTGGGACACTCTGAGCGACGTGAGTATTTCAAAGAAAACGACGTGCTGATTAATCTTAAGCTCAAAGCCACCTTAGAAGCGGGCCTTAATCCTATTCTTTGCATTGGCGAATCCTTGCAAGAGCGCGAGGGCGGAAATTTTGAAGCCAAATTGCTGAATCAGGTGGAACTGGGTCTGGCGGGAGTGAATATGTCCTCCGGCACGTATTCTGAACGGGTTCTGATTGCTTATGAACCTATCTGGGCCATTGGTACGGGCAAAACCTGTGATGAACAGGAGGCCAATCGCATTTTAAAGTTGATTCGTAAAAAACTGGACGATCTGTACGGTGCTAACGTGGCCAGTAAAGTGCGTTTGCTCTATGGGGGCAGCGTTAAGCCCGCCACCATTGCGGCTCAGATTCAGCAGTCCGATCTGGACGGAGCTCTCGTGGGTGGTGCCAGTCTCAAGCCTGACTCTTTTGCGGAGTTGGTGAAACTGTGTAAGGAACACGGCGTCTGATGAAAAACCGAATTCTTGTGATGCTTCTGATCACGATTCCTTCTGTGGTGTTGGATCAGTGGAGTAAGTTCTGGGCCACAGACTGGGCCATCGACAAGGCTCAGGCCATGGGGGCGCTACTGGTGGACGCCGCAGGCAAGCCGTTAACGGGCATCGAAAAGGCCACGGCTCTGGCCAATAACCAGGGCATTTATACCACCTACTGGAACGACTTCTTTGTACTGGACTATGCCATCAATCTGGGAGCTTGGGGGGGGCTGGGCGATCGTCTGGGAGAGCCCATGCGCACCATTTTATTAACCTATTTGGTGGGCTTTTTTCTGCTGGCGCTGGCCTTTTACATCGTGAAACAAAAAGAATCCATGTGGATGACGGTGGCTCTTTCTTGTATTCTGGCGGGTGGCATTGGTAATTTCATTGATCGCGCCATGTACGGCTACGTGGTGGATTTTATGAACATGGGCTTTGCTCCTCCCTGGCGCACCAATATCTTTAATATTGCCGATGTGGTGATTATGATCGGTGCGGGTGTCTTACTGGTGTACTATCTCAAAGAAACCCTGAGCGAACGCTCCCGTAAAGCGGAAGAAAAAAAAGAAGCCGAAAGCACGCCATAAAAAGCAAGTCATAACTGATTCAACGCGTACATAAAATCGCACACAAAGACCACAAAGCACCGCCGGTAAACCAAAATTACCGGCGGTGTTTTTTGAATTCTGAAACTTTAGAAGACGACTGGCAGCTAACGACTTAGAATCTCTTTGGCGGTGGCTTCCACGGCTTTCAAGATTTTGCTGGCGTGCTCACCGTTGAATCCGGGATGAGCCACCACGCATCGCAGCACGGTCATATCGCTAATGTGGGCATAGTTAATTAAAATCTCACCTCCGGCAAAAATCTGTTCACGAATCTGCTGATTCAGGGCATTGCGCTGCTCCAGGGTCATGTCCACACCCGGTGGATGATACTGGAAGCACACCACGGGGGCTTCGGGCTCACATAGCAGCTCACAGTCCGGATGATCCTCCACCTGTTTGGCAAAGGCGGCAGC
>CAYFGW010000151.1:0-11990 GCA_964342365.1 uncultured Candidatus Sericytochromatia bacterium | reverse complement strand
AAAAGCTGCACCGCATTCAAACGCTTTTGCGCAAGTTTGAATCTCCTCTTGAAATTGAAGACACCCTTTTTAGCCAGGTAGATCCCGATAACGTGCGCCGTGAAGCCAAACGACTGGCCCCGGAAAACGAAGATCTGGCCCGCATTGAAGAAACCCAGGAACGGGGCATGCAAAACCTCAGCGCTTATCTTACCGAAAGTGAAATGGACGTGTATATTGCCACCTCTATGCGAGAGCGGGCCGACTTTATTTCAGTGAATGCCTTTGTGGAAACCCTCTTTGCGGATACCCGGATCGCCCCCTTGCATCTGCGTTATTTCAACCCAACCCTCTCCTGGGTCGCCGATCGCGTGGCCAAGGGACTGGTGGAAGCCCTGATGTTGAAACGAGCAAGACTCACGGTGTATATGGCTCAGAAGACGGACACCTTTGGCAAAGATTCTGAAGCCTCGGTGGCCTTAGGTCAGGGCAAGCCCGTGATTGTCTATGTCCCCAGACTCTACGATAAAAAGTTGGGGCTCAATAGCGAAACCCTCATGGCCCGCAGCGAAGCCAAACTTCAGGAACAGTTCAACGAACTGAACCTTTCCCTTGAGGAAAATCTGGACAAACAGGGACTGGTGGAACAAATTTTACGGGCTCGCCTGCGTCAGCTTTCCCCGGCAGATCTGGCACGACTGGTGGAGAATCACTGGGCTGATTTTGACTTGTATGGCGAACTCAAAACCCTCGACGTGGAACTGCGTCACCGCGTCAATAGTTATCTGGACGATCTCACTCTCAAACAACCTAAACCCCGGCCAGAACCACCGCCTGAAGTGGGGGCCGTGCTCATTGAACATCTGATCCGGGTCACGCTGCTGTTTGAGAAGCGGGCCCACACCTTCAAAGAAGTTCACCCCCTTGCCCTGCAGGTGATTTTATCCAGCGGGGTACTCAACGGCATTCTGGTGGTTCGTTCTGCTAAATCCTGCACCCGCATTATTTATGAATTGCTCACCAATACGCTCCATACAGAACTCAAAGTGGATGACAAAAACTACCGGCTCATTGAAAAACACACGGGCAGCACCCTGCGGGTCATTTCCCGACACCACCTACTCACCAACGCTTTCTGGACACAGTATTTTAGTTAATCAAGGAAATTTTCATGAAAATATACGCTTTATTATTAACCGCTTTCACGCTGTCTTTACCCACGCACCCGATCCAGGCCAGAACTTACGATCTCAGCAAAAACCCTGAGTTGAGCCAGGTTCAAAAGAAAGCACAAAGTGATGCCTATTTTCAAACCCTGCTGGGCCGCGCATGGGTCTACGGCATCGGGCTCAAAAAAGACGTGGCAAAAGGGCGTTCTCTACTGGAAAAGGCCGTTGTGAGCAAGCACCCTCTGGCCGTGAGCACCCTGTGTCTTGCTCTGTCTGACGGATCCATGATTCCTTATGGGGGCTTTCCCAGCGCCGCAGAAACACAACAGGCTCAACGGTTCTGCAATCCCACGGTTTTTCAGAACCTGATTAAACTGGCCACCGCCGGAGACGCTTATGCTCAGAGCAATTTAAGTACGTTTTACGCCCTGGGAGAGGCGGTGGGTAGCGAATTCAGCCCGGAAAAAGCCGTCAGCTGGAGCACAAAGGCCGCCGCACAAAAGGAAGCCGGGGCGCAATATTTTCTGGGGCGTGCCTACGCCACGGGAGAAGGCGTAAAGAAAAATGAGTCAAAAGCGCTCACGTGGTACAAAGCAGCCGCTGAACAAGGTCATATGAAAGCACAATCGGCGCTGGGGTATGCCTATCTGGACGGTAAAATCGTTAACAAAGATCTGCCAACAGCCATCAAATGGTTAACCCAGGCTGCCGAACACGGAGATCTGAAGGCCCAGTTTACGTTGGGAAATATTTACAAAAAAGGCGACGGTGTCAAAAAAGACCTGGTCCAGGCGCGCCGTTGGCTGGGAGCGGCGGCTGAACAGGGATTTTTTCCCGCGATAGACGCCCTGGGAGAGCTAGAGTAAGGCAGTAAAACTAGAGTTTCGCCTTTCGGGCCAGCAAACGTCCTTTACGAGGCTGAATCTGATCCAGTAGCACCACAAATTCATCATCGGGCATGTGTCCGGCCACTTCGCTCGCGGCCATGGGCACATCGTTACAGTATTCAGGTAAGTGCACCCACGCCCGGTCGTCCTTGACGTTTTTGAGCACACCCTTCACATGACGGGGCTTTTTCAAGCGAGAAAAATAGGTGTAGAGCCAGTATTTAAAGTTTTCACGCTGGATATAGTTGGCGCTAAAGAGCGCCTGATCTGACAAAGCAATCATGTGCTGAATTTGCTCCTCATTGTAAAAGGCTTCGCCCGTATGGAGCCAGTGCTTGAGTTGGCGATGCAAAACCAGATCGTTGTAGCGACGAATGGGAGAGGTAAACTGCGTATATGAGGTCAACCCCAGACCATAGTGTTCATCGGCACGGGTGCTCATTTCTGCTCGCTTCAGTAAAGGGGTCCCGTCGGGCCTTTCTTCAGTAGGAGCCTGCTGCACCTTGTAAATCAGAGGAATCTGGGCAGCACGCATGATTTCTGCCACCTGATTATTGGCGAGAATCATCAATTCTGATACCAGTTTTTGAGCCGGAGAATCCCGTTCTACAACCTTGAGGGTAATTTCTTTTTCATTTTCTCCCTCTGTCAACTGTCCCTCTGTCACCTGAATGCGCAGTTCCGGACGGAAAAACTCCACGGCCCCGCGCTCCAGACGTTTGGCTTTTAAGGCCTCTGTCAGCTCCAATAACGCAGGGAGTTCTTTCAATGGTTCGGGTAATCCTTCAGAGAGGGCTTCCGATTTCTCCATATAGGCGTCTACTTCGCTATAGCTCAGACGCTGCTTCACTTCAATCACCGATTCCGTCAGTTCAGGGTTGAGCACCTCACCAGCAGGCGTCACTTCCACAGTCAGGGTCAGGGCCTGGCGGGGCTGCCCCTGCACCAGACTGCACAATTCCTGAGACAGTCGCGCGGGCAGCATTTCGATCTTGCCTTCACATAAATAAATGGACGTAAAGCGTTTGGCGGCTTCTGTGTCCAACAGGCTGTCGGGAATCACGTATTCTGCCGGATCGGCAATGTGCACCTGAATCCGGGTGTGGCCATTGTCCAGGCGCTCCCAGCTGACCGCATCGTCAATGTCTGTGGTGGCCTCATCGTCAATGGTAATACTAAAAGCATGACGCAGGTCCTGGCGTTTTTCAAGGTCCAATGCCAATTCCAGACTATCCACATGAGCCAGCAATTCCTGAGAGAAATGGCGGGGCACGTCATATTCGATCAAATGAAGATTGATGTCCTTGTCCCAGATGCCCGACTTGATCATGAGTTCTAAGCACAAATCTTCCGGTTTGCCTTTGAGGCCGGCATCCTGAAGCATGCGCTGGACGGTGCCATAATGGTTAGACTTATCTTGCTTAACGGCCACATCCTGTAACATATTGAGGGTTTTCTGGGCCCGCTCCGGCGGTGGCTCCGCTTTATTATGTTTCAGGCATTGCTGAATCCAGTGCTGTGTGTCCTGACGTTCCCGCAGGCGCTCTTCTTCTTTTTGTCGCTGGGCCTGAATCTGGGCCACGGTATCTTCAGAACGGGGTAAGAATCCGAGATCTCCCTTTTGCTCAAAATACAGTCCGTCCTCAAGCACCCGGCGTAGCAAAACGCCCACAGCTTCATCGGTCACGTCGCCAAAATTCATTTCCGCCAGGGTCACAATATCCATGGGTTCTTTTTCTTCAAGGAGGACTTCCCAGAGGGTTTTTAAGTCCACTTCAATACTGCTGTTGTCAAAGCGCGACTGCCAGGTTTTGAGGGCATCCAATTGTTCCGTACGGGACAAGCTCTGAGCGGTGCCGGTGTCTAACACATGCAAAATTTTCTGGGCTTTGAAGTTGATTTCGCGCCCGGCGTCTGTCAGCAGGCGAATTTGTTTAGGCCCTTCTTGCAGGCAAATACCCAGTGTCAGTTTGTTTTTAAGTTGAAATTCGACAATCTTTCCGCGCTGAATCACTTACATTTCTCCTGGGTTAAAACCGGGTTTGGGTTGGGGCACGGGCTTTTTTTCCTGTTTGGCTGCATGCATCCAGGCGGCCATGGCCCGTTCAAGTTCGTCTAAGGCTTCTCGTGGAGTGTTGCCAAAGGCCGTGCAATAGGGCAGGTCTGGCACATCTGCCAGATAACCGTTGTCAATCTCGCTGTGGGTGATCACCATGGTGTATTTGTGGTTCATACTTCGTCCTTTGCACGCAGCTGGTATTTGTAAATCAGATTAATGACCTGTTT
The DNA here is from genome assembly GCA_964342365.1 of uncultured Candidatus Sericytochromatia bacterium. Lineage (GTDB taxonomy): Bacteria > Cyanobacteriota > Sericytochromatia > UBA7694 > UBA7694 > CAXRDE01. The sequence continues at coordinate 7,669 of CAYFGW010000151.1, read as the reverse complement.
CACCTGAAAGGCCTTCATTTCCCCGTTAATATTTTGAATATTAATTAGCTCAGGCACCTTGTCATGGGCAAAAATATTGTGCAGGCGATTCATGCTGGCCAGCCGAAAGCCAAAGCCTTCCATGAGACTTTTAAACGCATTGTAGCGGGTCTTTTGCCCGGCCCGTGCGGCCTTCAGCAAATCGTCCCGGAGTGTGGGTTTCATCAGTTTATACCTTTACAGTGTTCTTAATCGCAGAGTTCTTCGTAGACGGAACTCAGAGCGCATCAGCAAAATGGCTGCTAATTTTTTTCACCAGTTCGCTGGCCGCGCCGGGAATGCGCGTCCCCGGCCCAAAAATGGCGGTGGCACCCTGTGCATATAACGTAGCATAATCCTGTGCGGGAATAACACCACCACACACCACCAGAATATCCGGTCGGCCCACTTCTTTTAAAGCTTTTACTAACGCGGGCAGCAGCGTTTTATGCCCTCCGGCCAGACTGCTCATGCCAATCACGTGCACGTCGTTATCGGCAGCCTGCCGGGCGGTTTCTGCAGGGGTTTGAAACAAGGGCCCCACGTCCACATCAAAGCCCAGATCTGCAAAAGCGGTGGCAATGACCTTGGCCCCGCGATCGTGACCATCCTGCCCCATTTTGGCCACCAGAATGCGAGGACGGCGTCCGTGGGTATTGGCAAAGGCATCGGTCTGGGCCAGTACGTCGTTGACGGTGGTTTCATCGGCGCTGGCATAGGTTTTGCTGTAAACGCCCGTAATCAGCTGGCTGCGCGCCTGAAAACGACCGAACACCTGTTCTAAAGCCTCAGAAATTTCACCGAGGGTCGCCCGGGCACGGGCCGCCTCCACAGCCAGTTCCAATAAATTATCGTTGCCCTGAGCCCCGCGAGTCAGAGCCGCCAGTGATTCTTTCACCGCCGCGTCATCCCGGCTTTCTCTGAGCTGCTGCAGCCGTTGCACCTGTTCTTCTCGTACGCGGGTATTGTCCACCTCCAGAATCTCTAAAGGGGCTTCTTCAGGCCGGCGGAAAAGATTGACTCCCACAATTTTTTCCTGACCGGAATCAATGGCCGCCTGACGGCGAGCGGCGGCTTCCTCAATACGCTGCTTGGGAATACCCGCTTCAATGGCACGGGTCATGCCACCGTGCTCTTCCACTTCTTCAATATGTGCCCAGGCCTTTTTCAGGAGTTCTTCAGTCAGGTGCTCCACATAGTAAGCCCCTCCCCAGGGATCGATACTGTGGCAAATATCCGTTTCGCTTTGAAGCACCAGCTGGGTATTGCGAGCGATACGGGCCGAAAAGTCCGTGGGCAAGGCAATGGCTTCGTCCAGAGAATTGGTGTGCAGCGACTGCGTGTGACCAAATACTGCCGCCATGGCCTCAATACTGGTACGCACCACGTTATTAAAAGGGTCTTGCTCTGTCAGACTCCAGCCTGAAGTTTGGGAGTGGGTCCGCAACATCATGGATTTGGGATTTTTTGGGGAAAAAGGTTGCATCATACGCGCCCACAGCATGCGGGCGGCACGCATTTTGGCCACTTCCATAAACATATTCATGCCCTGGGCCCAGAAAAAAGACAGTCGGGGCGCAAAAGCGTCAATGTGCAGCCCCGCCGCCCGGCCCGTACGCACGTACTCCAGGCCATCGGCCAGGGTATAGGCCATTTCAAGATCTGCGGTGGCTCCCGCCTCCTGCAGATGATAACCGGAGATGCTAATACTGTTAAAGCGAGGCATATGGCTGGCGGTATAGCGAAAAATATCGCCAATGATGCGCATGGAGGGCTGGGGCGGGTAAATATACGTGTTGCGCACCATATACTCTTTGAGAATATCGTTTTGGATGGTGCCCGACAGCTGATGACTACCCACGTTTTGCTCTTCAGCAGCCACAATATAAAAGGCCATAATGGGCAGAACGGCCCCGTTCATGGTCATGGACACCGACATTTGATCCAGCGGAATACCCGCAAAGAGAATTTTCATGTCTTCGACGCTGTCAATGGCCACCCCCGCTTTTCCCACATCGCCAATCACCCGCTCATGATCAGAGTCATAGCCCCGGTGAGTCGCCAGATCGAAGGCCACGGACAGTCCTTTTTGCCCGGCGGCCAGATTACGCCGGTAAAAGGCATTACTTTCTTCGGCAGTGGAAAATCCCGCGTACTGACGCACGGTCCAGGGGCGCTGGGTATACATGGTGGCATAAGGCCCACGCAGGTACGGAGCCAGTCCCGGCTTGTAGTCGGCATAGTTATCCGGTGCGTCTTCGGGGCCGTATAAAGACTTCAGCGCAATGCCTTCATAGGTGTTTTTAACGGATTCTGCCTGATCCGCAGCAGCCGCGGGCATATCTTCATAGAGCTTTAAACGGGAGAAATCAGGGCGTTTCATGCATGGGCCTCCTGCCAGGCGGCCAGGCTTGCTTCACAGTCCTGGTGAAAGTCTGCCAGCGCATCCTGAATGTCATAGAGATAGCTTTCGGTTTCCGCCATTTGCTCAGCAAAATCGGCGTTGTCTAAAAGGGGCCTGAAGGTGCTCATCAATTGCTGGAGCTGTGCTTCCAGAATCGCACTCTGTGCCATGCTTTTTTGCAAAATTTCTGTTTCGCTGTGTTCAGCCATGATTACCTGCTTTTATGCTTTTTTAACGGACTCTGATGACCTATTTTACAGGATGTTGCACTACAATCAGAGCATTCACCATCAGGAGGTTTCTAATAGTGAAGCAGATGAACTACCGCCAGGGACTCGATATCAAGCACATCGACATGCTGGAGGACTTTGAAGACAGTATTTATCAAGAGTATGAGGATCGTCGCCACTTGCGCACCCATATGCATCTCAAACCTCGAAAGCAAGAACCTCACCGCCGCAGGCCCCAGAGTCCAAGGCAATAATTCCTCAAACACAGATTAACAAAGCCAGCCCCCTGAAGTTTCAGGGGGCTGGCTCTTTTCGTAGCTTTTAGTGGCCTTCGCCGTGCTCTTCGCCATTCACCATTTCACCGGCTTTGTGAGCAGCATCATCAATCACTTTGCCCGTGGCATCCACAGCATTCTGAGTCGCGTTACCCGCTTTTTGTGCTGCGTCATCAATAGCATTGCCCGCTTTGTCCATCATTTCACCCGCTTTATCAGCGGCTTTGTTGGTGGCGTCACTGGCTTTACGCGCGGCATCGTCAAGGCTTTCGTTGGCATTATCAATGGCTTTGTTGGTGACGTTTTCTGCGTTTTCAGCCGCTTTTCCCGCCACGTCCTGGGCTTTGTTAATGGCGTCTCCGGCCATGTTACCCGCTTTGTTGAGTTCGTTATTTAAATCGGCACTTTGCTCAGAGCAGGAGCAGCTGCCCAGAAAAAGTGTGGCACTGGCAGCAAGAGCCAGGAATAATTTACTATTCATGATATTTAGTCCTTCTTTTGAATCTTCCACAGTTTACCCCATTCTGTTTCGGAGCGTCACGGCGACCGCCGGTACATGCGCCGCCCGTCGATATAGGTTTCTAATACCTGCACCTTTCTCACATCCTGAACGGTGAGCGGATTGGCGGACAGAATCACAAAATCAGCGCGCTTACCCGGCTCCACACTGCCCAGTTCCTGATCTAAAAAAGACTGCCAGGCCGCATCAAGGGTAATGGCCTGCAAAGCCCGATAGCGAGAAATGCGCTGTTCTGGCCCCAGTACATAATCACTGCGGGTCTTGCGTTCGCTGGCCGACCAGATCATGGTCATGGGCTCCATGGGCACCACCGGTGTATCCGTATGCAGAGTAAAACGATGACCCGTTTTTAACGCATCCTGTAATGGATCAATGCGCCGGGCTCTTTTGGGGCCCAGAAACAGCTTGCGGTGACGGTCCCCCCAGTAGTACACGTGGGTATTAAAAAAAGAGGGAGTCAGCCCCACTTTTTTCATGCGTTCCAGTTGGGCCACGGAAGGCATTTGCGAATGAATCACAATATGACGGGGGTCAGAACGGTAATACTGCTGCTGGGCATATTCTACCGCCTGTAGCACGTATTCAATGGCTCTGTCTCCGTTGGCGTGAATGGCAGTTTGCTTGCCCGCCTTGTGAAAAAACAGCACCTGGGCTTTGAGAGTGTCTAAACTGACCCGGTTATGCCCCAGATCTTCCGGCCTTTGGGCATCACGGGGGATAAAATAAGGGGCGTTGAGCAAACCTGAATAGGCCTGAATCGAACCGTCTACAAAGAGCTTCACAGCCCCCATTTTGAACTTTTCATGCTCGTCTTGAGCATAGCTGCGACTGCCGTTCACCCATTCTCTGCCGTTTTCTTCCATGGGATACACCACCACCCGCAAAGGAATGAGCTGAAATTTAGATAGCCAGCTTAAGGCGTTGACCAGAATATGAGGACTGGCACCGCTCTGGGCAGTGGTCACACCCTGAGCCAGATATTCGGCGTTGGCCACCTGAATAATTTTTAAGCGGTCCCACACCGGGCCGTTGAGAGAAGCTCGCTTGGAAGGATCGCTGGCGGTTTCTAACATCAGCCCCGTTAAGCGACCGGCCTGGTCACGGCCAAAATGCCCACCCGGAGGATCGGGAGTGGCATCGGTATAGCCCATCACTTCAAGGCCCTTGCGGTTGCTCATGCCCTGATGTCCCGACGTATGCTGCACGTAAATAGGGTGCGCGGTACTCACCGCGTTCAGTTCCTGAAGCGTAAGCAAGCGCCCTTCTTGAATCAGGGTTTCATCATAACCAAAGGCGTAAATCCAGCGGCCCGCAGGCAGCTGTCGGGCTTTGGCCTTCAGCAAGCGCAGTGCGTCATTCACGGTTTTTACGGGGCCAATAGGCGGACTGTTTAAATCCACGCCCACCTCAGACAGGCCCGAAGCGGGAAAATGACCGTGGGCATCAATGATCCCAGGAATGACGGTGCGGCCTTTTAAGTCGACGCCCTGCGTAGAAGTGGACAAATATTTCTTCATGGCTGTGGTAGTACCCACAGCTCGAATGCGCCCCCTGTGCACAAAAAAGGCTTCGGCAACGTCCGCCGAAGCGTTCATGGTTAACACGTGTCCGTTGTAGTAAACGGTACCCGCATGGGCAGCGGTAGTGGCGAAGCAAAAAAGAAGGGCGATCAACAGTCTCAACATGTGCCCACTATACCTTATTCAGCTTTTATACTGCGCTTATGGAATCCCATTTTATTTCGCTCAACCACCTCACCATGGCTTACGAAGAAGGTGCCAAATCGCGCACCATTTTAGAAGATGTTTCTGTGTCGTTTCCCGAAGGAAAGTTTACGGTGCTCTTAGGCCAGAGCGGTTCTGGTAAAAGTACCCTGCTGAATCTGATTGCGGGCTTAGACCAGCCCGTACGCGGTGAAGTGATCGTCGCAGGACAAAATATGACCACCATGAGCGAACGAGAACGCACCCTGTTTCGCCGGGAACATATCGGGTTCGTGTTTCAATTCTTTAATCTCTTGCCCACGCTGACCCTGCTGGAAAACCTGCTGCTGCCGCTGCAACTCAATAACAAGCCTCAGGCTAAAAAAACCGCATTGCACTGGCTAGAACGGGTGGGATTATCCGGCAGAGAAAACACGTACCCCGACCGTTTATCGGGGGGAGAACAACAGCGGGTGGCCATTGCAAGAGCTATGTTGCATCAGCCCCGACTGGTTTTAGCAGACGAACCCACGGGGAATCTGGACACCGATACGGGCCAATTGATCACCGATCTTTTGCTGGAACTGGTCAAAGCGGAACAACAAACCCTGATTATGGTGACCCACAATCCCGCCATGGCGGATTTTGCCGACCGGGTCTATGTGCTGGAACACCAAAAACTACACGAAAAAAATGGGTGAGCCTGGTTAAAAGGTCTCACCCACAGATGGGGGGATTTTTTCTAAGGGAACTTGAATTTTAGTCGTTTCTTTAGTCGATAAGAAGCCCTACAGCAGCGCCTACCACAGCACCAATGATGGCACCTTTACCCACCACTGCTTGCACAGGGTTCACAGCGTAGCCAATAGCAGCACCGGCACCGGCACCAACAGCAGTGGTCGCCAGCATTTTTCCCAGGCCGCCCATACCGCTGCCGGCATCGTGGCCATAAGGGTATCCGGGACGCTGGGGAAGGGGAGCGTCAGGGCCATAACGATAGGGAGGGCTGCCGTAGTGACCGCCGGGATAGCGGTGGCCGGGATTGGGGTAACCGCCGTAACCGTAGGTGGGATAGGCTTTGCGATCGCGGGAAATGTAGATATCTCCACGCATGAGGGAATAAGCAAGTTCTTCGGTGGACACTTTGCGGTCGCGGTTGTAGTCCACCATTTTTTTACTGTTGCGACGGAATTTGAGTTCCCGTGACTCAATCTTGCCGTTGCGGTTATAATCAATGTTATTGGCGATCATGCGAGCATGATAAGGTGTAAGTTGAACTTGCATTGTAAAAATCCCGTTCTTAATCTTTGCTTAATCTTCTTATAGTAACCTTATAGTAATCATAATATAGAAGCTTGCGTAAAAATCGCAAAAAAAACGAAAAAATGTTTTTTTGACACTTAAACCAACTTTTCATACGCCGAGGAATCGAACCATTCACCACTTTCACTACGTTCAAAACAGCCTGTACTGCGAGGATGTACCCTTAAACACCATTGCAGAGCAGGTGGGTTCCCCCTGCTATATCTACAGCACAAAAACCCTGACCCGCCATTATCAGGTGTTTCAAAAGCCCTTAAAAGCTAACCATGTAGACCACATTATTTGCTACGCCATGAAAGCCAACTCCACTTTAGGCGTCTTGGATTTATTGATTCAAATGGGCAGTGGTTTAGACATTGTTTCCGGCGGGGAGTTGTTCAGGGCCCTCAAAGCCGGGGCAGATCCGCAAAAAATTGTGTATTCGGGCGTGGGCAAGCTGCCTCACGAAATCAGAGCGGCGCTCGATGCCAATATCTTAATGTTTAACGTGGAGTCCGCCGATGAATTACTACGCATTCAAGAGGTGGCCGCCGACATGGACAAAGTGGCTCCCATTGCGCTGCGGGTCAACCCGGATATTGACCCGAAAACCCATCCGTATATTTCCACAGGACTGTATCAAAGCAAATTTGGCATCGACATTCGCGATGCACCCGCGCTGTTTTTAAAGGCCCGGGACCTGTCTCATGTGAAGGTGGTGGGCGTGGACTGTCACATTGGCTCACAGATTACCAAAATGCAGCCTTATTTAGATGCTCTGGCTCGCATTAAAAAACTGGTACAGGATTTACAGTCCCAGGGCTTTGACATTCGCTATTTAGATATTGGCGGCGGGTTAGGCATTCCCTACCACGACGAAACCCCACCGAGCCCCGCGGACTACACCCAGGCCATTGTGGAACGCACTCGAGATCTGGACTGCACCCTTATTTTTGAACCGGGACGCGTTATTGCAGGCAATGCCGGCGTGTTATTGATGCAGGTGCAGTTTATTAAGCAAAACCGCGACAAGCGCTTCGTGATTGTGGATACGGGCATGCACCATTTGATTCGCCCCACCCTGTATCACGCGTATCAGGCGGTGCAGGCGGTAAACCTGCGCGAGGGCGAGTCTTTAAAGGCCGATCTGGTGGGCCCCATCTGCGAAAGCGGAGACTATCTGGCCAAAGACCGCGAACTGCCGCCTTTAGTACAGG
>CAYFGW010000150.1:0-12138 GCA_964342365.1 uncultured Candidatus Sericytochromatia bacterium | reverse complement strand
CAGCATAAAAAAAGCCGGAAACCCGTTATGGATTTAGCAGCACCCATTGGTATTTTTATCGCCCTGGTAGGCATTATTGGTGGTCGTATTTTGGAGGGGGGAAACCCCCTATTTCTGGTGCAGTACACTGCTTTTATTATTGTGGTATTTGGCACCGTGGGCGCCATGATTTATGGTTCAAAAAGCCTGGACGTGCTCAATTTCCCTACCCATTTGCGCAAGACCTTTTCCAAACCGGCCCTCAAGCCAGAATCCCTGATTCCACAACTGGTGCGTTTTGCGGAAAAAGCCCGCCGCGAAGGGCTGCTTTCTCTGGAGCGGGAAGTCAAAGAAGCCGAAGACCCTTTTTTAAAGCAGGGCCTGCAACTGGTAGCTGACGGCACCGATCCTGAAATTGTCAAATCCATTCTGATTGTGCAGCTGGATCAACAGGCGGCCCGCCACGACCGCGTGGCCAAACTTTACGAAGCGGGCGGCGGCTACGCGCCCACCGTGGGCATTATTGGCGCCGTGCTGGGACTGATTGCGGTCATGGAACACCTGGATCAGGGCATCAGTAAAGTGGGACCCGGCATTGCGGTGGCCTTTGTGGCCACCATTTACGGTCTGGTGCTCGCCAATCTACTGCTCTTTCCCATGGCTTCTAAGCTGCGCTTATTAAGTGCCGATGAGCAATTGCTGCGGGAACTGATTTTAGAAGGTATTTTGTCTATTCAGGCCGGAGACAACCCCCGCATCTTAGAAGAGCGTCTCAAAGCCTTTTTGTCTCAGGACGAGCGAACAGCTTACGAAGCCAGCCGCGGCAATCAGCGAGCCGGGGCCTGAGTGTCACGGCGCCGTAAATCTCACGGGGCACCCCACCTCAATCACGAACGGTGGATGGTGTCTTTTGCGGATTTTATGACGCTGTTATTTGCCCTTTTTGTGGTGCTTTTTGCCATTTCAAACGTGGACGAAGACAAGCTAGAAGAAGTGGCCGATTCGGTACAAACCGCCTTCGGAGTTATGGATCATAGCGGAAGCCATCTACTACCCCACCCCGGCGGAAAGACCCAGCCCATTGCGGCGGTGGTGCGTCAGCGCAAACAGGGTCGGAGCGAGCAGGAACAACAAGACAAAGCCCTGGTGAAACGCTTAGAAAAACTGGTGCAACAGCAAGCGGGACTTTCTGCTTCAGTGGCCTTGCGTCGGGAAGCCCGCGGCGTGGTACTACAACTGCAGGATAATTTACTCTTTGACAGTGGAAGTGCGTCTCTTAAACCCCGGGCCCGTCAGGAACTCAAAAGCCTGGCCCAGGAGCTCAATCGTCTACAACAACCCATTCGCGTGGAAGGTCACACGGACAACGTGCCTCTGGGTCGGGGCGGGCGCTCCAACTGGGAACTTTCTGCGGAGCGAGCGACCAGCGTGTTACGCTTTTTACTGGACGCCACGGCGTTGCCCCCGGACAGTTTTTCTGTGGCGGGATACGGTGAGTTCCACCCCATTGCCAGCAACGCCACTCCCGCTGGTCGGGCCAAAAACCGACGGGTGGATATCGTTATTTTAAATACTGAAGCGGTGGCTGAAGAGCCTGCTTCCCCTGCCGCTACTCCCTTAGAGCAGGAACTGGAACGCAATATGACAGGTCAACAAACACAACGCAAAAAAGGAGAACCCTGATGGTTGCACGATTAAGAGGCCGTCCCACACCTCAACCCCCTGAAGAGCCCCCTGTAGAAGAAAGCACAAGTCCAGAAAGTTCAGGTTCGGGCACCTCAAAATTGCTCATTGCCATCACCGTTCTGTCTTTGCTGGCGGCCGCCGGAGCGGGCGGATACGCCTATTACCAAAGGGGTACGGGTACCGCAGGCGCATCTGCTGAGTCCCATAGCGGCAGCGGGCATGCAGCCGCCACCGCAGACACCACCGGCCCCATTCACAACCTTGGTCCTTTTGTAGTCAATCTGGGGGATTTGAACGCCCAGCACTATTTGCGCATTGCAGTAAGCCTGGACTTTAAGGTGAGCGATAGCCATTTTGTGGGCCAGAGCGCGAGCAATCGCGATCACTGGCTCGACGATTTTAAAGCAACTCTCAAACAAAAAGAGCCGGTGCTCAAAGACGTGATGGTCACCACCCTGTCTTCCCGGGCTCCCGAGTCGTTGAACACCTTGCCAGGCAAAGAAGATCTTAAAGCTGAACTCACCGCCCGCTTTAATCAGCACTTTGATGAGAACGCCGTGGTGCATCAGCTCTACTTTACGGATTTCGTGATTCAATAGCGGGATTCAGTAAGTAATTACCCTTAATGAGATCTGGACGCGCTGTCTGTGTAGCGCTATAATAAGGGCAGCGTGAATATTACCAATTGCAACGAAATATGTAACTATGTAAAGCGTTTTCGCATCCTTTCTCTGTCCAGAGTCTCAGGATGCGCTCTTTTTGCGCTGTGCACCTTTGCGGGATCTTCAGGATTGAGTTCAGCAGCTGCACAGTCACTCCCCTCCGGTGATAACGCGCGTCGCCAGGTGTTTCTACCGCCCCGCATTTCCGCTGCGTACTATCCTCTTTTTGAAAAAGCTGTGGTTCAGAGTTCATTGTGGCAGGTGCCGTTACCCATTCAGGGTCGCCAGATCGTACGCTTACAGCATTTGTCTTTTCAAACGCAAACGCCAGACTATGTCAGTGAACAAAATGTTCGCCCGGAGTTCACTCAGCTGAGCATGACGTTAACCCACGAAGTCTGGCGCAGGGACGAGCTAATCTGGGTAGAGACATTAACGCGTTCTCAACATTGGCAAAAACCAGGGTACCGCGCGCTGAGCGTGGGACAATCCCCCACCCAACACCTTTTGCAATTGCCCCGGGGCAGTTTTAATCCTCTCAATCCCGTACCAGAAATAAAAAGAGTGAAAAAAAATCCCTTTGAACCCTTTATTTTTCATCAAATAACCCATACGCTGACGCAGGACTATCTGACGTGGAAACAAAAACAACAGGAGCAGCCCCATGAGAAAAGGTAAAATCCTGGTGGTAGACGACGAGGCGAGCATTCGCCAAATTGTTGAAGCCCGATTAAATATGTCAGGATTTATTGTAGAAACCGCCGTGGATGGCGAAGACGCGCTCAAGGTTTTTTCCAAGTCCAATTTCGATCTCGTAGTACTAGACGTGATGATGCCCAAAATAGACGGGTTGCAGGTGTGTAAAACCCTGCGAAAACAGCACGACACGCCCATTATTATGCTCACCGCCCGGGGGGAAATCCCCGATAGAATCAATGCTCTGGAAATGGGAGCCGATGATTATTTGACCAAGCCCTTCAGCCCCCGCGAACTAGAAGCCCGTATTAAAGCAGTGCTGCGCCGCACCCTCGGCAGTGCTGAAAAACCCGCCAATATCGACGTGGAAAATATTAGCGTGGATCTGGTTAAGCGACAGGTGTATCGCAAGGGAGACAAGGTCAAACTCACCGAAATGGAGTTTTCGTTATTAGAGCTGTTGATGCTCAATCCCGGCACTCCCTTTACCCGTAATGAGATTTTGCAGCAGGTGTGGGGATATCGTTCCAATCAGTATTCAGACACCCGCGTGGTGGATGTGCATGTGAGCCGTCTGCGCAGCAAACTAGAAGAAGACGTGTCCGAGCCAGAACTGATTCTGACGGCCCGGGGCACGGGATATATGTTCCAAAATTATGCGCTCAACAATGGAGAGTAACGCCCACTTCGATATCGAAACCGGTCCCATCACCTGGATTCGCTTAAAAGACAAACGACAGCTGAATTTGCTCAGTATTCCGTTGATTGAAGCCTTGCAGACTGCGCTTGAGGAAATTTCTGATCGCCCTGACCTGAAGGTACTTGTGCTCACAGGCACGGGCCCCAAGGCTTTTTCCGCGGGCGCAGACATGTCTGAACTGACCCAATTAAAAAACCCTCAGGCTTACGTAGAAGTAGGTCAGGAGCTGTTACGCACCCTCGAAGGATTCTGTGTGCCTGTGATTGCCGCCGTTAACGGCTATGCCCTGGGCGCAGGCTTCTCGCTGGCTCTGGCCTGTGATTTGCGGGTGGTGTGCCCGGACAGCAAAATGGGCCAACTGGCGGTCAGAAATGGCCTGATTCCCCCCTTTGGTAATTTACAGCGCCTGATTTTTGCCATCGGGGCCTCACGCACCCGTGAGCTCACCTATACGGGCCGTCTACTCAGGGGCGAAGAACTGGTCCACTGGGGGCTGTCTCATCACTGCGTTCCCACCGCAGAACTGGAAAGCTTTACCCGGAAGCTGGCGGAAGAAATTGCTGAAGCCCCGGGCTATGCGGTGAGAATGGTCAAGCAAATCATTGATCAGACCGTGGAAGAAGGCTTCGCCATCGGTTACGCCCGGCAAGAAGATGCGCTGGCCCACTGTCTGATGCGCGAGGACAGCCGCCAGATTATGAACGGCTTTCTAAAGCAGTAACACAAAACCACAACTTAACAAAACTTAACTAACCCCTTACAACCCACAACTTCAGACGATTGGCATGGATTTCGCTTTAGTCCTTTACGCTTTTTTAATGGCCCACAGGCCTTAAGATTGTTAAATTTGTGTTATGATGATGTTTAAATAATCGTTGTTATCTATCAATAACCAAGTCACTCATTGTTTTTATCAAACATAGATTGTATCGAACTTCAGGAGAATTTAATATGCAAACCACCACTTTAGAACGTACTCAACAGAGCCACACCACCACAAAGCCCGTCAGAACCCTCAAAATTGAAGCTGCCAGTCGTAAAGAAATGTCGCTGGTGTCTCACATGATTCGCACCTCTGCGGACATGTATGCTCAGTTTGTGGCAGAAGAAGACATGGACGAACACTATGTGGGTGCTGAATGGGAAGAAAAGAACTTCCACCAGCGGGACTTTTACCTGGGGTATAACGCTGAGGGCGATGCGGTAGGTACTCTATCCCTGCAATACTTTGGAGATTACGTCTATATTGGATACCTCTACCTGGACACCAAATACATGGGCAACGGCTACGGACGTCGCTTTCTGGACTTTGCCCGGGAAAAAGTGGCCAAAAATAACAAAAAAGGCATGTATCTGATTGCCCACCCCGAAGCCACCTGGGCCGTACGGGCTTACGAAAAATATGGCTTTAAAGAAGAAGCTTCTCGCAAAGAAGATATTCTGGCCTGGAACCAGGGCTGCCTGAACGGCTACCATGAAGAAGGCTTTAACTTATTTGTCTATCGCCCTTAAGCTCGGAAAATAAAGTGTTGCGTACGCCGCAGCAGCCGTAAGAGAAATAGCGTAAGATGCGTTTAGTGATGAGAATGGAACAATTTCGTCACTAAACGCATCTCTTTATATAAGCCAAGTTATATAAGCCAAGTCAAAGCAAGATGCGCAAAATAAGGAGTACTTTCATGAAAACACGTCTTTTCTCCCTGATGCTGGGAGCTACACTGGGTTTAGGAGCTTTTTCTGTCTCCCCACTTAATACCTCTGCCCAGGTGGTTCAAAATGCCGCCAACGGCCAACTGGACTGGACCAACGGTCAAATTACCGTAACAGGCACCGGTGCAGCCCCCGCCAGAGCGGGCATGAGTGCCGGCCAAAAACGACTGATGGCACAGCGAGCCGCCGTGGTAGACGGTTATCGCCAGCTGGCAGAAGCCATTAACGGGGTTCAGGTAGACTCCGAAACCCTGGTCAACAATTACGTGGTGGAAAGTGACATTATCAAGACCCGCGTATCCGCACTGGTGCGAGGCGCTAAAGTGGGCAATTATCGCTATATGTCTGATGGCACTGTGGAAGTCACCGTTTCTATCTCCATGTTTGGAGCCAACAGCCTGTCTGCGGTGGTGGTACCTGAAATTATTGAACGCAAAAAAATTCGCGTTATTCCCAACTCTCCTACCCCCACCCCTACCCAGAACCCCACAGTGGTAGAAACTCCCATGCCTCAAACTCCCGCAGCGGGAGAATACACGGGAGTCATTATTGACTGTCGTGGCCTGGGCGTCACCCCCGCCATGAGTCCGCAGGTGCTGGACACCGACGGTCGTGAAATTTACATCGGCGACCAGCCTATCGATCCCGACGTGGTAGTTACCAGCGGCATTGTGGCCTACGCAGACTCCATGTCCCGGGCCCAGTCCAATACCCGTGCTGGCCGTAATCCTTTGATTATTAAAGCGGTACGGGCCGGAGGAAACATCCACCAATCTGATGCCATTATTAGCGTGGCCAACGGAAATAAAATGCTGTCAGGCGACGCCCGCAGCGGATTTTTGAGCGCTTCAAAAGTGGTCTTTCTGATCGACAAACCTGAATAAGCTTTAAAACTGCCCGAGCAGTGTGCCCCCCATTTTGCGGGTTAGCCAACGCTGCGAGAGAATCCAGCGCTCTAAGGGTCTCAAACTACTTTTGTAGTGACCATAGCGGCGGATTTGAGCGGGCAGCGTTAAATCCATGTATCCGGGTTCAAGGCCCAGGTTCTCCAGCAGCAAGGCGGTGTCCGCTGCTCCCCAGTACACGGGGGCATCCACCTCTTCACCGGGAGCCTGGGCCGCTTTTAAATTCAGCTTGCCCAGTACATCAAAAGCAATAAAAGCACCCTTAAAGTAATGCTGCATATCCTGCAAGAGCTTTTCCACCACGTCTTGTTCAAAGTACATAAACAATCCTTCGGCAATAAACAAAAGCTGCGAGGGGTTAGACGTTTCGGAAAAAGTCTCTTTTAAAACATCCAGCGCTTTGCGGTCGGTAATCGAATAGGCCAGATAATGATGGTGAGCGTGTCGGGGCTCTCTGAGTCCCAGGCGCACTTCGATCATGGGAGGCAAATCCCATTCGTACCACTGTGCTCCGGCAAGAGGAGACAGGCGGTGATAGCGGGTGGAAAATCCTGCTCCCATTTCTACCACCACGCCCTGTGGATGATGTTGCAAGTGCATACGGACGGCGCGATCAAGGATGTCTGTGCGCAAGGCAATAGAACGTTGAAGAGTGGGGCTGTACCAGCGGGCTAGCTCCGGCGAAAAGAAAGGCTCCAGTTGCGCAAACCACGCTTTGGCCAGCGGGTCGTCAAAAAGTCCTTCGGAACGCTCGTGTTCTTCAGCCCGGGCCTTGAGCCCCCACAAACTGGTGCCCGGAATTCCGCTCAGCATAAGTCCCCCCTTGATATCACAGGCGCTGCTGCAAACGTCTGACAAAAGCCCGGTTGCCCGAACGCTTTGCATAATCCAGCAGCCCGGCCCCTGCCTTGTCTTGCTGGCGGGGATTCGCCCCCTGTTCCAGGAGCCAGTGGACGGGATCCCAGAAACCTTTTTCTGCCATGAGCAAAAGGGGAGTTTGTCCCGCCTGATTGGGAAGATCCAGAGGTGCGCCAGCGGCCCGCAGTTTTTTCATCAGGTTGAGCTGATCGGTGCCCCTGAGCAAAGTGGGTAAACGGCGGCCCGTGGGACCATACTCTGGTTTTTGCAACAAACGTCGGGTTTGATTGGCCAGCCCCCCGGTGGCAGCCAGATGCATGATGGTGTTGCCTTCTTCATTTTGCAGATTCAGCTCCGGGCTAAGATCCTGTGCGGAGGTGGGCTGAAGGAGTACATCAATCACCGCCTCATGCCCCCAATAAGCCGCCCACATCAGAGCGGTATTGCCCAGCTCATCCCGCGCATTGCGACGGGCACCGGATTCCAGCAAAAATTTGACAAGTTCCGTTTGACCTCCGCTGGCCAGCATCATCAGCGGCGTTTGACCTCTGGGGTTGCGGGCGTTAATATTGGCCTGATGCTCCACCAGATAACGAATGGCGGCCCCATGATCCCGATAAATCGCCAGCATCAGAGGAGTGAGATCCAGTCGGTCGTCTCTGGCTTCCAGAGCAGCTCCCATGGCCAGCGCTTGTTCCATGCCCGCCACATCGCCCGTCAAAGCAGCGTCTAACAACTGCAAAGTAGCAGGGGTTTTGGCCAGAGCAATCGGTGATATAGAAAAAAGCACCACCGTTGCCGCCAGCAGCTTCCGAAAAAAAAGATGGCACCGTTTACCGAGCATATTACCCATCATGGTTTCAGGGCCCGGTATAAGATATGCGCCAGGGAGACCACGGGGGCGTCCAGGGTAAGAGACAGCCCCATTTCACAAGAACGGCTGCTACTACAAAGCGCTTCCGGAGGGCGGGCCTGTAGCTCAGCTTTCACATCCATAAGTGCTGCTTCGGGTAATTCAGGATAAAGCAAACCCCGATCGCCAGCGGTCCCACAACAGGTCGGTACCGCCGGGGCAATAACCCGCTCGGCACAGCGGCGAGCAATACGCATGAGCGCGGGCGTCAAATTCATTTTCTGTACAGAACACACCGGATGCACGTACAAGCTCTCAAAAACGGGTTCCAGAGTAAGTGCTGGTAATAAATACCGATCGCAGAAATCCACGAAATCCATGATCTGGAGCCCTTGCCGCTGCAGATGCGTTTGCAAATGATAACTGCAGGGACTGGTATCCATAATTACCGGTAAGTGGCCGTGATGAGAAGCGTTCCAGAGCATATCGCCCGCATGTTTCAAGGTGTTTTCTGCAGCCCCGGCCAAACCCTTGGAAGCAAAAGGCAAACTGCAGCAGTGTCCCCGGGTTTCCGGAGGCAGGTGCACCCGTATTCCCGCCGCTTCACAGAGTGCCAGTATCACATGGGGAAGATCTGTATGTGGCATATCCTGCGACGGCTCATAGCCCAGATTGCGACTCAGACAGGAAGGAAAATACACAAACGCTGCGGCATCCGCCTGTGTGACGGGCAGCGCCTTGTGACTGGCCGGAGGTAGATCCTCATGCCACAGGGGTAAAGGGGTAAACATGTGTTTTGCGGGCGTTTTTTGCAGCGTATGTGCGGTAGTCAGCGCCATTTTAATGGCCGTTTCTCCCAGGGCAAAACTTTCGGGGAAACGAGTGGTTTGTGTCGTGAACTGCTGAAGTAAAGCGGGCAGACGCTCCTGACGCAATTGTTTTACCAGAGCGCCCGTGTCGATGCCAATAGGGCAGGCGCTGGCACATAAACTGTCCGTGGCACAGGTATCCAGTGCGGCGTAAACATAATCTGCATTGAGTTCCGCCAGTTCTTTTTGGCGGTCCGGTTCATGGAGAAGGCGCTGCTGTTCTCTGCGCAACACAATGCGCTGACGCGGAGTCAACGTCAGACGCCGACTGGGACATACCGGTTCACAAAAGCCACATTCGGTACAGCGATCCACCCCCTCATCAATGCGAGGCAGATCTTTGAGGTCCTTAAGGTGAGCCTGCGGATCCGCGTTAATAATCACCCCGGGATTCAGACAATGATGGGGATCCACTTTGTTTTTAAGCACCCGCATAATGTCAAAAGCTTCCTGACCCCATTCTGTTTCCACAAAGGGTGCCATATTCCGTCCGGTGCCGTGCTCTGCTTTTAGCGCGCCGTCCAGAGACAGCACGTGGCGCACCACAGCCTCCATAAAAAGTTCGTAGCGCCGGGTGTCTGCGGGGGTAGAAAATCCCTGGGTGATCACAAAATGCACGTTGCCGTCTCTGGCATGGCCAAAAATAATGCCTTCGTAATGATGGTCCGTAAACAGCTGCTGTAATCCCGTAATGCCTACCACCATATGCTCCGGAGGAAAAACCACGTCTTCAATAATGACAGAGGTGCCTCGCTGACGTACGGCGCCTACTGACGGGTAGAGACCCTTGCGAATTTTCCAGAGGGCCGCCTGTTGCTCCGAATCACGGGTCATGGTGAAGGGCTGTAAAAGCGGGAAGGCCTGCGTCAAATGCTGTAAATGCTGAAGCGTATTCTCTAAAGCATCTTCGGTGGCAGCCTGGCTTTCAATCAGCAGGGCACAGGGGGCGTCGTCGCGCTGATGAAAGCCCTCAAACCAGGAGTTCAGCGCCTCTGCTGACAGACTGCGCAAAGAAGCGGCATCCATGAGTTCAATGGCCTGACAGTGGGGGGCCAATAGATGAACATGCTCGCAAGCGGCGGCCAGATCTTTGAAAAAGAGCAATCCCGTACTGGAAAAGGGATGGGCGGGTACAGTACGCAAACGGGCTTCGGCAATAAACGCCAGCGTGCCCTCGGAGCCAATCAGCACATGGGTAAAAATATCGATGGGGTGCTCAAAATCCACAAAGGCGTTCAGGCTATAACCCACGGTGTTTTTCTGACGATACTTGCGCCGAATGCGCTCTAGCAGCGGACTCCCCAAAATTTGCTGTCGCAGTGCGCTCAGGGTCTGACACAGATCCCGCTGCTCTAATTCAAAGCGCTCCCGGTGACTGTCCAGGGCGCTGTCGTAGCTTTTACCGTCGGGCAGCATAAACACCATGGACTCCAGCGTATGATAGGCATTGTCTTTGACCCCGCAGCACATGCCGCTGGCGTTATTGGCCAGAATCCCGCCCAGCATACAGCTCTGAATGGAGGCAGGGTCCGGCCCTATTTTTTGCCCCAGGCTTTTTAGATAAGTATTTAAATGACCGCCTACCACGCCGGGTTGGGTCTGCACAATGGTGGTGTTTTTGGCATCGGGCTGATGCACAGAAAAACCCCGCCAGTGGCGAGACACATCCACCAGCACGCCGTCGGTAATGGCCTGTCCCGACAAACTTGTGCCCGCCGCCCGAAAAACCAGGGGCACTTTATGGGCCTGACTCCAGGCAAACAACCGCGCTACCTCATCCAGAGATTTGGGGCGCGCCACGGCCCGGGGGACCTGACGATAAAAACTGGCGTCGCTGGCAAAGGCCACCCGATCCAGATACCGGGTCAGTACGTCTTCACAGATCTCTTCTAGTTTCATAGCCGTTCATCGTAGCGGGCAAAGTCGGGCACGCTGCCCCGCAGCCCCACGCTACGCCCGAGCGTATCCCCAAAACGAAGGTGAATACCGAGCATCACGCTGGTGAGCGCCTGACGATTGCGGTTAAACAAAGGCACATCCGCCTGTAGAGACAAATCCAGCGCCGGATTGAGACGATACGCCAGTACGGGGTTCACATACACCTGTTCCTGAGCCAGAGCCTCCGCAGCGGGAATGGCTAATTCACCCCACAGGTTCAGCCCCGCAAACAGGCGCTCGGTGAGCCATGCACCACCGTCCAGATGAAACAGCACCTCGTCGGCGGGTTTGGTGAGGGTGCGGCCTTCCCGACGAGCGGCACTCACCAGGACGTGACTCTCGTCAAAAGGACTGCGCAGGCGATAGCCCAATCCGCCCTGCACATAAGCCTCAAGAGGATAAAAGTCATAACCGGCACTCAGACCCAGTTCCACATCCAGCTGGCCCTCACCCAGACTGGGAAAAAAGCTCACATCGTAAGCGGTGGGAATTTTGAATCCCCCGTTCAAAGACAGGGCAAAAGGTTCTTCGATTAGCGCAATACGAGAGCCCACAAAAAGATCCGTAAATCCGTTGTTCACCAGAATGTCCGCCCCATCTTCAACGGTCTCGGTGGCAGGGGTTCGCAGGGTCACCGCGGGAATATCCAATAGCAACGTGGCCTTTTCTAAAAAACCCACCTCGATGTGGCTGTCAAATAAGTAGGCTTCCTGCCGATCGTTAACCGAAACGCCATAACCGCCGCGAGATTCCACGTACCAGCTATTGCGGGGCAGCACCCAGGCACTGTCTCCCCGGGCCAATGCGGGAGCAGCAAGAAAGACGGTGATCAGGCACAACACAAATTTCTTCATATATACGTATCCAGCAAAATGCCGCGAATTTCCTGAATGCGGGCCGCCATGTTAAGGGCCTGCTCCTGGTGATTAAGCACCTGATCGGTGAGTTCAGCAAGTTTCACATCCACTTCTCGCACCACCATATACAAACGATTGTGCTTATCAAATTGCTTGCTTACCGCCAGGGCATCTCCCTGAGCCTTGCGCAAAAAGCCGCGTACTGCCTGGGTGTAGCGGGTCAAATGGGCTTCGTTGGGATTCTGAAGCAATTGATTGGCTGCCTCATCAAGATTTTGCATCAGGTCGTCAAGGGATTCTTTGATGGAACGGGCGCCGGCAGACACCAGATGTTGAAAAGGAGACGCGCCCTCACTGCGATTTTCTGCAGCACCTGAAGCGGCGTTCACTTCGCGAGAGCGCGGGTTACGGCGGGGGGGATCGTT
>CAYFGW010000149.1:0-12274 GCA_964342365.1 uncultured Candidatus Sericytochromatia bacterium | reverse complement strand
GCTTCACAGGCCGCTGGTGCTAACAACAACATCACCGCTGAACAAGCTGCATCTAACTACCGTGTAACCGTTATCCGTAGCGGTGCGACCCTCGTAAATCAGGGCAACTGGTCTACCATCGGTGGCCGTGCGATCTTTGACACCAACGATCCTACCCACAAAACCGTTATCCTGCTGCCTCCTTCTGCCAGTGCTACCCGTACTGTAGGAGCAACCGGTGATGGTGCTGGAACCATTAACTTCACCGTTTATTACAACAACGGTGATACTCCTGTGGCCAGAACCCAGACCTCTGGTGCTGATACCTATGCTGCTATCCAGGCCGCGCTGAATAGTCAGTTCACCACCTCTCCTGTAACGGTAACCGAAGTCACCGATCCTGACGGCACCCTTGACGGCAACGTAGAGCCTGGTGATACATTCCGTATTACTCTGGCTGACGGTGCTGTAGATGCTGATAAAACAGGTACAACTGTCAATCACATTACCATCGCCAACAACAACGTTTTCAGCTCTGCTAACCTGACTGGTCCCTACGTCATCTTCGCCTCTGGCGCTGACGGCCGTGGCGACATCTATCGTCCTGGTGACAACGTTATTGTTGCAGTTGACACCACCGTACTTGACCCTGCAGGTAACTCTGTAGATTCAAGCGGCGACGACGTTTCTGCCAACGCTAGCTAATTTCTAGTTAACATATAAAAAAGCCTCCCTTCGGGGAGGTTTTTTTGTGACTATACGGTAAGACTTGACATTAACGCAGCGTAAAGCCGGAGAATAAAGATATGCAGTATTTTTCACTTCAGGAGCTTGCAGCACTGGCCGGTGTGTCCCGGCGCACGCTCAGACATTACGACAATATTGGCCTGCTCAAAGCCCGGCGCAAAAACAACAATTACCGCTACTACGGTGAAGCAGAGCTTTTGCACCTGCAACAAATTTTGTTTTACCGGACCCTGGGTTTTTCACTGGACGCTATTCAGGAGCTGCTAAACGCCCCTGATTTTTCGCTGGTGAAAGCTCTGGAATCCCACCGGCAAGCGTTGCAAAAAGAGCACCAGAAACTGGCCTCACTCCTGAACACCGTGGATCAAACCCTGCACTATTTACAAGGAGAAAGTCAGATGAACGAACGTCAATTATTTAAAGGGTTGAGTCCCGAAGAAGAAAAACAATATGCCGAAGAAGCACAGCAGCGCTGGGACCCGGAACTGGTCCAACAAAGCCAAAAACGTTGGAAAAGTTATAGCAAAGCCCGTCAGGAAGAAATCCTGGCGGAAGGGGAAATGATTTACCAGAAGGTGGCTAAACATATAGATAAATCACCTGACCATGAAGAAGTACAGGCACTTGTTAAACAGTGGCACTTACATCTGCAAAACTTTTACACGCCCACACCACAGATGCTGTCCGGTCTGGGAAGTATGTATGTGGAAGACAGCCGCTTTCGCAAAAACTTTGATAAGGTTCACCCTGAACTGGCTCCTTTTATGCAAAAGGCAATTGGGGTATATGTCAGTCGGCTCTAGGTTTCCACTGCTCCGGGCGCAAGCCCGTGAGCTGGCTAATCATTTCTTCATCCAACCCCTGAGCATCCATCCTTCTTGCTAACTGCACTTTTTCATCTAACCTTCCCTGCTCAATTCCCCGTTCAATTCCCTGCTCAACACCTTTTTCTATCCCCTTCTGAAAACCTTCCTGAAACCCTTCAGTTACCCCTTCATCAAAAGCCGTGTCCGTTACGTTTTTCAAATCCCGATAGTATTTCAGACTGCGTTCATAATCTCTGCGCTGCTCGGGGGCGTAATGCGCAATTTCTGCCAGTTCAAAGAGCTTTGAAAAGATCTGTGCATTTAAGCTTTCGGGAATTTGCTCAAAGTCTGGTAAATGCTTGAGCAAATACAGCCAGCGGTCAAAATGTGTTTTTAGCTCTGATTCAGTTTTCGTAAAATGGGGCATTTCCAAATAAATAAACCACAACTTGTCATAAAACAATTTCTGGTTTTCTTGTTCTGTCAGGGCCACCCGGTGCAAATACTGCTTTGAATCTCTGTCTTCGTCAAATACAAAGTCTAGAATACCAATACAGTACACCGGCTCCAGCTTATAATTCCATTCGCCTCGCAGTGCCTGTTCCTGTATGGGAAAAGTGGAGTAGTAAACGGAACGGTCTTTAAACCAGTTCTGTTTAGCTTTTTGCAATTCCACAATAAAGCGTTCGCCGCTGGAGCTTTCGCAGTACAAATCAAAGATTGCCTTACGATCTGTAGGAGTGCTGCCCAACTGCTCACTCTGACGAAAGTTGAGATCTTCAATCTGGTGGTGTTCTGGCAAAAGCTGGTTCAAAAAGTCAATCAGCAATTCTTTGCTGGACTCTTCACCAAAAAGTTTTTTAAAACCAAAATCCGTAAAGGGATTAATGTACTTATCTTTCATACTCTGATTTTAGCACGTCACAAATGCAAATAATTTAATATGTGATGTATGTTTTCAACATTCAATTTCCCTTATAATAAATAAATATAAATCAAAGGTATTTCATATAAGGACACAGCGGCGTGGCGAAAAAAGCAAAAAACAGAGGGCCTTTTGGTGAATTATTGCGCACGCAGCGCAAATCACAAAAGGTCACCATGCTCAAACTCTCAAAAGCAGTGGGGGTTTCAGAGTCGTACATTTCTCTTTTGGAATCTGGCGCCCGCCAGCAACCCGCTCGTGAACTGGTGCTCAAACTGGCTCACGCACTGGGAGCCCGCAGTACAAACCAACTGGCAGATCAGTTTCTGCTGGCGGCGGGCTACTACCCTGCCGATAAGCAAATGTACGAAAACCACGGCGATACGCTACAGGCCTATTACGCGGAAATTGAAAAAGACCCACAAAACTACCCCGCTTATAACGCATTAATATTTGCCCACATCAAGCTTCGTCAGCCTGAACAGGCCGAGGCCCTCATTGCCCGGGCCCGGAGTGTTTTCAAAGACAATGCTCAACTCAATGCGCTGTCGGCCAGCCTGGAACTGTCTCGTCAGCACTTTGATGAAGCCATTGCCCTCCAGCAAAAGGCCCTGGATAGCGAGGGAGCTTCTGCCCATCAACGTCGTTTTGAACTGAATCTGGCGGTCATGTACTTTTTGAGAGGACTTTCGGCACAAAATGCCTGGTTTAGTCACCAACAAAATGATGACCGAGAGCAAGCCAAAGCCGATTATCACAAGGCCTCGGATATTTTAGAAGCACTCCTAAAAACAGAACACGACGTATACATTCTGGATGAATATGCCCGCATCAGCTTTAACCTGGCTTTTATTGGAGGAGAAACAGAAGCGACCCTTCAAAGCTACTGGCAAAGAGCCAGCGAAAGCTTCCGCAAGGTGCTGGCAGCTTCTGACAAATTTGTGCTGGGTCGAGAATTATTACAAGAAGCCTGCATATTTCTGGCCCACGCCTATACCCACCAGCAAAAATATGAGCTGGCAGAAATGCTCATTCATACTCTGGAGGTGGCCACAAACCCCTCTACTGCCATTATCTACTACCTGAAGTCCTGTTTTCACAGCTTAAAGGGCTCCCACGAAAACACTTCATCTCATGTGGAAGCAGGTTTAGAAGCCCTGAGCACATCTCACCGCCTGAGCCGGGATTTTACTCAACAGGCCCACACCGACCCCGATCTGGCGTGGTTACGCCAGAAAGCTCCCGACGAATTTCGTAAAATACTAACGCCATGAGAATCCTGAACATGCAAAAGAACGCTCCCTCACTTTCGTTATTGCTCTGCAGCCTGCTTATTCTGGCAAGCTGTGGCAGAGATTTTTTAGAATCCCCGGAGTTTAGCCCTCCTCAGCTGAATCCGGGCTCAAAAGGCGAACAGCTTAATCCAGGCTTGAATCCGGGCTCAAAAGGCGAACAACTGAACCCCATTTCTAAAGGAGAGTACCTTGTTTCGGGTCAAATCAATTTACCCACCGAAGTCTCTGCTACAGCAAGAGATTTCACCTTCTTTATTGATAACAGATACTTACCCACAGAGTGGCTGGAATTACGGCCTTTGGGTCAAAACACTTTTGCCTATCAGATTCGTAATCTGGAGCCGCAAGATACTTATATTCTGGACGTGCGTTACGCAGATCAGCAAATCAGCACCATGATTCCGGCCAGTGCCAAAGCTTTAAATACTCTAAATATTAATGTGCGTTCCAGCCTGACCGTGGCCCTGGTACGTTTTGCAGATCGAGAAAACCTGCGTACCTTAGACAACTGGACCGTGCCACAACTGGAACAGCTCACCCAACAGCCTGAGTTATCCACTTTACTGGAGGCGACCAACGCACAGTTGCAAACCCAAAACAACTTACAGCAGGCGGTGCAAAGCGCCATCGAAAACCAACGGACTCTGGCTATTCAGGCGCTGGAAGCCATTCGTTAATTTTTCGTCGTTTTTAGCGGCGCTTATTGGGCGATTGAAAGCGGGCTTCTTCCTGAGAGAAATTGCGTTTGCGAGCGTGTTTGGTACGGCGACCGGCCACCCGCTTGCGCCACATTTTAAAACTCGTTGGCTTCATTTCACGACGCATCAGTCGAATCACGTCTTTTTCCTGAAGGCCAAAACGGGTCTGAATAGCTTCAAAGGTCGTTCGATCTTCCCAGGCCATTTCGATCACCCGACTGATTTCAGCCGGGGTGAGTAAAGATAATTTAGACATGCCTCTATCGTGACGTATGATAAACAAAAAAAGGAAGCCTTATGCCTTATACATCACCAGATCCAAAAGACATCCAGGATGTTTTACACCACAAAACCATTGCCGTTGTGGGCCTTTCTGATAAAACCTACCGGGCCTCTTACGGGGTAGCGGTATACTTACAAAGAGCGGGGTATAAAATCTACCCGGTGAATCCCACCCTCACAGAGGTGCTGGGCGAGAAAGCCTATCCCGATCTGGCCGCTTTGCCAGAAACCGTAGATATTGTCAACGTCTTCAGACGCTCCGAGGAAGTGGCGGGGATCGCCGATGCCGCCATCGAACACGGGGCCAAAGCCCTGTGGTTACAGCTGGGCGTGGTGGATAAAGAAGCCGCAGCCCGTGCTCAGGAAGCGGGCCTGACGGTAATTATGGACAAATGCATTAAAATTGAACACGCAAGGAACAGATAATTATGGGATTACTCGTTGACGGAGAATGGAAAGACCAGTGGTACGATACCGACAAAACAGGCGGACGTTTTCAGCGCTCTGAAGCCGCCTTTCGCAACTGGCTCACCGCAGAAGACGCCGAAAGCGGACGTTACCATCTTTATGTATTCTATGCCTGTCCCTGGGCCCATCGCACCCTGATTTTTCGCCAGCTTAAAGCCCTCAGTGAGCACATTGATGTCTCTGTGGTACACCCGGATATGCTGGACAAGGGCTGGTCCTTTGCGGACGACTTTGAGGGAGCCACCGGAGACAAACTCTACGGCAAATCCCACGCTTATGAACTTTACACCCACGCTAAATCCGATTATTCCGGCCGGGTCACCGTTCCCATTCTCTGGGACAAGCAAAAAGAAACGGTGGTGTCTAACGAATCCTCAGAAATTATTCGTATGTTTAATACCGCCTTCAATCACATTACCGGTAACACCCTTGATTTTTACCCGGAAGCGTTGCAAAAAGACATTGATGAAATTAATGACCGGGTGTATAACACGGTCAATAACGGCGTGTATAAAACGGGCTTTGCCACCACCCAGCAGGCCTACGAAGAAGCCGTGGTGCCGTTATTTGAAAGCCTGGACTGGCTAGAAGATATGCTCAGCGACGGCCGTGACTATTTGCTGGGCGATACGCTGACGGAGGCGGACTGGCGTCTGTTCACCACGCTGATTCGTTTTGACCCGGTGTACGTGGGGCATTTTAAGTGCAATCTCCAGCGGATTCAGGATTATCCTTCCCTTTTTGCTTATACTCAGCGTCTGTACGAACACCCCGGCGTTTCTGATACAGTACATATGTCGCATATCAAGCGGCATTATTACTACTCGCACACCAGCATCAACCCCCATCGCATTGTGCCTTTAGGACCCCGTCAGGCCGCAGGCTTATGAAGCTGCTGAAATCAGGGCTGGCAAGCGTTTTGGCGACCGTCCTGATGGGTATGCCTCATCAGGCATGGGCTGCGGAACACGACCACCAGCACGATCATACCCTGACCGAACGCAGACAAATCGAGCAACACATTGCCCGAGCGGTCAAAGCCAAACGCTGGAATGTGGCCAGAACTGAGCTTCAGCACTGGATAAAACAGGTGGGACAGCACCCGGATCGGCAGGCCATAATTTTCATGGGACTGGCGTTGGACAGCCCTGAGTTTACGCAGATTTTAATTGACGAAGGCGCAGACGTGAATGCCACGGGGTCCGGACTCTACGCCGGTGTTCCCGCCATCCATGCGGCCCTTGGTAACAAGCAGTATCATCTGGTGAAAGTCTTGCTCAAGGCCGACGCCAAACTCTACATCAGAGACACCCGCAACAAATATATTCTGGACTATTTGATAGATGCACCCTGAGCCCTTACGTTTTGAATTAGATGCAGATCTCACTCTGAGAACTCTGGTCCCCGAAGATGCGCCTGAGCTATTTGCCGTGGTAGACAGTAATCGTCACTATTTGCGACAGTGGTTGCCCTGGCTGGACGCCAATACCAAAGTCGAGCACTCGGCTCAGTTTATTGAAAGCACTCACCAGGCACGACAAAACAATCCGGCTTTTCAATGTGCCGTGGTTTATAAGGGTCAGATTGTGGGCATGTGCGGCTTTCACCCGATTCAGCGCGCCAATCGCTTTGCGCCCCTGGGGTACTGGCTGGCAGAATCCGCCACGGGCAAGGGCCTGATGTCCCGCAGCGTACAATTTTTTGTGAACCATGCCTTTGAGCAGATGGACATGAACAAGGTGGGAATTGCGGCGGCGGAACACAATATAAAAAGCCGCCAGATCCCTGAACGGCTTGGTTTTGTAAACGAAGGTCTTGAGCGAGACGCGGAGTTTTTATACGACCATTATGTAAATCACGTGCGCTACGGTTTGCTCAAACGGGAGTGGCGTAAGGCTTAACCCCCCGATAAATGGTGGCAATACCGCCCGTTAAAGGCACCGCTTCGGTCTGGGTAAAACCGGCCTCAATCATGAGATCGCAGAAATCCTGACCGTAGGGAAAGGTTTCAATGGTCTGATTCAAATAACGATAAGCATAGCCATCACCGGACAGGGCCGCACCAATTTGAGGCAAGACGTGCCGCAAATAAAACATATACCCCTGCTTAAAACCGGGAATGTCGGGCGTGGAAAATTCCAGAATGAGACCGTAACCGCCGGGATTCACCACCCGGTGCATTTCTTTGAGAGTGGTTAACACATCGGGCACATTGCGAATCCCGAAGGAAATGGTGGCCGCATCGTAGGCGTTATCTTCGGCGGGAATCGCCATGGCGTCTCCCGTGGAGAGCTCAATTTTTTGCGTCAGACGCTTTTTCTCGATTTTTTCGCGACCGATGTCCAGCATTTTTTCTGCCAGGTCCATGCCGGTAATGTGGGCAATGTCGCCGTTGGTTTTGGCAAAGGTAAGGGGTACGTCGGCAGTGCCCGTGGCCAGATCCAGCACTTTTAAGTCCGCACGGGGTGGCAGCATATTGGCCATTTGTTCGCGCCAGCCGCGATCAATGCCCATCGACAGTACGCGATTGAGAAAATCATAGCGCCAGGCAATGCGATCAAACATTTTCCACACATCCTGGCGTTCGGGCTCTGTGTGGGCAGTTTTTTCTGTGTGTTTTTGCATGGCTCCATTATGCTTCAGGTACAGGCATAACGCCAACCCTCTACACCTTCAACGCCTGAACATTCCCGTGAACTTGCGTGTTATACTCAAAATATGAGTACAGAGTTTGATCCGCAACCCCAGTTGCTAAAGGGCTTTCGACTTCAGGGTGAGTTTGCCGATAAAGGCCTCATTCCCCCTGCTGCACCCGCTCCCATCCACGAAGCAGAACCTCTGCCCGAAGAAATCGGGGACACTTACACTGAACCCAAAGAAAAAAATATTCTGGCTTTTAAGCGCCCGGAGAAAAAATAATGCCCCTATTTCCTTTGACCCACAAAAAATTACCCGGTGCGCTGTTGGCCCTCAACCTGGCACTGGGCACAGCACTTATCGGTTGTGCCCCCTTTCAGCCCGCAGCCGAATCCACCAGCACCCATAAAGAAGCCACAACCCTGGCCAAACGCTTTTTAACTTCACTGAATCAGGGTGATGGCGACGATCTGGTCAAGATTTCAGAAGTTCCCTTCTGGGGAGACGGCGATCTGATCAGCGATCGCGCTACTTTTGAAAAGGCCGCCCGGAAACAGGCCAGCCGACAAAAGAGAAGCTCTCAATCAACCCCTGAAGAAGACAGCATGGTAGCTCACACAGTGCCCTTTGAAGCCCTCGAAGCCATCAGCCCCAGAATGTATAACAAATTAAAAGCGGCCATGGATACAGAAAATCTGTACGTGGTTTTTGTATCCGCCCTCAATGAAGGACGTAAGCGCCGGGAAAACGGCCTCATTTTGGTTAGAAAAGGAAAAGCGGGAGCCTGGGCTGTCGTGGGTATAGACGATTAATGACGATTTTTGACAAAATTCTGGCCGGAGAAATTCCTGCCAAAGTGGTTTACGAAGACGAGCATGTGTTGGCTTTTCACGATGTGAACCCGCAGGCTCCGGTCCATATTCTGGTGATCCCCAAACACAAGGTGGAACGATTCCAACACCTGCCTGAAGAAGAAACAATGATGGTGGGCCGTTTGTTTCAAACCGCTGCCACCGTTGCTCGCCAGGAGGGCCTGGAAGAAGAAGGCTATCGGGTGGTCATTAATAACGGCAAGCAAGGTCAACAAACCGTGGAATACATTCACCTGCATTTGCTGGGTAAAAGACAAATGCAGTGGCCTCCGGGCTAATGTCTGTATTGCAGCTTAAACAATACATTGCCCACCAACAACAGCACTTAAGTGAACTGGGACTTTCTGCCCTGGATCAGCCCTTTTTGCGTTTACAAGAGCATTCACACGAGCACGCTCATGAAAACACGGGTTTTTTACTCCTGCACGGTTCTGCGGCTACGCCCTGTAACCATAGAGAACTAGGAGAAGCCTTGTATCGTCGGGGCTTCAACGTTTTTGCCAGCCTGCTGGCGGGACATCACGACCTCAACGCTTTGCATCAGGGAAGCACCTCGTGGCAGGACTGCCTGTCGGGAGTGCAGGCAGACTTTGACGCCTTTAAACAGGTGTGCAAGCAGGTGTATGTGGTGGGTTCATCCTTCGGAGGCACTCTGGCTTATTTACTGCCCCCCCAACACCAACTGGCGGGCATCGTGGCCCTCTCTGCACCGGTTATCGCCAACGACGGCTGGGAGCCTGCGGACCCCTGGGGCGTTGAAGTCAAGCAAGCCATTGTGGCAGCAGATCAACACCTGCCTCATTTTACGCTGCCCCTGTTAGTGGGCCATGCCCTCGACGATACACTGGTACACCCTGAAAATGCGTTCAGCAGTTTTTCGCGGGTGGCCTCCGCACAGAAAAAACTACTCATGTATCACGGTGTGGCCCACGGCCTTGGATTCGCCCACAACACAGAAGAACTGGCGGCGGATATGGCCGCCTTTGCTACTCACCATGAGCCCTTACAAGAAGTCACTTTTTACTGTGAAGACCGCGGCTATGATCAGGTGGCCATTGCGGGCAGCTTTAACAACTGGAAACCGGTGGCTCTCAGTCCCACTTCCTCCACGCAAACCCCTTCAGAACGCCGGTGGCAAACTCCACTGTGGCTGGCGCCAGGCACCTATAGTTACAAACTGGTCATCAACGGCCAGCATTGGATTCTAGATCCTGACGCTCCCGTTAAAGTGGCCCCTCACGGAGAGCAAAACTCCACCTTCAGTATTTCCCTTTAATCGAGACACCACCAGGACTTCATTTCCTGAATAAGCTGTGCTTTCAAATCTGCCATATGGGGGGCTGTGGCTTCGCGCTCTAGCGTAGTCACCGTATCCGCCCCGAAACCACAGGGATCGATCGCATCCAAAAGCGTTAAAGGATTGTGCACATTGATAGAAAACCCGTGCCAGGTGACCCAGCGCCGCACGGCAATACCAATAGCGGCTACTTTTTTTTGATTAATCCAGACGCCCGTATTGCGGGCATCACGCTGTCCTTCAAAGCCAAAGTGGGCCAGCGTACGGATCAGCACGGTTTCTAAGCCCTGTAAAAACCCCAGCACATCTCGCCGTTCTGCGCTGAGCTTGAAAATGGGATAACCCACCAACTGACCGGGTTCATGGAAAGTAATGCTACCGCCGCGTTCCACCGCATACACCGGAGCCGGAGCCGGAGATTTTAAGTGCTCCGGCTGGAACTTTCTGCCGGTGGTATAAACGTTGGGGTGCTCCACCAGAATAAGCTGATCGGGAATGTCGTCACGGGCGCGCTCAGACAAAATCTCGGACTGCAGAGCCCACACTTCAGCGTAGGAGCGCACTCCGAGATCTCGCACCTGCATTTAAGTGGCCAGTAGCAAACGTTCCGGGGCTTGCAGGAGCTCAATCACGTGATTACTGAAGCGAGCGCCGTCAGCGCCATCCACCACGCGGTGATCAAAGGAAAGGCAAATATTACAGGCCCAGCGAGCCACGATTTCACCGTTGTGCACCATGGGCTTTTGATAAATTTTGTTCACGCCCATAATACCCACTTCAGGATGGTTAATAATGGGAGAACACATCATGCCGCCAATGGCCCCAATATTGGTAATGGTAAAGGTGCCGCCCTTCATTTCAGAAGCCGCCGCTTTGCCTTCACGCACGTTTTTGGCAAGACGCTGAATTTCGGTGGCCAGCTCTAAAATACTGAGACGATCTGCGTGGTGAATCACCGGCACAAACAGTCCGTTGGGCGAATCGGTGGCAAAACCAATGTGATAGTCCTTTTTCAGCACAATTTCCTGGGCCTCATCATCCAGTGAAGCGTTCAGGGTGGGATAGGCTTTTAAACCAGAAATCACCGCCTTGATAATAAAAGGCAGGTACGTCAGCTTGATGCCTTCTTCTTTTAAGCCCGGTGCCAATCGCTTGCGAAAATTCACCAGTTCGGTAAAGTCTGCTTCGTCACCATAGAAAAAGTCAGGGGCTGTAAACTTGGCTTTGACCATTTGATCGGCAATTTTACGACGAATCCCGCGCAAAGGAATACGCTCTTCATTCGCCGCCGCCGGGGTCGCCGTCGCCGGGGTGTTAGAAGACGTGACGGTGGTAGTTTCAGGCGTTTTAGAGGAAACCGCACTGTCCACGTCTTCCCTGAGAATCCGTCCGTAGGGTCCGCTGCCTTTCACCTGGCTGAGATCCACGCCTTTTTCCAGAGCGTGACGGCGCACAGAAGGTGTGGCAAGAGCTTCAGCAGTGTCCGCCACAGAACTTTCGGCGGGAGCAGATGGTTCGGCGGGGGAAGTGGTATCAGGCTCCGAAGCAGCGGCCTCTGAGCTCAGGTGCACAATCACATCTCCCACCGGCACAAGATCACCGGCTTCAAACAAAAGGCTCTGAACGGTTCCGGCCGCCGGAGAGGGAATTTCTACAGAGGCCTTATCTGTTAGTACTTCTAGCAAAGGCTGGTCCACGTTGACCGTGTCTCCTGCCTTTACTGACCACTGAACAATTTCTCCTTCGGCAATGCCTTCGCCAATATCCGGGAGTTTTACTTCAATCATGCACTTCGTTTCCGTTGTTTTTCGATGGTGTTTTTAATAAAAAATTCTCCGGCGCGATAAGAACTGCGCACCAGTGGACCAGCGGCCACAAACAAAAAGCCTTTCGCTTCTCCCATTTGGCGCAGGCGCTCAAACTGTTCCGGCGTCACAAATTCTTTCACCGCAATATGCTTTTTAGTGGGCTGCAAATACTGCCCAATGGTCAAAATATCCACACCCACGGCCCGCATATCGTCCATGGCTTCGGCAATTTCGGCTTCGGTTTCGCCCAGACCCACCATAAGAGCGGACTTGGTATAGCGAGTGGGATCTTTGACTTTAATCTGATGCAGTACGTCCAGAGACTGATCATAGGTAGCCCGTGCATCGCGCACCAGTGGCGTTAAACGCTTGATGGTTTCCACATTATGGGCAATGACGTCGGGCTTAGAGTCCAATAGAATATTGAGGGCTTCAGCATCTCCTCTGAAATCGGGAATGA
>CAYFGW010000148.1:0-12358 GCA_964342365.1 uncultured Candidatus Sericytochromatia bacterium | reverse complement strand
AGAGCGTTTGGCAGATATTCACGCCGTTGTAGTGGGCCTCGATTACACCACCTACGGCCGCAATAAAAAAACCACCCGCCGGGAAGAAGTGGTGCTCATTCCCCATCAGGAAGTGGGTGCTCAGCCCGAAGCGCAGGAAGAGAACGGTGTGATGCTTCAACCCATCAAAACCCACATTCTCACCGACGCCGACAATATGGCAGACGTCATTGCTAAATATGTGGCACCGCTGTCTCAGCCGGGAGATATTGTGGTCATGGCGGAAAGCGTGGTGGCCATCACTCAGCGTCGCTATCTGGTGCCTGATCAACACGTTAAGCCCGGTTTCTGGGCCAGCCGCCTGTGCTATTTGATTCCCAACGTGGGCTCTTTGTCTTCTCGCTACGGCATGCAGTGTGCCATCAACGAAGTAGGTCTACCCCGTATGCTCTCTGCCATGACGGTGGGAGCTCTTATGAAAGGACTGGGTCAAAACGGCTGGCTATACCGCATTGCAGGCGTACCTTCAGAGCTTATTGACGATATCACCGGCACCATGCCCCCCTTTGATAAATACATTGTCTTAGGCCCCGCTCACGCACAATCCGTGGTCAACGAAGTCAAAGCCCGTACCGGCTTAGAAGCAGCCATTGCCGATGTGAACAATCTGCGAAAGGCAGCCATTATTTCTGCTACCAAAGGCGTGGATGAACAGCAGCTGATTCAGGCTATTTTGAGCAACCCTTCGGGCAATGGCAATGAGCAGACCCCCATTGTGCTGGTGCGACTGGCCCAGAATGCCGTGGAATCTTCCCCTACATGATTACGGAGCTGGCGCGTAAAGGAGACTTTGAAGGCATTAAAAAAATCTTCGAACTCTCCTTTACTGAAGAATACGCCCGCCGCGAAGTGGATATTGTGCGACGTATTGAGAAAATCGCGTCGCTTTACCCGCTGGTGAAAACCCTTTCCCTGTTTCCCAACCCTTACCAGCATTTGTTTACCGTACACGTGGCACGCATGGAGCAAGATATTGCGGGCATGGCCCAGATGTCGCCCCGCAACGCTTTAGAAACTCGCTGGCACGTGGACAATATTGCCGTTCACCCCGATTTTCGCGGTCAGGGTATTGCCCGCCGCTTGCTGGACGAAGTGTTTCAGTATTATGTGGACCGTGGCGCTCTGCGGTTTACGCTGGAAGTGGACACCACCAACGCTCCGGCCATCAAGCTTTATGAGAAGCTGGGCTTTCGCCGTTACTCCACCCTGTATTATCACAAAATGAGTCCCAAGCGTCTGGGGGCCTTTCGAGACTTAGAAGAACTTTCGGTGCCCGAAGGCCTGCGCTTGCGCAAGCTGGGAGACGACGAAGATCTGTTGGAACTTTATGAGCAGTCTATTCCTCAGCATATTCGCAACGTAGAAGACCGCGTGCTGAGAGATTTTCACAACGGCTTGCTCACCCACGGCACCCGCTGGCTCAAAAAATCCCTCAAACGCTCTCAGCACATGCACTGGGTGGTAGAGGATACCCAGCGCAACTGTTTAGTGGCCAGTATGGACGTGTCGGCTCAGTTACGGGCCCTGCCCCACGTGATTCAAATGACCGTTAATCCCGGCTACAGTGATCTCACAGAACCTCTGCTCAAATTTGTGCTGCACCAGCTGGCGCTGATTCGGATTAATCCGGTGTTGATTGGTGCTTTTGAATCCCAACGGGTAAAGCGAGATGCGGTAAAAGCCCTGGGCTTTAAAAAATTGACCGCCGACTTTTTGATGGTGAAAGAAGCCATGGAGCGCATTGTGATTCCCACGGCTGAAAAAAGTGTCGAACTGGGGCAAGTTCAGGGCAAGCCCTCTCTACAATAAAGGCAGAAAAGGAAAGATCTATGAGCCGTATTCCCGCTTCGCCCCATACCCATGCCGTTACGGCCCCGCTGCCGATTACCTCTCAACCTTTGCCCTCTGCTAAACCCAGTGAAGCTCAGGCAAATGCCTCAGGTAAAACCTCCGGTGCAAAGCCTGCGGATCAACTGACCGTAGATCCTGCCAAACAGGGAGCCAGCAGTCCCCACATCGCCATTGATATGGACGGCTTGCTCACGGATGAAGTGGTGACTCCCGTTTCTGAACAAGAACTTAAGGTGGCCATGGCCCTTGAGGAAAAAGTAGTCAAAGGTTATCAGCCCACCTCTGAAGAATTTGCGGTGTATCAGGACGTGGTTCAGCGTATCAACGCCAATAACCCTGCCCGCCAGATGCCCCATGAACACCATCATCTGCTTCAAAACGCCAACGTCACCCAGGCAGAACTGGACTTTGCTCTCGGACTGGAAGAACGGGTGTTAAAAGGATATACCCCCACAGAGCAAGATACTCAAGACTACGAAAATGTACTCAATCGTCTGGCAGAAGCGCAGCAAAAATCTTCCAGTGTATCTATGGAAGATCAGAACTGGGCTGTAGACTTGATGGATCGCATCCAAAACAAAGGTGAAACCGCTACCCCTGAAGACATCGAGCGCTACACCCGGATTTATGAACAGACCCGCGCAGACATTGCCTCTGCCGCAGAAGAAGCCCCCGCAGTCAGTGCCCCCAGTTCTGAAGAGCTAAACTGGGCCATGGAACTGGAATCCAAAGTCAAAACCCAGAGCTATGAACCCACCGCCGAGGAGCGGGCAAAATATACCAATATTTACGAGCGCTATCAGGCCGCACAGTAATTCGACTATTTTATTCATCTATTTCAAAAAGCACCGAGTAATCGGTGCTTTTCTATTGAAAACCTGCGGGATACGCGCCTAAATCACGGGATCACCGGTCACGTAATAGTTATTGAAGAGTGTAGCCAGTTCTCTTAGCTCTACCCAGGATTCGGTGGGTGGAATACCGCCTTTATCCTGCTCCAGATTATCCTGATAGCTATAATCTTTTTGATCAAAGGTTTTGCTCTTCACGCCGTCGCCTTCTGAAGTGTAATCTCGGCTATAGTTGCCACCCCAGGGATTGGCGATTCTCACAAAACGTCTGCCGTTCATAACCGTTGTGTCCAGAACAGAGTAAGCGTGTTGACCGGCCAAACCGTCTACTTTGCTTTCCCCACCACTGTGGCCGCTGCCCTGAGAAACCCCGATGGTTTTATTACTGCCCACGGCCAGCACCTTACCTTGCGACAGATCCGTTCGGATGAGGTCATACAGCTCCAGTTCTTTCTGGTTGTAGTCTACCGTAAAGCCGCTTTCATTAGACTGGGTATCCCGCACGGGGTACTTGCCTTCCATTTGCTTTTCTAAAACACTGATCAAATTATCCACCGTAAAGGTCTGCCCCTCATGGGTCATCGAGGTCTTATTGGCATACTGACTGCGCATTTCAGTCATGATTTTATCTACATCTTCTTTATAGACAATGGGCTCATTTTTAAGCGCTTTGTAGACCTTGTTGCTTTCCAGCATTTGGGTGGTGAGCACCTCGCGGTTTTTCGTTGTAATGAGACCATTTAACAGCGACTGCTTTTTTTCAAAGGCCGTTTTGAGCTGATTATAACGGCTGTTGAGTTCTACTTTGTTGGGGTCATTATTTTTCATCGCCGTAAATTTGGCCTGTTTTGCCTCTGCCACATCTTTGCCAAAATCTTTCCACTCGTCAAGCCCCGTAAGCTGGGCAAATTTTTCGGGCTGCGGGCCGTAAAAAAGATTACGCAAATCTTCCACAGGAAGTTTAGCGAGACTACGGATCTGGGCCTCACTGAGTCCCAGCTCGTCCTTATTCTCTAATAATTTGGGCAGGGTAAAGCTATCGATAGACTCTGGCGGTACACGACCGGCCTGTTCACCCAGGGTAACCACCAGATTGTTAATAGGTTTTTTTGTGGAAGAAATGCCCGTAAAGGTTTGAAATACATTATGACTAAATCCGCCGTGACCAATGGCCTGATAAGAACCTTTATGGACCGCATAGGCCTTTTCTAACATCACCACCCACGGGGTTTCCTGCGCGTGTTCACCTCCTGTGGGAATGCTTTTATCCACGGTCACAAACACCGGTTCCATTTTAGAGGTGTTTTTGTTTTTCTCAAAAAAGCGCACCGTGACGGTATTATCACCGTTGTCTTTCATCATTTCGTGAATACGGTCGGGATTGGTACTGGCCATACTGTACATGGCGGCAATGAGGTAGCAATCTCCGATGGCTCCCTGTTTAATATCGCTGGTGGACACAGGCCCGTCAAAAAGCGGCCCCTGAATGGGTTTCTCTTTGGGAAGAGGCTTCATGTCTTTCACTTTGCTCATTTCAATGGGGTAAACGTCTTCCGACACCTCATGATCCTTGAGAAGTGCCATTTTATGCTTAAGTTTTTCCATTTTCCCGGGATTTTTACTCAATTCAGGCATTTCCATAACCTGTACAAAACTTTTGCCGTCGCGCTGCGTAATCAGGACCCGTTGACCCGCTTCATAGGTTTTATTACCCAGAGTCATTTTTTCTTTTAAGCGGGCGGTTTGTCCCAGCTTTGACACCTGCAAGTCCACACCGGATGTGTCCAGATCGCCCGTTTCATCTACCATGGAGCGCATAACTTCTTTGTAGATGGTGTCTACCATGGCTTTCTTATTGGTAGAGAGTTCGCGGTATGTGGCATTAATCCCGTATTTTTCCACACGCAACCCGCCCACCAGTTTGGCCAGCTCAGACTTCATTTCATGAGGTTTTTTACCTCTGAAGTAGGCCTGCATATCGTCCAGAGCTTTCAGATTTGATTCCGGTGAATTGTTTTCACTCAGCTTCCCTAAGTTGAGTTTCACCTGATTTTTCAGTTGCTGAAGTCCGGCCTTTTTGGTTTTATGACTGCGCAAGAGATTTTCGGAACCGGCCAGTGTTTTGACAAAGCCTTTTAGCACCTTGTGCTGCTGCATATTGTTAACTTCTGTCTCAGAAAAAACGGGGCGTCCCTTTTGACGCACGCTCAGGGGTTTGGGCAGACTTCCCAGACGGGGCACTTTCTGAGCATTCTCAAGGATTTGTTCGGGTTCAATTTGATCAATGCTCTGAGACACCATTTTCTCTTGCTGCTTGAGATCGCCCACCAGATTGGGGCTGGATTGACTGCGAGAACGACCTGTAACCGGTTGCTGAGGTGGCGCAGTGACTTCTGTATTGGAGCGAGTGCGCCCGGTAGGCTGTGGTGTTTGAACCGATGGGGTCTTTTTTAAATCGGGCACCGTGCTCTGGTTTTGCGTCGTCAAGGGTCGATTGGATTGAATGGACATACTGTATTCCTCTGGAAATTCTGATAGGTATAAAACAAGTATAAAAACAATCGATTTCAGAGAGCAAGCAAAGTCACGCAATTAAATTTGCGAATATCGAGTTTATAAGCGTTTTTGAAGTTTTCTTGTAACCATCGGGCTACACCTCATGTTTTGTGTACTCGATCAGTAGCTCTCACAGTCGTTCAAATATCTAGCTCATCAGACCAATCATCATAACGATCAAAACGATGGGCCACCCCGTCAGGCATACTGCGAATATATTGCAAGCCCACCGTATCAAAGGCATCCAACCCTGAATCAGGCACGACTCCCAGATGCTCCAGAGAAGCAGACACCGTGCAGGGTCCGGGCAAAGGAGATTCGTTTTGATAAGCACACCCGAACTGATCGCCGGCTCCCCCGTGATAAAAAGTCACCATAATCATAAAGCGAGGATTTTCTTGCTCGCTGATTTTTTGCATCAGCAGTGACAGCACCCGTTCCCGGGGCACCAGAAGCCAGGAAGGTATTTTTTCTGGCACAGGGAGTTCTCCAACGCTGTTAAAGTGAGATTGCCAGCAGGCGGAAAAATAGTGGTTGAAGTGAAACAGCGTTAACTCCAACGCTGGATCACCCAGCGGGAATCCTACAAGATCAAAAGGTTCGGCCCGTATTCTAGAATACGGGCCTTTAAGAATCAGGGCAGTAACGTTGTGCCCCATGCTTTAGGAAGCTTTAACGATGAGTTTACCCTTCATGGATGAAGAGTGTCCGGGGAATGTACATAAAAAGTCGTAGGTTCCGGGAGCAGGTGCTGTGAAGGTCACCGTATCGCTTTCACCAGGCCCGAGGATTTTGGTGGCCGCAATCACTTTGGCTCCGTCATGCAAAAAGTTTTTTTCAATACCCGCTGCATTAGCGGCTTTAATAAACTCATTCACATCCACACCGGCCTCAAGAATAGCCACATTGTGTCCCATAACATCTTTGGCCACGGTACCCACATTATTGAAGGTTAAGGTGATTTCTTCACCAGTGGTAACCGTGAGTTCATCAGCACTGTAGTTCAGCATGTTCGCTTCAATCACCAGCGCGTTTCCACTGGTCACCGTAGCGTCTTCTTTGGGCGCTTCAGTGGGGGTAGCCTCTGTGGTGGTGGTTTCTGTAGTTGTGGTGGTCTCATTATTCTGAGTTTCCTCACCACTACACGCGGTTAAAGCAATCAGGGCCACTGCCCCTAAAAGTTTAATTTTCAACATTTTAAATTCTCAATTCTACCAAAAGTTAATATCTTATCTTTATGGTAGAGCACAACCAAAGTTTTTCGCTTGGTGTTTGAGGCACGATCACCCATTTTTATATGGGCATTAATAACCCATTTCATCCAGTAAACGAGCTCTTATATTGTCAGCCTAGTCTTTTATGTCCCCAGCATGAAAGCCCGATAACTGTATGTCCGGTACAGGCAAAAGGGGGATTCTAAAACGCGGTGCGCGCAGGAAGCGCATCAGCACCACGTTTTTGCATAGCAACAGAGCCCCACGGATGGGGCGGCGGCGCGGCCCCCGTTGCCTGTACTGGACTTCAGCCCCCTATCTACATCGCGTCTCAAAGCCGAATCTTCATATCCCCCGGATACGTCACCCGATACGTCATCTTAATGACCTTTTTCTCCCAGGGCTTCGCCGTCAACTCCCAGATCCGCAGCTTTTCATCCGTCACCTGACTGGCCTCCGGCTCCCCTTTGACCCACTCAATTTTAATGGCATCATTCTGACTCACCGGACGGGGTTCCAAGACCCTGATTTTGGCGGCTTCTTTTTTATAATTGGTGACTTCCGCCTGGTAGGTGATGGTGGTTTGCTTTTTATTGTTCAACACGTTGACCGGGGAATCCTTACGATCCAGCTCCAGCCATTTCACCTTAATATTGCGGTCTACTCCAAAACTCAGGCGGGCCTCCTGCTCCGGACGAATCAACTCCACTGGCTGAACCCCCGTAAAACTCCCCTGCACATAGGAGCGCATTTTGCCCGGTAAAAGAGGCAGACCGGTGGTATTGGTGAGATTCACTTCTAAAAAAGCCTGGGTAGACTGTCGCGGAATAATCTTATAACTGGTGTCCACTTTCACCTGTCGGTTTACCATGGTGAGCTGACGGGTATGATTGCTGCTGCCCAGACTTTGTTTGCCCGGCAAATTAAACTCCAGCGCAATGCCATGATCGGACACCTGACTTTGAAAGCGATCCATTTCCTGTTCGGCAACCGCATCTTCCATCACGGGAGCCGGTGCTGGCATCATATTACTCATGGCTTTGGGACTCGGCAACTCTCTGCGAGACCGTGTCCGACCTTCATTCAGAGAGTATCCCCCCACGCTCCACTGATAGGGTTCGGGAGCCGCCTGATTCAACAAAGGCGTGGCCGTAGACAATTTTAAATTCACATTATCCCAGTTCTCCCCCGACTGTTGCATCACTTCGCTGCCGTAGCGCAAATCCAGCGTATCGTTATCGAGACGGGCCTCGTACATGGGTGACCAGCTCACATTGGGAATCAAATAGCTCAGGGTCAAGGTCACACTGCCGGGGGTTTTAAAGTAAAGTTGCACATCCACCTCTTGGGTTTGCGGGTGATGCTTGCGATACTCCCGCAGCGCCTGAGACAGGCGACGATACTCTTTTTGCAGGGGTGCTTTAAGATCGCCGATGGATTCGCGGGTGGTGAGAATTTCTTTTTGCTGCTTCAGCGTAAAGTCCAGGGCCTGTTGCCAGGCTCTGATGGAGCGCTCGTCCTCATCTTCGGGAGCCTCTTTGATTTGTTGGGCAAAGAGTCGCATAAAATCCCGGTGAACCCGATTGAGTTCTTCACGGGTTTTGAGCTGATCCAAACGTTCCTTTAAGTTTTTAACGGCGGCTTCCAACTCCTTCTCGCGAGGAGTCAACACGGGCTTGTCATAGCTTTCTGGCGACACCAGCTGAAAATGCTGCAAGCTCACCCCGGCAGCACCTTTGCCTTCAATATTCAGTGAATCCCGATTGAGTCGCAGGGGAAGCCCGGCAATACGCACCCGGCGGCTGCCTGTGGTGCTAGAAGACACCACCACACTGCGTTTCACCTGGGCCAGCCCTTGATAAGCAGTGACTTCATTTACCCGGCTTTCCACCGGACGGGAGACAGGCGTGTTCGGGGCGGCGACCACAGGAAGGGACGTTAACAGAGCACTTGCTGCCAGCATAGAAGATAAAAAACGAAAGGACATACAAAAACCTCGCAGTAGATTGAGTTACAGATACGTTCAAAACCATCCGTTACAAAAAAGACCGCCGGGGCGGTCTGAGTGTTCAATGTGTTCAATTATTTTTAAAATCGTCCACATAATCCTGGAAGCGCTCCACCACCGCCGCCAGATTTTCATAGGGCGCGGCCACAGGATCAATATTCACGCCTTTTTCATCGGCTTCGTCCAATAAATCCGCAATGCGGTCGCATTCGTCCAGGTAAGATTCCAATAAATCTTCCAGCGCTTCGGGCGAGTAATCGCCACTACCCATGTGCTGAAGTACTTCTTTGTGCGTTTTTTTAATGTCTTGCTCAAGGTTTGTAAGCTGTTTGGACTGACGGTAGACCCCGTTAAAATTCTCGATTTGTTTTTCTAATACCCGCAGAGAGCGATGTAAAATCTGCACGTTCTCCGTGGCTTCCAGGGCCACAATATCTTCTTGCACTTCCAGCAGTTTTTGGTCCCAGGTGTTCATTTGGTCCCGCATATTGCGCAGGGCAGACTCACCCAGTTGCGCCTGTTTAGGCAGTTCATTGACTTCGCGATTAAGTTCACTAATGTATGCCATAAACTCGTGAATATTGGTGGGCTTTTTGCGCGCTTCTGTTTGCTGAGTTTCTGTGTCCTCTAACTCAGGGGACGCTTCTGTCTCCTGTGCTTGTGCAAAGGCGGTGGGATCTTGCAAATACGTGAGCAGTTTTTGTACGTCTTCATGGTTGGGATCAATATCTCTGGCATGCTGTAAATAGCGCACCGCCTGACGCTCATTGCCCACAATCATCAGTAAATAAGACATACCCACATAGGGTTCGACTTTGCCTCTGGCCAGCTGGATCGCTTTTAAAAACTTGTTGCTGGCGGCTTTGAGCTTGACTTTATCTTGAAAATTAGAGGCCTGAGCCTCGGTCAAAGCAGCAACAGCGTCGTTATAAGCCCGGTCGCTTTTTTCGTGACGCTGAGATGCCAACTGCGTGCTCTGCTGCCGCAGCGATTGAAGCAAAGATAGATCCATTAGAAAAGGTGTTCTCCCAGCGTTTTAAGATGTTGATGGTGATAGTCGTAGTCAGGAGAAAAAGTATACACCAGTTTCCAGAAAGCCTCACCGTGATTCATATGTTTCAGGTGGGCCAGTTCGTGAATCAAAATGGTGTCAATAGCAGGTTTTGAGAGCTGCATGGCGCGGTAGTTTAAATTAATATTTTTTTTTGAGGAACAGGAACCCCAGCGACTTTTTAAGTATTTTAAACGCAGCTGTTGGGGGTAAAGACCCATGCGCTCACTCCAATAGTCAAGGCGCTGCGGCAAATAGTCCCTGGCTGTGGCGGCGTAAAACGTCTTTAAAGCGCGCACCACCGCCTCTCGATCCGCACAGGCAGGCAGGTAAATACGCCCGTCAGCAAAGTGCGGCAGTGGATCAAGATGGTACTGAAGGTGTCGGGCGCGGCCCAGATACAGGGCCGTCTCTGGCAATTGGGCAGCCAGAGTTTTCTGATGTTCCCATTTTTCCTGAATCCAGGCGGTGTTGTCGGTGAGCATACGTTGTATATGCCTCCGGGCCACCGCCGGACTTTTGATCAGGATATGGTCAGGGCGAACGTGTAAATGAATACGGGTGTAACGACGATGTATCTGGTGCTTAACAGGTATACTTTCGCCCCGATAATGAAAGGCCAGGGGTGTCAACGCTGCGTCTGACTCTCCTGTTCACTTTTATGCGCCATGGCTTCACGAATGGCACTGTGATTATTTCTGGGCATGCCGTGGTCACTGTGAACAATCACTTTGGCTTTTTTGGCAACGGTTCTCACCATCTGGTAGCGGTTGTTGCTTCCGGGTTCAGACTGGGTGCTCATGGGGCGCTCCTTTATTTTAGCTTCAGGCTTTCGGCCCGAAGAATGCTTTTGAGATCTTGTGTAGCAAGGGTTAAGTCATCATTGACCACGCAGTAGTCATAATCTTTGAAGTAGGTCATTTCTTTTTGCACCTGTGCCAGACGTTGCTGGATCACGGCTTCTGTTTCGGTTTTGCGATCCCGCAAACGTTCAATCAGCGTTTGCTCAGAAGGAGGTAGTACAAAAATACCCAGAGCCTGCTCCGGCATGCGTTGACGCACCTGAGCCCCGCCCTGCACTTCAATTTCTAAGATAATATGTTTGCCCAAGTCCAGCTGTTCCTGGACAAAAGGCAGCGGTGTACCATAGTAATTGCCGTTATACTGGGCATACTCTAAGAACGCTTCTTTTTCGATCAGGCTTTCAAAAGTCTCGCGATCTCGAAAGAAATAGTTCTGTCCTTCCACTTCTCCCACACGGGGAGCACGGGTGGTCATAGATACCGACAAAGAAACCTCAGGAAGTAGCGGCAAAACCTGTTTAACGAGCGTACCTTTGCCCACTCCCGACGGTCCGGAAATGACAAACAACTTACCGCTACGGGGACGTAGCGCCTGGGTTATATACTTGTCAAGATTTAAATTCATGGTGACTAACCTATTACGATTATACTATAAATCTGCGGCTTCAGGATCGGTATCCGGTGCCTGGTGAAAAGCTTCACGAATACTTTCAAGACGCTTGCGATTGGCCCCCATATCCGAGTAGCCCATTTCAGAAGCAGAGCGCATGTGAATCACCTTCTGACGTTCGGGAAAGTAAAATTCCACATTGTCTCTGAAGCGCAGTATGGCAGTGCGAAACTCATAATGCCAGTAGGCCAAATCCGCTTTAATGAGCTTCTGACGATCAAAGGTGTTCAGCGCATTGCGGAGTTTGTTCATGGCTTTTTCTCGGGAGCCCGTATAGCGAATGGGCTCAATATAGTGAGTTTTGTCTTTGAGGTTGGCCATGGATGAAGCACAGTTGGGGCTTTCGGGGCACACCTGAAATTGTTTTTCTACCATTCCAATATCTGGCATTGTGTCTCCTTCTGGCTTACAGCCCACGCACAGCAAACAAAGTAAAAAAGCTGTTAAACGCATACCGCAGTTTAACAGCTTTTGAGAACGCAAGGGAGTCTTTTAGCCGTCGCCACCCTGCTGAAGTCGGTAAATTTTTTGGAAATCACGGCTCATTAAATAAGCCGAAAGAATCGCAAAGAGCGAAATAAAGGCCAGGGTGCCAAACACCTGAGCCCAACCTAAGCTCTCTGACATAATTCCCGCTCCCCAGGCGGCCAACGCACCGCCTACATAACCAATGCCGTCAATGAGACCCGTACAGCTGCCCGCGCCTCTTGATCCAGCAATATCTAGTGTAAGACACCCGCTGGACATGGAGTAAGGCCCCAGCAAAAAGAAGCCGCATAAGCCCACCAGAATCACCACCCAGTTGTGATAAGCGCTGCCCGCATTGGCCAGATAGGCCACGCCGCAGAGCGATAAAAACAGGCCCACCAGCATAATCCACATGGCTTTTGCTCTATCGCCGTTGGCGGCGAATTTGTCGGTGTACCAGCCCAGCAAAACGGTTCCGAGGCAACCCAGAAAGGGAAACAGCGCCGATTTTAAAATGGCGTTGGTGGAGCCCATGCCAATATCCACCAAAAACTTGGGTGTCCAGAAAAAGAAGATGGAGCGCAGGAGCGTGGTCACAAAGGAGAACATCAGCAAATTCCGAAACACGCGCATTTTCAGCAGGGTACCAATAATGTGCCACACGTCCACTTTTTCACCAGCAGCCTCACGGGCATCAAAGTCCGCCAGGGAGGCTTTTCCCGTTTCACTCTTGCCAAATTCGACACCGGGCACCACGTCCGAAGGTTTGGCCCGTGAAGCCAGAAAAGACCAGATCCACACCCCGCACACCAGAAACGCCGGGTACAAAAAGAGCTTGTCCCAGGTG
>CAYFGW010000147.1:0-12490 GCA_964342365.1 uncultured Candidatus Sericytochromatia bacterium | reverse complement strand
TGACTCAGGGATCGTAATTTCTCCTGGCGAATCCCCGGCAAAGTAAAGAGCGCGTTCATGGCCGCCAGAGCCACCATGATAGACTCATCTCCCACCTGTGTCAGCAGGAGCGGAATTTGTGGTGCCTGTGATACTTTGCCCAACGCCCGTGTGGCTTCCCGGCGTACGCGCCAGTTATCGTGACTGAGAAAGGGAAGACTTAGCCCCAGAGACCACGGATCGTGTAGATCACCCATCACTCGCAAACAACTGATGATCAGTTCTGGTGATGTGGCCTCCACCAGAATTTGACGCAGGGTGGGTAACACGGAAGGATAAGGAAGAACTTCCAGCAAATCAATAATATTCAGCGCCTGTTGTTCCTGATGCGCATACAGCGCGTCTTGGAGACGCTCAATTAAAGGAGCCACCAGAGACGGAGAGGGATAACGGCGGAACAGGCCCAGCAACCGTGAGCGTGAGGTCAGATTTTG
Source organism: uncultured Candidatus Sericytochromatia bacterium (assembly GCA_964342365.1). Taxonomy (GTDB): domain Bacteria; phylum Cyanobacteriota; class Sericytochromatia; order UBA7694; family UBA7694; genus CAXRDE01. Next base: position 12,017 of record CAYFGW010000147.1, on the reverse strand, counting down.
ATGCATCACTTCCAGTAACACCGATAAAGCGGCTTCCGGGCTCATTTGTACCAGCGCCTGCAGTGCAAAAAAAGACAGCATATCGTGGGGCCCAAAGGCCAATTCCACCAGCTTGTCCCAACCTTCAGTCAGGGTTTCTAGATGTCCTAAGGCCTGACAGGCCACCATTTGTTCTTGAATACGGCCCCGGTGTAAAAAATTCAGGACCGCATCTTCCAGGTGCAGATCCTGTAGCAGTTGATTGAGACGCGGGCTGGCTGATCCCACCAGTTTTTGCTGGGTTTCGTTCCAGAGCATGAGAAAAACGAGATGGTCTCTGGCAGAAAGCGAAGGTAACTGAGCGGGTTTAACGTTCATGCTGTATTGCATAAGCACGGGCCGCCATTGAGAAATAAAGCGGGTACTACGCAGCCTGCGCATGCCCATGAACTGTCGCCACAATAACAGAGCCACAATTAAAACAGCATCTAAAATCAAAACGCCCCAGAAAAATTGCATTAGCGTCCTAAAAGTTTTTGGATGCGGGCCAGATATGCCTCGGGCTGTATGGGTTTGGTCATATATTCATCGGCCCCTGCAGCCAGCACTTTTTGGATGGTGGCCTCGTCAGATTTGGAACTGGCCACCAGAATGGACACCTTTTCCCAGCCCGGCAGTTCACGAATATAGCGAATCAATTGCAGACCATCTTTACGCGGGAGCATGATGTCCAGAGAAATTAAGTCCACGGGTTCCATTTGTGGGAGCGCGTCCCATAGTACACGTCCATCGTTGAAAACTTCCACTTCTGCCTGAATCCTGGCCAGGCAAAAACTCAGTAATTCAGAAAGGTCCTGATCGTCTTCTACCAATAAAATACGGCAGGTGTTTTCTGTGGATACCCATTCTTCTGACGCGGAGTCAGGCTGCTGTGAAAGGGCCATACGGGTATTCAGGGGAGTAGCTACCTGGCCACTGCTGAGCATACGCTGAAGGTCTTGCTGAAGAGATTGGTAATGCTCTGTTTCTGAGGGGGTTAGGCCGTCAGTTGCTTGTTTTTTCTCCAGTTGCTCAATATCAGATTCCAGTTTTTGCTTGGCAGGCATGGCCTCAAGTCCCCCGGTTTCCTTGCGGGAAGGAAAATACGGGAAAACGGTTTGAGAACGCTGTTTTTTACGGCGAAAAAATGAAAACACCATGCCTTCAGTATAGGGTAGTTTTGAGTACTTGTGTCTTCAGGGTTCACGGGTCCTGAGGTTGTAAGGCCATCCAGGTTTTAATCAGTTGCTGATACTCACTGGCCAGGGTGCTGCTATGTCCCTGTAGCAGGTTGTCCATTTCAGCCTGTGCTTCTTCAGCGGTTACTTTTCCCTGAATCAGCTGGGTCAATAAGGTGACCATGCGGGCGTCTTTGATGCTGCTGATTTCCTTATTGAACAATTCACTCACGTTCATACCCAGCACCTCCTGACGGGTTTCTCCCGTACGAGGATCCGTATAGTCAATGGTGAGCTGAATATCTCCACTGACCGCTGCTTCTCCATCGGCGGTAAAACGCTCCAGAAAATATTGAGAGCTGTTGGCCGCAAAATGAATGGGATCGACTTCACTGGCCACCTGAGAAGACTGTTCCGCCGCAGACACCGTGCGCTGTAAGCTGGCGGGGTAATCCAGGCGAAAACGCACGTTGCGGGCCGCAATCTGGGTGAGCGCAATAAAGCGTTCGCCAAAAGCCCGTTCAGCATCAGTGGGCGTAATAATAGACGTGTAGCTTCCTTTTCCCGCCTCCGTGAGCGTATTCAAAAAAGCCTCGTTGAAATTGAAGCCGAAGCCGAGTCCTGAAAAGTAAATGCCTTCGGCGTCGTTAATTTCTGTGTTCCGGGCAATAATCTCTGCGTTAACGGTACCCGCATTGGCAAAGGCATCGGTCAACATCATCACGCGATTGGTTTTGGTGGTGCTGTAGGCACTCTGCGCCAGTTCGTAGGCTTTTTCTAATCCCGCGTTTAAATTGGTGCCCCCTTCGGTTCTAAGGGCGTTGACCTGTTGCTGCCATTCGCTATCGTCACCGGTATACTCCCAGTTGGTTAAACGGGCATTGGCGGTATTGGAGAAAGTGACCAGATTCACCACGTCTCCCGCCTTGAGCTGTTGGGGTAACGCCCGCAGCCCGGCTTTGGCCACTTCCATTAAACTGGGCACGTCCTGAGATTCGTCCAGGCTGACGGACGCCATGTTCATGGAGCCTGATACGTCCAGCAGCAAAGTCAACACCACATTTTGGCGTTCCGCTTTGGTGACGGTGGGTGTCTTGACCTGAACGCCAAGATCGTAGGCGTTCTGGTTATTTACCTGATGCTGCCAGAGACCCATGGCTACCTGAAAGGTGCCGGTGTTTTGCAAATTATTACTGTTAAAGGTTTCATAATTCAAAAATTCCCAGGGCCGTACCCAGGCGGGGTTTGGCAGCACGGGATTGCTGCGCGTGAGGGCAAATTTCGTTTGCTCTACCCCCGCGGTGCTGGCGGAATCATCGTAAGAAAAGTAAAAAAAGTTCTGTGCCGTACTCACTTCAGGTGCGGTGGTTTCCACGGGGTCGGGCTCAGCACTGTCCGGCGCGGAGGTGGCAGCCGGAGTCGGTGCTGCGGTTGGTTGTGCTGTGGGTTCTGTAGGAACAAGGGCATCATCGGCCATATCTGTGGTGGCATTGGTGGGTGCACCGGCAGGGAATCCCGCAGCACTGCCCGCGTCTCCCCCGCTCATGGCATCAGCGGCAGGTGCAGTTTCTAAACTTCGTTCCGCCAGGGGCACATTGGGGGCACTGAATCCTCCCGCGGCATTGGGCACGCGAATACCGTCCAGTTCTTTGGGCCCTTTGGGTAGAGGGGTAATATTCCCGGTGACGTCCACGCCGGTGCCTCCTGGGGTTGTGGGGCTGGTGGGGGTTTCTGTGGGGGCGCAGGCGGAAATAACAAGAGTGAGGGCCAGTAACGGGGGTAAATATTTTTTCATGGGTTTATCTCCTCAAATAAGTCTTTGTGCTGACGCAGGTAGTTCAGGTCGGGATCGTGGAGGGCTTCGCTCCGGGTGCGTTCAGGGTGGGTAGCGTGGCTGGCGCGAAGGGCTGTGAGCGCACGCTCCAGCAGGGTGTCTGTGTTCTGGGGGGTATGCTCTGCCATGGCGGTGTACAGGCAAGCCTGTAAGTAGTTGACCAGCCAGTCCTCTTGCTGAAAGGCACTGAGCAAACCCAGCGTAAGTTCAGCGGCGTCAAAATCGGACATTTTGGTGTAGGCATGGGCCAGAAAAGCAGCGGACTCTTTCAAGGCAGTGACCCCCAGCTGTGATTTTTCAGGGTGTATAAGTACCTGACGATAGGCGGCGATGGTTTGTTCCCAGTGGGCCGTTTCGCCGGTCAGGTAAGCACGGTTAAACAAAAGGCGCGCGTATTCATCCAGCACGTAGGCATCGGCAGTGTCCAGGAGCGGTTCCAGGCCTTCAATGGCAGACACAAAATACTCCAATGCCTTAGCAGGATTTTCTTGCATGTGCTGATGGCCCATGAGAAACAAAATGGCGGACACGTTAAAGCGCAGATCCGACAGATCTAAAGAACTATCATCGCTGTCCTGTTCTGCTGCGATGACCGCCTGCCGTTGCTGCTCAAGGGCTTTGCCATAATGCTGCTGGCTCAACTCTAACTGGGCTCGCAGTGCGCATAAATAGGCTGCCTGAGAAAAGGTTTTCATGCCTTCATCAATGCGCTGACGGGCTTCTTCATAATGACCAGAGCGAATCAATGCCATAACCCAGCGCGAAAATAGGCGAAAGTCCGTGGGGTTCTCAGCCACCGCTTTGGCGTACAGAGACAGGGTGTCTTGAAAGGTTTGTACCGCAGCGGGGTTGACGGGCATAAAACCCGCCAGCACCAGCAGCTCGTCCCGCAATTTTTCGAAAGCAGTGCCTTCTGTCGTGGCATCGGGGGTCAGGGCTTTGGCCAGTTCCAGCACCACGTCCCGGGAGGGCTGTCTCCCGCCGGACTCCAGCAAGGAGACAAAGGATTTAGAGACGCCCACCGCCTGCGCTAATTTTTCCATGTTCAGCTTACGGGCCTTGCGTAGCGCCTGTAAACGCAGAGAAAAAGGCGTTTTGCCATTCTGTTTTGCTTTTCGACGCGGCACTAGCGTAATACCTCAGGAGGTCCTGCATCCACGGTAGTTGGCATGTCTACGTCCCGTGAGCGGTCATACCAACTGGGGCGGTTCAATTGTTGAATTTCACCGGTGACCGCATTGATTTCTGCATATCCGCTGACGTAATGCTCACGTCCGTTGGCCTGATGCTGGAAGTTGACAGAGACAAAATAGGTGAGAGACTGCTGTTGCTGACTCAGAGAGAAAGACCAGCGCGCATCGGCAGGCACGGCATAGAGAATATTCAAACCGTTGCGAACATTGCGCTGCATGGGGAATACGGGGTAACCGGGTTCGTCGTTGCGATTGCCAAAAGCGTCACGGGCTATTTTTTGAGCCTGTGCTGAATCAATGGAAACGCGACTCAAATCCAGATCCTGTTCCCCCCACACCATACGGTGAACGCGCACCGCATTGGAGAGCACATAAACCATCAGGGTTTCTTTTTTCTCACTGGAAACCCATTGGAAAACGCTGCGGGTATCCGCTTTTTCCGGTTCGCCCGCCGCGTTGGGCAAATAGTAGGTTTCACCAGGTGCGCCTTCAGAAGCGGAGCTCAGCACCAGGCGGGCATCGTTGGCCCATTCTTGTACCAGAGGTTTGACGTCCTGCTGGTGGTAAGACAATAGAGAATTGCCCGTGGGAGCGGCAAAGGTCAATTCCTCTACAAATTCCAGCTGGTACTGTTGGAAAGGGCCGCCTCCAAAATAGGGGATACCCAGGCGAGCGCCGCCTTCTGCCACATCGGCAGCGGGAGCACCCATGGGAACGCCTGGAGGAGCGACTGGAGCAATAGCGGGAGCGGCTCCCGGAGCCCCTACAGCGGCGTCAGCGGATTCCTGACCCTGAGGGCTGTTTTCGCTATTGCCAGCAAAGGCTTCTGTATCCAGACTGCGACGGCTCAGGGCATTGGCAAACAGGCCGTTACCGTCAGTGCCTGTAGAAGGAGTACCTGTAGAAGGGCTGGCAGAGGCCGTGGGTGAAGCTGTGGGTGAAGGCGGCGTGGTCGGATTTTCACCGTTGGCACAGGCTGTTACCGTCAGGGCCAGGAGGGATGCTAGCGTAAATTTGAAAGTGTGATACATAAAACGCTCCTTTAAGCTTCTTCTTCGGGCTTGTCCGCGGGTTCCACGGGCTTGTCCGCAGGTGCGGGGTCTACGGGCTCAGGGGGATCTACCAAATCCGGGTCCACGGGGCGAGGGGGAGATTCTACGGGAACGCCGGGGAAGCCGGGTTCTGACTGACCAAACCCTTCATCGAAGTTGTACTGTACCGGGCGGTTCATAGATTTGATGTCTCCGGTAACGGCGTCCATTTCCAGAGAACCATAAAGGTGTTGAACAGGTCGCACGGGTCTTCCAATGACTACAGCTGAAGCGCTGTTAGAAACGGTAGCATCCTCTGCCGGAAGAATTTCAGGCATAGGTACGGGCTCAGGGAGAGGTTCAGGTGTGGGGGGGAGCGCATCGGGGCTATGGTAGTTAAAGCTAATAAAATAGCGCAACTGATTGCGGGACTGCTGATTCAGATGAATCGTCCAGTGCATGTTTTGGGGTAAATCGTAAATGATTTTTTCCTGTGCTGAAGAGCGTTTGGGAAAGACCTGTACGCCCGCAGGATCTGAGGTGTTTGAAAAGGCGGCCCGGGCGATAGTCATGGCTTCATCAGAGTCCACCTTGACCTGATCGATGGCGATATTTTGTTCGCCCCACACCATACGGTGAGCCCGAATTTCGTTGTCGAGCACGTAGACGTTGAGGGTTTCCTTTTTAGGAGTAGAAGCAAAACGGAAAACGTACAGGGGTTTAATCTTCATGGGTTCGCCGTCACGCCCGGGCAAATGAATAAATTCAGCATGTTCAGCGTTCACCTGGGCGCGGCTTTCTAGCAGGCGAGCGTTACTGTCCCACTCCGCCAGAATGGGTTTAACGCTTTGATTGTAAACGGTAAGTAAGCTATTGCCCTGAGGAGCCGGGTACACATTTTCTTCCGCAAATTGAATGGTGAAGTTATTAAAATCGTGACCGCCGTAGAAAAAACCGGGGGCAATGGCAATATCGGGGCGGGGCATGGAGAGCTGTGTGCGGAAGCTTTGGCTTTGTAAAGGAATTAACGAGGCCAGCGGCTGCATTTGACCGTCGATACGACCCAGGCGAAGCGGACGTTTAATGAGCGCTGAAGCCATGACCGCTGCAGGCAAGTTGTTGACCTGTTGAGCCGGAGGTGGAACCGGTGAGGTGGGAGAGGTAGGGGCACAAGCATTTAAAAAGATGCTGGCGGCAAAGAGAGTGAAACCCAGACGTAGAAACATAAAATGATCTCCTATTGAAGCTGATAAATTCATTATAGATCTTTTGTTTACATTATGTCAACAATTGTTGTTTTATTAATTCATCTATACTGTATATATCTTTGTTAGATGGAGTGCTTTATGACTTCGTTGAGGTTTCTTCTGTTATTGCTGATGGCTTTTTTAAATGCACATTTCAGTACTTGCGCTCCTATCAATTCTGTTCCAAATCAAAAAAAGTCAAAAAGAAACTCTGAGGTAAATTTTCCAAACACACTTAACATTACTGTAAGAGCTAGTGAAGACTTAAAAAATCAGTGTACAAATTGTCTGAATGAAATAAGCCATGTGAGAACAGAAATTTACTTTGAAAAGCCCGTAAGTGAAACGATTCGAAATAAGTTTATCAAACAGAAAATTCATGTTGGCACACACACAATATCACCTGAAAGAAAAATCTCAAATATTCAAAAGTTGTCAGAAGGATTAACCTTTTCATTCGAAGATCTTCCTGCCGAAAAAATCAGAATATACACTACTTTTTATAAGCAAGGAAAATTCTCTGGGCGCGTTATTTGCGATGCACAAGTAGAGTCATCCCCAGAAATTCAGTTAACGCTAAATAAATCCAATCAGAAAAAAGAAGGCAATATCACCACATTTTCACTGCATGTGGATGGAGCTCAACTTATAAGCTCTGGACTGGGACTGATAGAGAATTATAATCACCCTCCTGCTTCAGACATCTCATCAGGTAAAAACGGCCTGAAAATTGAAGGTACTTATTTCTTTGGAAGTGAGTTCTCTCATGTTGGAGATGTTGATGGAAATGGGAGTGACGATTTCTTGATTGGAGAACCAGGTGCGCCTATTGAGGATTCACAGAGTGTAGGACGCACTCTTTTTATTTCGAGAAAAAGTACGCTCGCGTATAAATTGTCTACTTTTACAGAGGGTTATAAATCTCGGCCACCATTAGGCACCAATATCTCTGCATTAGGAGACATTAATGGTGATGGCTTTGATGACTTCGTTCTGACTGATAATTCCCAATTCACGGAAGACAACGAAAAAGTCGATGTATATGTGGTTTTAGGCAACTCGAATCTTCTGAGTAAAAGAAAATTTTTACTTAATGAATTTAATCAAGAAAACGGTTTTAAAATTGAAGGATTGAAAGCAAAAGATCCTTTCAGTCTGGTTCCCTTTAGAGCAGGAGATATTAACAATGACGGATTTGACGACATTATTGTTACAGAAGCTGAGTCTATAGACAAACGTATAAAAAAAATTGATGCAATAAACAAAGTCTATTTGATTTTAGGCAAACGAGAGATAGGAAAAAGCGGAAATGTCAATGTTAACAATCTCGGAAAAGAGGACGGGTTTACTCTAACAACGGGTAGAAAAAGAGATCTCCTGGGGAGAAGTATTTCAGGAGGATCTGACATTAACGGTGACAATATTGATGATCTTGTAATTGGAGATCCGAGCTGTAAAGCTGACGATGAAAGCGTCGGTTGTGTATACATTTTATTTGGGAGTCGCCAACTAGAAAAAAATCTCAGTGATACCGAAAAGGTTAATTTGAGTATGCTAAATAATAGTCAAATACAGATTTTAAAGGGCACTCCCAATAAATCTATCGGTAGCGCTATATCTACCCAAACTGATTTCAACTCAGATGGTATCAACGATGTCGTTATGGGGGCTTCATTTATTCGTGAACAAGATCAGAATAGCGGAAAAGTTTACGTCTTGTTTGGGCAAAAAAATATGGAGGAAAACCCTGTGACCACTCTTGAAAATTTAAAGGGGCAGGACGGATTTTGTTTAGTGGGTATGGGAAATAATGGACTGGGCGACACCGTTTTTGGAGGGGGTGACATCAATGGTGACGGCGTTGATGATTTGTTTGTTAGTGAAAGAGGAGAAATTCTCTCAGTGACGGGTAAAAACTCCTTAGTTACAAAAAATTACCAGAATAGAGCTCACGTTATATTTGGAGATAGAATGGCAGGAAAAGAAAGCTATATCGGAAGTAACGGATTTTTCGATATTCAGAATTTGAACGGCAAAAACGGATTTACGATAACAACTCAAACATCAAATGATGGTATTGGTTCGCTTGCTGCTCTTTCTGGAGATATGAATGCTGATGGAATACAAGACCTTGTTATTACGGCTCCATTCTTCAACAGCTTTACTGAACTTGGTGAATTTGGTGGAGCAGTTTTCTTTATCTGGGGAAATCAAAATCTGGGTAAGGCAGGCTTTCCAGGAGAAAATGGTCTACTCGATCTGAGCCAGAGTTTTCCAAATTGAACAAAAAAAAAGACTGTGTGAAACAGTCTTGCAAGGTTAAATCAAAGATTGATTGTAATTGATTAAATCTTAAAAGGTGGCGGGAATCTGCATGGTTTGCAGACGGCGGCTCTGATGACGAGCAGCCTGGGCATGATTCATGTTGTCCATCACGCGTTGTACGTTAAAGAAGCTCATCACGTACCAGATGAAGAAAAAGGGAACGGCCACAAGACCGGCGACGACAATGTTCATGCCGCTGAAGGCGTGAAAAATAGAGGCGAAAGCAAAGGTGGCGGCCAGGGCAATAAAGAAGCGGATATCGAGGTTCATAAGGGTTTGTAAAAGGTTTGCAAAACCAGAAACTTGAGGAGCAGCAGGCATTTGCAGCTGAGCGGTACGGCTCTGGAACATCACCTGATCACCGTGCTGGTAAGGGGTGTACATGGGGCCACCAGACTGACGATCTTTGCTGCTGTCACCGGATTTGAAGGCGGTGTCCTGAACGTGAAAAGTACCTAAGTTCTGAGTGTTTTGTGCTGTGCTTAAACGCATCTTTATTTAACCTGCATAATCTTTATTTAACCTTGTTATTATTATCTTAATATTTTTAATCTAAAATTGCAAGCGTTTTTTTGACACTTTATCAAAAAAAGCTGAAAAAACCCCGGAAACAGCTGCTAAAATGGAAAAGAGATGAAGTTTAAGATTGTTAAGTAATGATTAATAAGCCAATACAACTCACCCTTATTTTGCTCATGAGTACGAGCCTCGTAAGCTGTGCTTTGTCTTCCCCGACGTCTGTAGCCACGACTTCTCCGGAGAATAATGCACAGAATATACGTGCAGAACGCCCCGGATTTGCTTATAACTTTGCCTATAACGGGGTGGACGGTTACGAACAGGCTTTACAGCACCTGAAAGCACTTACCGACACGCCTGTGGTACTGGAAAAAATTCAGGGCCAGTGGATAGGCCACAATCTGATGGGAGAATGGCAATATACTTTTCGCTCTGAACGTCACCTTTACGTGGTGACACCGCAAACGGTGCTGCGTCAGGAAGATACGGACCGGAAACGGCTGACGGCACACGCTGACAAACATCATGTGCTTAAGCTATTTCGCGTGGTGTACTATCAAATGCAGGCCACCGGGCGCAGCGATTCCTTATTTCGCCTGACATGGTCCCCGGAACAGCAATGGCAAATAGAAAGCATGGGCAGTATATGAGTGAAACCCTTTTGGAGAGTACCCCCCTTATTGCACGCTGGAAAGCACAACTCAAACTCTGGGTGCTGGCCTCTCGCCCCAAGACCCTGGGAGCTGCGGTTGCCCCGGTCATGGTGGCGAGTGCTCTTGCTTTTGAAAACGGAAAATTTGCCTTCTGGCCCATGCTGGCCTGTCTGGTGGGTTCGTTGCTGCTACAGCTGGGCACCAACTTTGCCAATGACTATTTTGATTTTGTACAGGGTGCCGATACCGAAGAACGCCTGGGGCCCGTAAGGGTTACGCAGGCGGGGCTGATTGCCCCTGAGACCGTACGCAACGCGTTTATTCTCATGTTTGCGCTGGTGGCCGTACCGGGTGTTTACTTATCTTTTGTGGGGGGTTGGCCCGTCTTTGTGATAGGCCTGCTGTCCGTGATTAGCGGAATTTTGTACACCGCTGGCCCTTATGCACTGGCCTATCTGGGACTGGGCGATATTTTTGTGCTGATCTTTTTTGGTGTGGTGGCTACCGTTGGAACATATTATGTGCAGGCCCTGGAGCTAAATGTTCCTATTTTTCTGGCCTCTCTGGGGCCGGGACTGTTTTCCACGGCCATTCTGGCGGTGAATAATTTACGCGACCGTTTGACGGACACCGAAAGCCGTAAACGCACCCTGGCGGTACGTTTTGGTGCTCAGTTTGCGCGCATTGAATACCTGCTTTGTTGTCTGGTGGCCTGTTTAATGCCCTGGGCCATTTATGGCTTTACCAGTGAGAAGCACCCTTATTCGTTGGTGGCCAGTTTTACTTTTTTGTGGTGTATCCCTACGTTGATTAAGGTCTTTAAACTGGATGCCGATCCGGCGCTAAACCCGTTGCTAGGCCAAACGGGTAAATTTTTACTGGTGTACAGCGCTCTGTTTTCTATCGGCTGGGTTCTACAATAACCCGCAGCGTTTGCAAGTCAGGATCTGTCAATCCATTGATGAGCCCACCGGCCTGTTGAAAGGTCTGCAAAAAGTGAAGTATTTCAGTCGTGATGCGTTCTCCGGCCATTAAAACGGGAATACCCGGCGGATAGGGAGACAGGGTTTCTGCGCTTAAACGGCCTGCCACCTGTGACACAGGCAGAGTTTCTGTGGGCGCGTAAAACGCATCTCTCGGACTGAGCGGCGGCAGACTCAGGGGCGCTCCCGGGGGGGGCGTGACAGTGGCGTTGAGTGCCGTTGAGTCACGGACATTGCCTAAAATATCTATCAGGGCCACCGCCAGACGCTGCACGTGCTCACGGGTTGTGCCCAGGGTCAGCATGAGCATAATGTGATCCAGTCCTACCAGTTCCACCTGGATATCAAAGGTATTGTTTAAGTGCTCTTCCACCTCAAAGCCGGTCATGGAGGTTTGGTCAGAGCATCGAAGGGTGAGCTTGGTTTCATCCAGTGCAAAAAAGCCGGGGCTTCCCGCGTCCGTGGGCAAAATACAGGATAAACCCGCCGCCTCCAGAGTGGCTCTGAGCCATCGGGCGTGTCCCAGCAGACGGCTTAGCAGGATATTTCCTTTTAACATAATCTGACGACGGGCCGTGTCCAGACTGGCCAATAAAATAGCGCTCGGACTGGAGCTCTGTACCCATTGCAGCACCTGCTTGACCCGCTGTAGATCAATGTACGCGCTGTTCACGTGAAGCATGGCGGTCTGAGTCAGGCCAGAAAGGGTTTTGTGGGTGGACTGTACCGCCATATCCGCCCCTGCTGCCATGGCCGAGAGGGGCAAATCCGGGTGAAAATGGCAGTGCGCACCGTGGGCTTCGTCCACCAGTAAAGGCACCTGATGCCCATGACAGATCTCGGCCAGTTGCTCCAGATCTGCAGCAATGCCATAGTAAGTGGGGCTGACCACCAGCACCGCTCGAATATCAGGGTGAGTCTGGAGCGCCTGCCGCACTTTTTGCGGACATATATTGGTGGTGAGTCCCTGCTGCTGATACTGCTCGGGCCAGAGATAAACGGGGGTTACGCCCGCCATAATGAGACCATTAATGAC
>CAYFGW010000146.1:0-12518 GCA_964342365.1 uncultured Candidatus Sericytochromatia bacterium | reverse complement strand
AAGAAATAAAGAACGTTTTAACATAAAAAACCTCATTTGATAATAATAAACAGACCAGCACAACAGGTCTGAGCCATGGCGAAACGCCTATGGGATCACATCAAATGAGTAAAACAGTAGAAGGAATAAAAATGGCAAGTGTTAATGGAGGGGGGCGTATGGGAGCCGAGAAAGCGAGTCGCTCCAGCGACCGTATCGGCTGGAAAGCCACCACCATAATGTAACGGACCCATTCAAATTTCAGGTCTATGAGATCCATGTCTTCGTGCCCCGCCCACGATAACTGCGCGGGGTTGTATTCACAATGGCAAGGCTGAGATTCCTCATCCGTTTCTGGAGCACTTTGATGACAGCTCATAGCACGATGTGCTGAAGATGTTGTATGAGAGGGCTCCACGGCGCGTGCATAAGTATTTTGACAGCACTGTACGCCCGTAACGTAGACAAAGAGAGTGACAAGCACCATCTGAACGGTGCGCCGCAGGTGAATGGGAATCAAGTTTGCCGCAAAAAGCATGAATATATTGTATACCTTGCCACGGTGGTAAGGTCAACACAGATGAAAAAGCCTTTTAGGCCTAGATCCATTGTATTATCACCATGGCAACACAGAGCCCCACCACCTGAAAGAGCAGAGGAACTGGATAATCTCGCCATATGCTGAAGCGACGCAGCCCTCGGGCTCGGGTATAAGCCGCAAAAAAACCGGGGCGAAACTTATCCCCCACCCAGAGGGGGCCAAAGTACCCCGCAATAAATAACGCAACCGTTAAGATGATTTTCACGATATTCCTCTTTGTGCAGGCTTTTTTGCATCTTACCAAAACCATACACAAAATAAACCCTCTGCAACCCAACGTCAACAAGTGCTATATTGGGGCTAAAAAGGATTCATCCTATGCTTCATCGTCCCCGTCGTTTGCGACGCAATCCTCACATTCGCAGCCTCGTCAGAGAGCACCGTTTACATTTAGACGACTTTATTTATCCCATCTTTATTGATCAAACCCTGAGCAGTGGCTCAAAACCTATTTCTTCCATGCCGGGCATTGAACGCTTTAGCTTAGAAGCCCTGCCCTATGAGTTAGAAAAACTCGCGGAACTGAATATTAAGCACCTGCTTCTTTTTGGCATTCCCACAGAAAAAGACGACGTGGCCTCTCAGGCCCATGCGGCCAATGGTATTGTTCAACAGGGTCTCGAACAGATTCGGGAGCGCTTTAAAGACCAGTTTTATTTAATCACCGATGTGTGCAATTGCGAATACACCGACCACGGCCACTGCGGCATTTTGGACGGTCACGATGTACACAATGACAAAACCCTTGATTTGCTGGCGAAAGCCGCCCTTTCTCACGCCCGGGCGGGTGCAGACATGGTAGCCCCCTCAGATATGATGGACGGGCGCATTCTCGCAATCAGAGATGCTCTTAATGCAGAAGACTACGGCCATATTCCCATTATGTCCTATGCGGTGAAATTCGCTTCTGCCTACTATGGGCCTTTCAGAGAAGCCGCAGACTCTTCACCTCAATTTGGAGACCGCCGCAGCTACCAGATGGATCCCGCCAACCGCAGAGAAGCCCTCAAAGAAGCGGCCCTGGATTTGGATGAAGGTGCCGACATAATCATGGTGAAGCCCGCGCTGGCTTACCTGGATCTGGTGCGACAACTGGCGGACACCACCGATGTACCCGTGGCGGTATACAACGTCTCAGGCGAGTTCAGCATGATTCACGCAGCGGCTCAGGCGGGCTGGATTGACGAGAAAAAAGTCACCTTAGAAACCCTCACCTCGTTCAAGCGGGCGGGCGCAGATATTATTATCTCGTACCACACCAAAGCTCTGGCACAGTGGATTAAAAACGGTGAAATGCCCGCCTAACACAGGCAGATTAGGGGCTTTCCACTTCTTCCACCGGGCTCAGCCGTTCGGGAGTATAGTCCACCAGAAACATAACGGTCATAAGCGGTAGCAGGGTTTTCATAAGCAAATAGCCAAAGTACACCAGGGTAATTAAAATCACCTGATTGGTGAAAAGGCTGCCCAGAAAAAGCACGTGAATGCCCAGCCACATGCCCGCTAAGGGCAGTAAGGGACGCCAGGCCTGACGAATGAAGCGCTGACTGAATTTCCAGGCCTGGCGCCAGCGGCTATCGTGAAGCACCACGCTATAGGGCCAGAAAAACAGGCTGAGCAAAAAGAGCCCCAGGATCACGGCTCCAGCGGCGATCACCATGGCCGCTTTGTAGAGCTGCCCTTGTAACTCAGGCTGACTCTGGACATAGTCCCACATGGCGCGATTTTCGCCTTTGGCAGCGATACTTTGCAATTGCTCCATTACCGCAGGCTCTGGCTGAGTGACTACCAGATTGATGGCCAGCGAAATCGCGAAAAAAGCGCCCATGCAAATCAACAGCAAATAACCGCCCCCCGCCAGCATGCGCCCGGTATACATGGACACACCGCTAAAGAAGTCGTTCCAGGAAGTACGGCTTTCTGGCGCCATGGCCACACGCTTCATCTGATAAAACCAGCCGCTCAAAATCGCCAGATGCAAATACATCAGCAAAATCAACAGCAAAGGATTAAAGCTGAAACCGCCCTGCCCCCAGATAAACAGCACGAGGCAGGTTTCGATAAGCATAATGGCAAAGAGAATCCAGTTCCGCTGCAATACGTACCAGGATCGGGCCATGAGCGCTTTAAAGCTGGTACTCTGGTAGGCCATTATTGACGAGCGGTGCGGGTTTGCAGGGACATCTGTTCATAGGCCAGAGGCAACTGAGGATGTACCGCAAACACATTCACCCGCGGCTGCACAATCTGATAATCCACCGGGTGAAACAAAAACAGCCAGGGCGCATCTTCAATAATCAGCCGCTCCGCTTCCTGATACAGCTCATAACGACGGGGCTCATAGGTAAGATCTTCCGCCTGCGAAATGAGTTCCTGTACTTTTGGCGCTCCCATCATTCCAGGAGTTGACGTACCCAGTTCCCCCTGATATCCGCTGGTGTTATAACGACTGCTCGCTGAGAAAGTGGGGTAAAAGAGCTGGCTGGGGTCGAGAATTTCGGGAGCTGTGGCCATATGGAAAAAGGAGGGCAGTTGACCCGGGTTGCTCTGCTGAAAGTCTCGCAGGGGTGCTAGCTTTACCGTCACCCCAATTTTGGCGAGATCCGCCTGAATGCGCTGACAAATGGCGTAAGACTCAGGAACTTCATTGTGATAGTGGAGCACCAGATTGAGACGGGGATTTTGCCAGGGCTCAATGTCCCCATCGTAGTCCTTATCGCGCCAGCCCGCTTCAAAAAGCAAGGTACGGGCCTTATCCAGGTCCTGTTCGTATAAGGGCTGTGTGCGGGTACCACCGGGAAATCCGGGAGGGAAAATTCCGGTCATGGGCACACCGTAAGACTTCAGGTCATTTTGAATCATGGCCTGTTTGTCTACGGCATAGTTGAAGGCCTGACGCACCTTAGGTTCCGTGAAGGGAAAGCGTTGATTATTCATGCTAATATACTGGCTTTCCCAGCGAGGGGTTTTCACCACCCGACTCAGGCTGAGATTGTTTAAGCGCATGGCCTGACGGGCTTTTTCAGTGCCCAGCGGATTCCAGCGGGGATCGTTGAGCACTTTTTTGAGATAGGTCTCAGGCACGGGTGCATGGTCTATTTTTTGTTGGGTAAAGGCCATAAACTGCTCTTTTTCCGAAGGAATCACCTGCACCTGAATGGCAGCATTTTCCACCTCAGAACTGTTGTGAGCGGTATTCACCTTTTTCAGATGCACCTGATTTTTATCAAAGGCCGTCACCTGATAAGGCCCGGCTCCCATGGGCTTTTTGCCAAAATCTTCCCACCAGATTTGCACCGTCTCGCGGGGCACAATGGAAAACAGAGGCAGCGCCAAAAGTTCCAAAGCATAAGGGATAGGGCGATCCAGCTGGATTTGCACAATATCGTGATCGATCACTTCCACACCCAGCAGATGAGGCTCTTGCAGACCCGCCCGGCGCGCAGCCTGATAACGTTTAAGACCAATGATTCCCAGGCGCTCAAGGGCCCAGCTGTCCGCCACGTTTAAGTTAGGGTTGGCGGCCCGTTCAAAGGAATATTTCACGTCTTCAGCGGTCACCTGCCGTCCGTTTTGAAAACGGGCTTCGGGGTTAAGGCGAAAAATATAGCTTTTTTTATCGCTGCCCACCTGCCAGGAACTGGCAATGGCGGGAACGATTTGATGGTACGCGCCCTTACGGGGAGGCAAAATTTTGGGAGAATAACCCACCAGGCCGCTGTGCACCAGTCGGCTAACAGCGTGGGCGGATTTGCCTTTGACGTAAATGGGATCCAGACTCTGAATGGGACTGGACACATAGGTTTTCAGCGTATCTGCACGGTTAACAGCTTCTGCGGCATAGGTTACGGGCGTGGAAACCGCCAGCGTGGATAGCGTTAAACAGGTGAAAACCAGGGCGCGGAGTGTTTTCATTTTTGAGACCTCATATGGGGAAAGAGTAATACGTCACGAATAGAAGGAGAATCGGTTAACAGCATCACCAGTCGGTCGATACCAATACCGAGTCCTCCCGCAGGAGGCATACCGTGCTCCAGGGCCTGGATGTAGTCATGATCCATTTCATGGGCTTCGTCATCTCCTGCTTCACGGGCTTTCAGCTGGTTTTCAAAGCGCTCTTTCTGGTCAATGGGGTCATTGAGTTCTGAAAACGCGTTGGCCAGCTCTCTGCCCATAATATACAATTCAAAACGCTCGGTCAATTCCGGGTCGTCACGATGCACCTTGGCCAGGGGCGAAATTTCCTTGGGGAAATCCGTAATAAAGGTGGGCTGTACCAGCTTAGCGTCCACGGTTTCAAAAATCTCATTCAGAATTTTGCCAACGCCCATGTCATCTTCAATATCCACATGCAGGCGTTTGGCCGCAGCGCGAGCCGCTTCTATGGTTTCAAAGTCTGCGGCGGTACAGTCGGTGTACTCGCAGGTGGCTTCTAACATGGTCATGCGCTTCCAGGGACGCTCACCAAAGTTGAGGGTGGTGCCCTGATGCTCTACGGTGGTGGTGCCGTGAATTTTTTCCACCAGAAAGCAAATCAGATCTTCGGTGATTTGAATCATGTCTTCATAATCAGCATAGGCCTGATACAGTTCCAGCATGGTAAATTCGGGGTTATGCCGCACAGACACCCCCTCATTGCGAAACACGCGGTTCAGTTCAAACACCTTGTCAAAACCGCCCACAATCAAACGCTTCAAATAAAGCTCTGGCGCAATGCGCATATACAGCTCCATATCCAGCGCGTTGTGATGGGTCACAAAGGGACGCGCTGCTGCACCTCCGGCAATGGGGTGGAGCATGGGAGTTTCCACTTCCATAAAGTCCTTTTGGGTCAAAAACTGACGAATCAGATTCAGGGTTTGACTGCGCACTTTAAAAGTGTCGCGCACCTCTGGATTGGTAATCAAATCCAGATAGCGCTGGCGATAGCGCAATTCCACATCGGTCAGACCATGGTATTTTTCAGGCAGCGGGCGCAGAGCCTTAGAGAGCAAAGTCACTTCATTGGCGGCAATACTGAGTTCGCCCGTGCGGGTTTTACCCACGTTGCCTTTTAAACCAATAATGTCGCCCACGTCCAGGAGTTTGGTGTGCCCATAAGCTTCTTCGCCCAGGCGATCCAGCATGAGCATGCCCTGAATACGACCTTCGCTGTCTTGCAGGTCAATAAAGGTCATTTTGCCCTTGCGGCGACGGGCGGTGATGCGGCCGGCAATACTCACTTCTTCAGCAGACTTTTCGCCACCGGGCTCAAGGGCCTCTTCGTAGGCGTTGCGCACCTCCTGAAAGGAGTGACTGCGGGTGAATTGATAGGGGTAGGGGTTAATTCCAGCTTCTCTGAAGGTGGTGGCTTTTTCGCACCGCACTTCATATTCGCTCTGGTGTTGCATTGTTTCGTGTAACCTTTGTTTTGATGTGCTATCAATTGTAACATTCCAGCCCCGATGACCGCAGGGGTGTTGCCCGTACAGATTTTACATAAAAAAGCCCTGAAAACAGATGACAAACGGTGTTAAATACCGTATGCTCAGAAAAATCCTTGAAGGTGGCAAAGATGCTGGAGTTGGATATGTTCAGCTGGCTGGACGCGCTGGATATAGCGGTGGTGGCCACAGGCCTTTATTTTTGTCTGAGCTGGCTTAAAAAAGTGGGGGCCCACGTACTGGGTCTGGGGCTGCTCAGCTTGTTCAGTATCTATCTGCTGGCTCTGAGTTTGAATCTGCGTTTGACCGTCCATTTGTTTCAGGTGTTTTTAACGGTGATCGCTCTGATTCTGGTGATTTTATTCCAGAGCGAGCTGCGGCATTTTTTAGAACGTCTGGCGCTCATGATTTTCAAAAAGCCCTTTGCGCGCAAGGTGGTGCCTTCTGAAGTAGAAAAGTTCCTCGAAACCCTGGTATCTACTCTTACAGAACTGGGAGAGCAGCGTATTGGCGCACTGGTGGTCATTCAGGGAAAGGTATTGCTGGATCGCCATACCCACGGCGGCACCTTATTACGGGGAAATATTAGCGAGGCCATTCTCAAAAGCATTTTCGATCCCAATTCCCTGGGCCATGACGGAGCCCTTGTCATTGTGGGAGATGCCCTGGAACGTTTCGGCTGTCATTTACGCCTCTCCACCACTCCCGCAAAGGGTCTTCAAAAGCGGGGCACACGCCATGCGGCAGCGCTGGGCTTAGCAGAAGATACCGACGCCCTGTGTCTGGTGGTATCAGAAGAAAAAGGCACCCTGTCAGTGGCCCACGAACAGCAAATTTACACGATCAAAGACACCGCCAAGCTCATGGCGCTCTTGCAACAGTTCTATGCCACCCACTATAGTCAACAACGGCGACGGTGGAGCTGGCATCCGCCGCGCATGGGCCGTTTGCTCACCTCTCTGGCGGTCTCCTGCGTGCTGTGGCTCTTTTTTGTACACGGCGCTAGCATTGAATACCTGAGCTTTGACGCCCCGGTACAGTTCAGTGGCTTAGAGCCCCATTTACGCATGGAAAACGTTGAGCCCAATACGGTGCGGGTCATTGTGTCGGCCCCGCGTCGAGTCTTTAATTTTCACAGGGATTACCATCCGGAACTCAACGTACGCCTCTTACAAAACAAGCCCGGTGAATATGAACAATTACTGGTGGCCTCCGATCTGGATTTACCAGACGGCATGCAGTTTGAAAACATCTGGCCTCGCAATGTCCACTTTTACCTGAAAGATTTAACCGCTGCGAATTCAGCCACGCTGCAGTAACCGGAGAGAAGGGCCCTTTTAGTTCCTGTACATGACCCCATACATCGCATTGTAAATACGGGTATGCATCGTCACCTGTTTGGCGTAGCGACGGGTTTCTACGTAGGGAATCCGCTCAATAAACACGTCCGTATCTATATTGCCAAACTGCCTGCGCCACTTTTTCACGGCGTTGGGTCCGCCGTTATAGGAAGCGGCGATATAGGCAATGTTTCCGCCGGTGGGCTTGACCTGCTGCTGTAAATAATAGGAGCCCAGACGAATATTGATTTTGGGATCGTTGAGCTGAGAAATACTGAGTCCCGGCAGACCCGCTCGCTTTGAAATATAGCGGGCCGTCCGGGGCATGAGCTGCATCAAGCCTCTGGCACCTGAAGGGGAACGGATGTCGGATTTGTACATGCTCTCCTGCCAGGTAATGCCCGCAATCAGGGCCTGAGGGATGTTATAACGTTTCGCATTTTCTTTTTGTAGCGCATCGTAGTGCAAGGGGTACATCAGGCGCAGCACTTCTGCATTGCGGGTTTGCTGTTTCCAGATGGTACGAATCGAACGAAAATAATGGCCGTTATAGCGGTAAGCATAAGCGGTTAATAAATCCCGCTCGGCGTCGTCAATGGCCACAAAGGGAGAAATTATCTGCAAAACCTGAGTCTGACGCTGAGCAATCAATTTTTGAATCAGCGGTTCACGCTTCAAAAACGGGAGCTGCGGCGTTTTGCGAGTCAGGGACTGACGATTGCGCGGATGGCTTAAGGCATAACAATTTTCGTTGTTTAAGCGACACAGAGACATCTGAGTATAGTAATTGTTCAGGGCCTGACGAGACTGCTTTTGATACCAGGACCTGGCCGCTTCGGACTGTCCTCGTTTTTGCAAACTGCGGGCCAACCAGTAACGGGCCTGATGGGCACTCTTATGCTGCGGCGCGTATCGCACCAGACGCAAGGCTAAAGATTCTACTTCTCGAAAGCGCTGCGCTTTGACCGCATTATCAAGGCGTTCTGCCATGGCTTCGGGTGCGCGGGGATGCTCCGGATAATTTTGAATCAGGGTTTGCCACTGCTTTTGATGCCACAACACCTCAGGGTAATAGGTGCGATCTGAGGCACTGATCCATTGAAACCAGGTGTTGGCCTGCTTTGTGCGGCGACGCCTTTGTTCTGAAACCCCCGCCTGAATCGCCGCCCGCTTTTTTAAATCTGAAGAGGCCTGCGGATGTTTGAGTACGGCCACAAAAGATTGGGCGGCCTGCGGGTATTTACGGCGCAACAGACGGTTTTCTCCCTGCATAAACAGTGCTTCAGGACTTTTAACGTCCTTGAGCAAGCGGGGCAACAGCCAGAAGTAACGGTGCTTTTGCACCACCTTCACAATGGGCAAACGCTCCGCTTCACTTAGTTTTTCAAGACAGGGCAATTTTTTTTGCAAATCCTGTGAATCGGGAATCAGCGGCATGGGAATACCCGAGGGCAGGCTCTTCAAAGTACGACTGTAGCGGGCAAAGTCCGCGGCACAGGCGCTGGCCGGTTGGGCCATGGCTCGCCACCAGAAAAAATGCGCCCGCAAACCGTCGCGAGGCGACACGCTCTGAAACACCTGAGAAGCGGGAGTCTTACTCTGAGCCAGTGCATAAACCCAGTAAGGTCTCAGCGCGTGCTCCGGGTAGGCTTTAAGGGCCGTGATTAGATTACGCTGTACACTGGCATCCAGAGACTTTCCCTGACTTAACTTACTTAACTGATCCGCCACACTGCGGGTGAGCACCTCTTCATCACTAGCACGGCGAGCGTCGCTGGCGGTACGAGGTTGCCCCAACACGGGGCTTATGGCAGACAAACAGCAGGTCAGAGTCAGTGCAAAAGACAGCAGGTTGAAAGCCTTCATGAGTTGATTCTCAATGCTTCACTGCGGGGGCGAATAAAGGCCATTCCCACCAGACGCTTGCTTTTTTTGAGGGAATTAATCAATGTGGGGAAGGGCGTATCCACCACCTTTTTGGGACCAATGGACGTGGCGTTACGATACACCCAGCGATTGTTCTGGCGAATCATGAAACCGGTGTGAGCGGCAAAAATACCCTCACGGTCTTGAATCAACACGCCCACGTCGCCTGACTTGAGACGAGACACCACCCGGTGCAAATGGTTTTCGGGAATATATGCCACTTTGAGGGTTCGGTCAGGCTCTCTCACCTGAATCCCCTTGAATTTTTGCATTTCAAAGAGTTTTTTATGGCTAATGGTGCGCGTTAACCACTGGTGACCGGGCAACTCGGGGGTAACGTCTTTCATCAACCAGCGGTTGTTGACGGTCCAGTCCGCCATGGTGTAATGATTACGGCATTCCATTTTTATTTCACCGGCTTTGTAGCGGATTTTTTGCAGGGTCTTCACCGCTTCACCGTAACTCTGACTCAGTGCTAACGCCAGGGTTTGCTCGCAAAAAGTCACACAGTCTACCTGGGTTAAATCAATCAGGGGCTTGCTGTCATAGGGGGCGCCCGCTCCTTCTCCAAGAGGCCCGAGTAAATAAGGGGTGTTTCTGGCCTGGGCGGACACGGCTTCAATACGCGGCACCAGGCGAGGGGGCAAGGTTTTCAAAAAACGGTCAACGTCTGATGTAGACATCTGTTGCAAAGGCTTTTGCACCACAGGGGTAAGCGCCTGAGCCACAAGAGGGGGGGTAAAATTAGCTGCCCCTGCCAGCAACGCCAGGGCAAGAAACCCCTGAAAAATTCTGAACTTCATAGTACCAATACCACCTTGAGTTGATCTAAGAAACGACTGGTTTTATTTTCCTGTTCAATTTTGACAGCACTGCTTTTGCTGAGCAAAATATTGCTGTGAATAGGATTTCCCACAGCCGCTTTGGCTTCAATCACCAGTGGGTTATTGCCCACCCGTGCCACGTCGGTGAGGGCATCATCAAGGTCTTCCACATAGTGGAGCGGGCCCTCTTTGACAATCCGCTCAGGATCAATGCCGATATTGCCGTTGGGGTGCAAGCGTTTGCCCGACCCCACAATAAAAGGCCCCATGGCAGGTTCAGCGGCCAATCCTGTGGCATCAATCACCAGTCCCGTATAAGGCGTAGTGCTGGCGGCGGTCATCACCCCCTCAGGCTCCCACTCTGGTGTGGCCATGGCCAGATCATACCCCCTATAAGCCAGATAGCGCAGCGGATTTCTAAAGGGCATAGAAAACTGATTTTTGACGGCTTGTCCAAATTGAATGGCCTGGGCCACACTGCCGCTGCCGAAAATAGGGAGTTGTACGTCCACTTCCACCGTACCGTCCGATAAATAGCGGGTGGTTCCCACCGTTTGTGCCCCGCGAATACTGGCCTGCACCTGAACTTTAATACGGTCATTGGTAGTGGTGTAATTGTTCACCGTGGTTTCAGCAAACACCTGAACACCTTCCACTGCCTCCGCCAGTAAGCGGTAGGCATCTGCCATGGCGGCTCGCCGCGCCATCAGTCGGGCGGGGCCTTTCGGCATTCCCGCTCTGACGGCCCCGGTGCCTGTAACCACCATTTGCCCCGTGGTCCAATTGACCCGTGAAGCCCCCACCTGTCGCTCTACAGGTTTAGCCCCTGCGCTCAATGAGACACATAAACCACCGATTAAAGTACTCAACAGGGTACTGGCCAGCAACTTGTTCATAACTTCTTCACCTCTTTCATTCCTCCACTTCTTTTATTCTAGCAAGGCTCTCAGAAGAGGTGGGCAAACGGCCGGCGTTTCTCAGCGCCTGTCTGAGAATAAACTCGATTTGGCCGTTGATGCTACGAAACTCATCACTGGCCCAGGCTTCCAGAGCCTTGAATACGGCGGGGTTTATTCGCAAAGGATATTGTTTTTTATCCGGCACCATTCACGTCCTTAAATTTAATAGAGTGTTCCCGTATTAATGATAGGCTGTGACTCCTGTTCAGAGACCAGTGCCACCATCAAATTATTCACCATCTGCGCCTTGCGTTCGCTGTCTAATTCCACAATATTTTGCTCAGAAAGTTGCGTTAAAGCCATCTGTACCATGCCCACTGCTCCCTCTACAATCTGTGTACGGGCGTCAATAATAGCCTGAGCCTGCTGTCGGCGCAGCATGGCCTGGGCAATTTCCTGGGCATAAGCCAGATGGCTAATGCGGGCCTCAATCACCTCTACTCCGGCGTCCATCAAACGAGCTTCCAGCTCTTTTTGCATGGCCAGCGACACTTCTTCAGGGTTTCCTCGCAGAGAAATTTGGTCTGAATCCCTTTTATCGTAAGGGTACAAGCTGGACAAGCTGCGAATGGCGGTTTCGCTCTGGAGCTCCACAAAGTCAGCGTAAGAATCCACGTCAAAGAGCGCACTGGCAGAGGCTTTTACCTTCCACACCACCACCGCCGCAATTTCAATGGGGTTTCCGTCTGCATCATTGACTTTCAAACGCTCACTATTAAAATTCCGCACCCGCAACGACACGTTTTTTTTCAGGGCAATCGGATTGGACCACCAGAATCCCGCGTCCCGGATGGTTCCCGTGTAAGACCCCAGAAAAATCAGCACTCGCGACTCATTGGGCTGGACGGTATAAAACCCCATGACCAGCAGCACAAAACTGACTACCAGTACAAAAAAGAGCACAATCATCTTAATAGCCACGCTCGCGATCATTCCCAACAGCACCAGCACGGTAACCCCTAACATGGCGAATCCGTTCAGTTTAAAGCCTGCTTTATCGGCAGTTCTTTGCATAAGTAAGGCCTCCTATATCAAAGTGATATCAAAAAAACTCAATAAGATATAAATCATTATAAAAAACCTTTGAGCAAACATCAATATAGTTTAAAACAATATTTTAACAGATTTTCATTTTATTTTTAAATACATATTTCTATGCACAAGCCTATATCAGGTCACTATCGGGCAGAAAAGATCCGCGGATTTTGCTACAATTTTTAAAAGTACGCTCACCGGAGTCCCTTATGGTTTTTTCTTTTCGTCGGAAAACGTCCCTTGCCCTCAGTTTGCTACTTCTGGGCGCCTGCCAAACGCCCACAGAAACAGCGCCATCCCGTTCCAGTGGTCCTATTGCTCCTACCGTGACCTATCAGGGACCTCAGGGGGCGCCCGTCAACCTGACTCAGGCGCCATCCAACGGACAATCCAACGGACAATCCAACGGACAATCCAACGGACAATCCAAC
>CAYFGW010000145.1:0-12627 GCA_964342365.1 uncultured Candidatus Sericytochromatia bacterium | reverse complement strand
CCATGAACGTGGGCGATAAAAAAACGATTGCCTTTGATTTGCCCGCAGACCATTATTATGTTCCCTGGCGCGGCAAGCAGGCCACGTATCATGTGGAAGTGCTAACCCTTAAAGAAGTGTTTTTACCGCCTTTAGACAACGCCCTGGCAAGACATCAGGGCTATCAGGATCTGGGTGATTTATTACAGCATCTGATGGCAGAACTGGCCGACGATCGCAAAACAAAGTGGGAAAAAACCGTGCGCGGTGAAGTGGTGCAAACCTACGTAAACGCCGCAGAGGTAGAACTTGCCCCGAGTTGGTTAGAAGAAGCCCTTAAACAGGAGTGGCGCTCCACGGATCTGGTGGCCTTAAAAAAAATGCGTGCCCCCAAAGATTTTGTGCTGAATTCCTTTGAGGGTTGGAAAGCCCAGGAACCTTTAAAAGAGAGCAAGTTTGTACGCTTAAAAACGCAGTTCGTACTGCGGGAGGTGCTCAAACAGCAGCACATCGCTGTGGACTCTGCCGACGTCAAAGGGGCTTTGTCTGCCTACGCTAAAGAGCATACTCCTGACGAACTCTATCAGCAGATGCAGGACAGTAATCTATTACAAGAACTGGAAGATACCCTCCAGTTAGAAAAAGCCGTGGATTATCTGATGACGCAAACACAGCTGCATCATGCGGGCAAAACTTACGCCGTTTCCTGAAGCTGGGCTTGCTTAAACATACTGGCGAGTGTTGCTCCCCACTTCTCACCATGAGCAAAGAGCTGTGGCTCAGCGGTATGAATCCAGTTTTTGGTGCCCAGCTGAGTATCGATAAAAGCAGAAGGACGAATATAGAACACCAGTGGATTCGGGTAAAGTGACGCTCCGTGCATTTCTATTCTGTAACCACTCAGATTTTTTGCAAAAGGAGACTCAGGCACCACATCGTAGCATTTGAGCTGAAGGGTTTTTCCGTTATGCAGGTCAAACTGTAGGTCAGCCCAGAGAAAACTGTTCTGATGTTCGCCCTTTTCAATGCTTTCCACGGGCTCTGACTGCAATGCGTCCTGAAACGCAAAGGTACGACTGTACTTGCCGTGGGGGCGATGATCAATGATGCCAGATACAAAACTCCCCTGCTTTAGCGCATGGTTTACATGCTGGCAAAAAGCTTCCAGAAAAATGCTGCGCCCGATTTCTTTCTGGTAATCCTCCATGCTACGGGCACGTCCTGTAACCATAAGATGAACATACTTGATCGTAAAAAAGAGACAACCCAGACCTGCCAGAGCACTGAGGAACCCCACAAAGGCCATCTCCGTTTCCGCCGCCACATTTAAAAGAAATACGGCCAGTATAGAAAGAGCTAATGCGCTCATAAAAACCTTGTCACCCATGACACCAGAGAAAGTGCCCGATCCTGAGATAAGACCCTGTCTACGGCTAAGAGGCGTAATCGCTCCCCCAAAACTGATGCGCCGCTTTAAGCTAGCGTCCAACAGGTTTTGAAAATGCTGTTGCTGCGCGTTCCAAAAACCGTTGAGTTCTTTAACGGGCAAGTTTAGCTGAGAGCGGCCTCTGGGGTTAATCTGATGTTGAAGCGTCGTAAGTTCATCCATTAGTGGCGATCCCCTCCGGTCAGTGATTTTTCAAGGTCATCGGCCCTTTTGGCCACGGCCTGTATGCGTTCGGCCAGATTGGTTTGCAGCAAACGGGCCAGAGGTAGAGCGTCGCACACAGACAGGTAGGTCCCCGACCCCCATTTCACCAACCCCAGACCGCTTTGGTGCAGACTGTGGTTCTGTTCGAGAGCCAGTGCCTGAATCTCAGGAGTTTCGGGAGCACAGTACGACAAAATGCACAGCAAGGGGCGGTGCTGAATATCCTGCCGGTCAAAGCGCAAATGAACAGTTTGTTTGCGACCTCCGGGCAATTCAAGATGCAGTTTGCATTTGTACTCCTGCCAGTCCAGCGGAGCCACCATCTTGAGGTTTTTGCTTTCGATAGCCAATTTATTTCTTAACCCGGTAATGTCCTGTGGATCAAAAGAGCGTAGCTGGGTAGGAAGCTGCTTTTCTGAAAGCAGCTGAGCCAGTTCAGACAACGTGATAATTTTATGTTCTAATTCCTGGCGGTTTGCCGGTGTAGGACAGGTCAAAAACGTGCCTTCCGCTGTGCGGGCAAAACGCGCTTCGCTCAAACTGGGACTTGCCAGGAGTAAGTCTCTGGCTGTATAAATATCTGAGCGAATGTGCAGACGCAGTAACGCGGTTTTATTTTCAGGCTCTGGCCACAGCAGTTCTAGTCGTTCTGGCGAGGGGTAAAAGTCCGGTTGGTAGTGAAATTGAAGCGTTTCCGTGGTTTCTGTCATTTGCTTCAAAGGCAGGCTGCTGCTCTGTAAAAGTGCCAGAAAGTCAGCCATGGCTGCCGGAGGAGTTACAACGGGAGCGGGCCTGGGTACTACAGCGGGTTGTGCGGAAGTCTTTTCAGGGCGTCTAGCTTCAGTGGGAGCGGGTGTCACAACAAGGGGGGCGTTGCGTGGCGAAAGTTCGGCCCGCCACTGTTGCTTGAGTTCCTGAAGAATATAGTGGGCATAGGCTTCCGGACTCTGATAAAAACTGAGTTCTCGTTTTCCCATTAACAGGCGCTGTTGATGCATAGGGGGACCTTCGTAAAGCAGGGGGTTAGCCTGAATCCCCGTTTGCCCCAGACGCTCAAAGCGCATGATATAGCTGCCCTTCTTTTTTAGTTTATCCCAGCATTTGATTTTTAGTGTGCTGCCATCAATCAGTTCACATTTGAACTGGGCCCAGACTTTTTTACCGTAAGTTTTTGTGGAGCCTGAGTGAGGGCTGCGCTTACGGCGATAAACGTCTTTTTCTAGCAGGCTGCCGTCCTCAGGCTGAGGAATCCAGGCTGCCTTTATTTTTACTTCTGGTGCCAAATCCTGCTGTAGCACTGTAAAAAGTTGATGCAGCAGGCGCACCCGGGCCAGATTTTCAGCCAGTTCTGGATCAGGGGAGTTAGGGACCGCTTTTCCTACGGGGAATAGTATTATCACGAATAAAGCGATAGCGGCCAGTAGAAAAAACGGGCTAATAAAGGTCAATACAGCACACGCGACCATTAAAAGAAACACCACCAGAGAAATGCGATGCCAGAAGTGAATGTTTAGCGTTTGCTGTTTTCTGTAATGAAGGTGCATTTTTTCATAATGGGCAAACTTTTCTAAAAGCGCTTCAGCGGAGAGGGATTCTTTAAGGGGGGCTTCTCGGGTGTTCAAACAAGGGCTCCTGAGCGTGAAGTATCTCATTGAGAGATGCTTTCGTTTTAGCATGGCCCGCTGTTTTTTTCAATGGGCAATAGCCAGCCCGCGAACCGTCTATCAATTCAGAATAATACGTTAATATTATGTAAACATATGTTGAGGTGTTCCCATGAAAAGTAAAAGCCTGCTAAAAACGCTCTTGACCCTGCCTCTGTTGACGGCAAATTTGTGGGCCTGTCAGTCTAAAGGTGTTCAGGAGCCTGCTCAGCCCGGCCAGCCTCCTGGTCAACCTGTTGGTCTGAAGGTGCTCAGTGCACCGAGTACAGCTGAACTGGACGCTTTACGCAACTCAGACTTGCCCACTGCCAATACCCGTTTTGCGCTGGATTTTTTTAGTGAGCTGCTCACGGAAACCCCTGATGATAATATTTTTGTTTCTCCTTTGAGTCTTTCTATCGCGCTCTCCATGCTTTATCAGGGGGCTAGCGGTGAGACCCGTCAGGAAATCATGCAAACACTGCGCTATACAGGGCTCACAAAAAAAGACATTAACACAGGCAATTTGACGCTGCGTAAGCGTCTTCAGAATCAGGGATCGGGGGTTACGGTACAAATTGCCAACGCTCTCTGGGGCAAAGCGGACGTGACTTTTGCCTCCGGTTTTTTAAACCGTAACCAGAATTTTTACGATGCGCGCTTAGAATCTCTGAATTTTGGCACTGCCGCAGCGGTGGCTCGCATTAACCAGTGGGCCAGCGACAACACCAATGGCCTTATTCCTAAAGTGGTACAACAAATTGATCCCATGACGATTTTAATTCTCATGAACGCCATCTATTTTAAAGGAGACTGGTCAGAGCCTTTTCAAGCGCAGCAGACGCAGTCTCGTCCCTTCAATAAAGCCGATGGCACCACACAGAAGCACCCCATGATGCGACGTTCTGATTTTTTTCGCTATACCAGCAACAGTGAAACAGGGTTTGAGGCGGTGAGTTTGCCTTACGGTGAATCCGAAGACGTGGAAATGATTCTGTTTTTGCCTCACACAGACAAAACCCTGGCGAATTTACAAACTCAGCTCACCCCGGAGAACTGGCAAAATTGGCTGAGCAGCCTGCGCCCGCGTATGGGGAGGGTCACACTGCCCAGGTTTAAACTGAAAACCGAGCGACCTCTTAATAAGACGCTCAGCCGTCTGGGGATGGTGAAAGCATTTTCCGAGGCGGAAGCGGAATTTGAAAACCTTCTTGAGAGCAGCCCTTTAAAAGCCTTTGTATCCAGCGTCAAACAAGATGCTTTTATTGACGTGAACGAAGAGGGCACAGAAGCGGCTGCGGTCACTGCCGTTACCGTAGGAACCACGAGTGTTCAAATCCCTCAGGAACCCTTTGATATGGTGTTGGACCGCCCCTTTATGTACGCTATTTATGATCGCCCCACGGAAAGTTTGCTGTTTATGGGTGCTTTAAACAAGCCTACGTTGTAAATCACGGTGTGAGCTGTGGCACCTGCATACTCACACAGTGCCAGGCACCACCGTCTCGAATCAGATTATCTGCCAGAATCCACTTCACTCGATACCCTGCCTGTTCATAAACGGCTCTGACTTTTGCTTCCTGTTCCCGGAGCAGATCCCGGTTGCGCCGTTCGGCCCGTGAACCTCTTATATAGCGAGGGACGATCACGGTGTCATTCACAAAAAGGGAGTTAGTATAGGTGCGAAACGTTTCAATACCTCGATACACGCCCGGGGTGGGCATGGGAATCCGTAAAATCTCCACTTCCGGCGCTTCCTGTTGCAGAACGGTAGCCAGGGCATTGGGTACGACGTTCCCTGCGATGTCTTTCCCGGTGGCCTGTTCGTCCAGGAATGTTTTCACGGCCCGGTAAGTGTCCGCCTGTTCTTCGGGAATCGCTGTCAGACTCTCCTCGGAAATTTCGCCAATAATCACCTGATTATTGTTCAAGAATTTAGCCCAGATATCAATATGTCCGGTGCCTTCAAAGGGCATGCGGGGCACTAACCAGAATTCCTGACGAATGTGCTTTTCTAGCTGATTGACAATGGCTTCCGGGTCGGCGGTTTCGCCCCGCTCTTCAATCCGCCACAGCACCTCTTCGGTCACAAAACAATGGGCTTCGTTACACATAATGTTGCCCCCTTCGATTTCTACAGGCACAGAAAAATGACTAAAAGATAGGCCTTGTGGCAAGTTTAAGTAATCCGGTGACTGATTTAATACGCTGTGTACCTGTTGCGGACTGGCGTCGTCTACGGGACGATCCGGGTAATAAAAAAAGTCTAGCAGTCCCCATTTTCCCGGTTCGGTGGCATGTTTGGCCATGACGGGGGCCCAGTCTCTGGCCCAGACGGTTTCAGTGAGTACGGGCATGGGCTTGACCTGACGAATTTGCTCCAGGTTTAATCCAAAGCGCTGACGTAAGATTTGCCCTGTCTGGCGCACCTGAGGGGCGTTACTGGCCAGAAACCACACGTCCACATCCGTATCAATGAGAGCCTTCATAAAGTCCTGCCCGTTGCGAAAAGTGGCCAGGTGTTCAGAGACAATGACGCTGTGAACGGGCTCATACTCCCCGGGGATGACGTATTCGCGGGCCGCAGGGCTCACCAGCTGTTGAATTTGAAAACCCAGATCGCTACAGCCCGTTAAAAATAGAGCGCTACTTAAGCCGAGCGCACTCCAGATTTTCTTTGTCATACTTTTCTCATTTCAGATCTATTCTATTAGCATTTGTTCGTTGTGAATAAATCTATTATGAGGTTTATATTGACAGTTTGTCAAGTCTTTGCAGTGCGAAGCTCTGCATGATGAGGGATGAAATTCTCGTGTAAACTACCTGCATATTTTTTAACTCTTATTGATGGGATAATTTTTATGACAGCCCCCCCTTTTGCCGCACCACCGCTCATCAAAAGTGGTCATGCACAAACCATTTTTGTTTCTGCCTTGTGGAATCCGCCTCTGCTCCCAGGGGATCGTTTGCTTAAAATTCCCGTGGCAGAGCACGTGAAACTGCATTGTGAATGGAATCTGGCGGGGGAAGCTATGTCCGAACACTGTCTAATTTTGGCCCATGGTTTAGAAGGCTGTGCCCACGCCAAGTACATGATTTCCACGGCGCGAAAGGCGCTGGAAATGGGAATGGACGTCATTCGTATCAACCTGAGGGGGGCCGGAGGGTCCGCTCACGATAGCGCAACTCTGTACCATGCGGGACTGTCTCAGGATTTTCAACAGGTGTGTGAATACGCTCACGAACTGGGATACGCCAAAATTGTGGTGGGTGGATTTTCGCTGGGGGCGCATATGATGCTCAAGATGCTGGCACTCTGGCAACAAAAACCCGCGTATTTGCTGGGGGGCTGTGCGGTAAGTCCACCCCTGGAGTTACACAAGGCTTCTGAGAGCATTATGCGTCTGGACAACGTGATTTATGAGCGTCACTTTTACCGCAGCATGAAAAAAACCTACCGTCAGCGCCGTCGCTACTGGCCAGACACCACGAATTTTAAGCAGCTGGCTCGCGCTAAAAACTTAAAGTCCTTCGACAATTATGTCACCGGGCCCGGCTTTGGCTATAAAGACGCGCAGGACTATTACCAACAGAACAGTGTTTTGCAGTGGTGGGAGTCCATCAATGTGCCAACACGCATTGTGCATTCAGCCGATGATCCGATTATTCCTGTGAGTTCTCACTTGAAAGCGATGGATAAAAACAATGCGTACACGCACTGGTTATTAACCAGTGAAGGGGGGCATGTGGGGTTTTATAATCAAAAAAGTCTCGCCCGACAGGACCGTGACCGGCTCTGGGGCGAGAATCGTTTATTAGATTTTGCAATCGGGCTTTTTGGCCGACCTATCTCATAAATTGGCCAATGGCACCTACATACTCAGGGTGGTCAACGTAAGGGTTGCGGTTGCCCTGGGCTTCAAAGATGGCCTGATTACGGGCGCGTTCTGCAGCATCCACAGGATCTTGACGGTGCCATGCGAGCAGGGTGTCGTGCTCTACGCGGAAGTTAGAGGTGCTGATGCCGTTTCTGCCGTAAACGGTATAGAAGTAGAACAGAGCACGAGCCACGTTGCCCTTGTGCTGATCCCGGGGTTCAAATACGGTGCGACCGCGAGCGTCACTTCCCAGTTTGCTGCCAGAAAAACTCTTGTGGGTACGGCTTACGTTGCCAAAGGGGAATGAGCTGCGGGCACTGTTGGTTTTAATATCCGTAGGGAACAGATGGTGCAAGTCAGACTTTGCAGGACCGCTCTTGGCGCCTTTGCTTTTGGGCCAGGTGTGTTCTGTGTTTATGCCTGAGCCATTACGGTAGGCGCTGCCCCGGTTGTTGACTTTGTCCAGACGGCGGCCGGTATATACACCTTCTATCACGTCATCGTTATCTAAGTCGTCTACAGTGCTAAACATAATGTCACGACCGTGAGAATAGCCGAGGTCTTTGTGGCGGGCCACAATATTATTGAGGGTTTGTAAGAGGTCCTGGCCCGTTTGGCCCTGTACAGCGTCGTAATAGCCTGCAGGAATTTGAGCGGTGGAACTGCTAAAGCGGCGGAAGCTGGTGCTGCGTTGGGTAGAAAGAGCGCGCTGGGTTTGAACGCCACGATTGAAGGCGGGATTGATTTGTGCGGTGGGGGCGGTGCGACTGCCACATCCGGTGGTGCCGAGAACGGTCATGCCGATCAGGGCAACGGCAGTTAAAGCTTTGGCGGTGAATTTGGTATTAATTTTGTCGAACATTGAAATTTCCTCTTACGCTGTTTTGATATTTCTATCATAAAGGATAAAAGCAGTGTTTTATGGTCTCTAAAACTGGATTTAAACCAAACTTATTCTTTATATAGTCTGCTTTTTACCTTTTTTGCGCATGCCCCTCCTTTTTATAAAGAAGTTGAAAATAAAGGGTAGAGAATATCAAAAAACGAAACGTATAATAAGAACAACGCTAGAAAAAGGACTTCTTTTATGTTTAAACGCCTCTTACTGCTTTCATTGACTGGATTATGTCTGACTGCACCTGCTTTTGCCCAGAACGCACTCACCCTGAGTCCCCTGCCCCGGGATAACCAGAATCTCGATACGTACCAGAGCGTTAATCAGGATGGAAGCCCCCTTTCCGTGTCCCTGCGTTTAATGGATGCCCCGCAGCGAGCCCGTGTGTTTCACCCCAATGGTCAGGGACGTTTAAGCGACGCTTTTTCACCTTATGCTTACCGCAATGTGGTGAACACCCAGTTGTTTCATTTGAGCGTACGCAATAACGAAGGCCGGGTTTTAAACGCCGATCAGCTCAAAATTAAGGTGAGCATGAATGGCTTGCCCTATACCTATTTAGATGCCAATACCCTCACCAAACAATGGCGTCACTACTACTATCTCAATACCAACACCATTACCGGTGCTCCGGACTTTATGGAGCAAGAGCGCGCTATTGTGGCAGAACGCTATATTAATAAACACAGTTTTAAAGCACAGGATTTGCCTCCCGGCGGTCAGGCCCACGGAATTATTGCCATTCCAGCTTTAGAAAAAGCGGGCAATCTGCGTATTCAGGTGAGCCATATGGGACAACGTACCCCGCAAAATTTTGTGTTTGATTTTCAGGCCCGTTAAATTACTTCGTTAATTTCAAAAAATAACGGTATTAAATAGCCGTTTTCAATGACTGCCAGAGTGAACCCCGTTGATATGGGCGTAGTGTTAACACACTGCGTCTTTTTTACTTACAAACTGCTCACAAACCCCGTAGCATAACCTACCCAAAAGTAGGTTACATGCTACAATGAACGCACTATTTTCGGGAAAAAATCCCTGATTTACTGCTTTTTGCACCTTCCCGAAAAACCGAAACAACCAGAATAAAGGCTTAAATTATCATGACAACCAAAGCACGCGTTGAGCTCGATCGGGTCACCATTCGTTTTGCAGGTGACTCTGGCGACGGCATGCAGCTCACAGGCTCTCAATTCACCAACACTTCCGCGGTCATGGGCAATGATTTGGCAACATTTCCCGACTTTCCCGCAGAAATCCGCGCCCCGGCTGGCACCATTCCCGGGGTCTCCAGCTTCCAGGTGCAAATTGGAGAAATCGACATCCATACCCCTGGTGACGAGCCCGACGTGCTGGTGGTCATGAACCCCGCAGCGCTGAAGGCCAACCTGCACACCCTGCCCCGTGGCGGTACCATTGTGGCAGACACCTCCAGTTTCACCAAAGGCAACCTCAAAAAAGCCGGTTATGAGAGCAATCCCTTAGAAGATGATTCTCTGGAAAGCTATCACGTGGTGGAAGTGGACATTACCAAACTGACCCTCAATGCCCTTGAAGACATTGATTTAGACAACAAGTCCAAAACCCGCTGTAAGAACTTCTGTGCTTTAGGCATGATGTACTGGATGTACAACCGTCCGGTGGAGCCTACCATGGAATGGGTAGAGCGTAAATTTGCCCGTAAGCCCATTCTGATTGAAGCCAATAGACTGGCGCTGAACGCCGGGTATAACTACGCCAACACCACAGACTTAATGCCTCGCTCCTTTGAAATTAAGCCCGCTGAAATTGCGCCGGGCACCTATCGCAGTGTTTCAGGCAACCAGTCTCTGGCTTACGGCCTCATTGCGGGCAGTAAAATGGCGGGACTGCCTATTTTCCTGGGCACCTACCCCATTACCCCTGCCAGCGATATTCTTCACGAATTGTCCAAGCATAAAGATTTTGGCGTTCTGACCTTCCAGGCAGAAGACGAAATTGCCGCAGTTTGTGCCGCTATTGGTTCTAGCTACGGTGGCGGTCTGGCGGTGACCTCCACCTCCGGTCCCGGTATGGCCCTCAAGGCAGAAGCCATTGGTCTGGCCGTGAAAACAGAACTGCCTCTGGTGGTCATCAACGTCCAGCGTGCGGGTCCTTCTACCGGTATGCCCACCAAAACCGAGCAATCGGACCTCTTACAGTCCATGTACGGTCGTAACGGCGAATCTCCGCTGTGTATTATTTCTTGCAGCCGACCCACCGACTGTTTTGAAACCGCCATGGAAGCGGTGCGCATCGCTCTGACCTTTATGACCCCCGTTATTTTATTGTCTGATGGCTATATCGCCAACGGCACGGGTCCCTGGCAAATTCCTGATCCTGATACCTTTGAGCCCATTCAGCTCCAGCGTCCCACGGATCCCGCCGAGTTCCAGCCCTATGAGCGTGATGAAAAATACATGGCGCGTCCCTGGGCCGTCCCTGGCATGCCTGGATTTGAACACCGTATTGGTGGCTTAGAAGGTCAGGAAGGCACCGGCAACGTGTCTTATGATCCTCAGAACCACGAGAAAATGAGCAAAGTACGTGAACAAAAAATCCGGAATATTGCTAATTTTATTCCTGAACAGGAAGTTACCGGTCCCGAATCTGGCGATCTGCTAGTTCTGAGCTGGGGTGGCACCTATGGTTCCGTCTACTCTGCGGTGACGCAGGCTCAAAAAGAAGGCAAGTCTGTGGCTCACGCTCACGTGCGCTATTTGAACCCACTGCCTCGCAATCTGGGCGATATTCTCAAAAACTACAAGCGTATTCTGATTCCTGAACTTAATCTGGGCCAGCTGGCCAGCATTATTCAGTCAGAATATGGCATTGAAGTTGAACAATTAAACAAAATGCAGGGTCTACCCTTTAAGATCCGCGAATTAACCAGCGCCATTGACGCGCTGCTGGCGTAAGAGAGGATTACACCATGACAGAAACACCTACCTTAAAGAAAAAAGATTTTAAATCTGATCAGGACGTGCGCTGGTGTCCCGGCTGTGGAGACTACGCCATTTTGAATGCGGTACAGTCGGCATTGCCTAAAATTGGACTGCCCAAAGAAAAGTTTGCCATTATCTCTGGCATTGGCTGTTCTTCGCGCTTTCCTTACTACATGAATACCTATGGGTTTCACACCATTCACGGGCGTGCGGCAGCTTTTGCCACCGGCTTAAAGCTCACCAACCCCGGCCTGTCCGTGTGGATGATTTCCGGTGACGGAGATTCCCTTTCTATTGGTGGTAATCACTTTATTCACCTGATTCGTCGCAATGTGGACCTGAATTTGTTGTTGTTCAATAACGAAATTTACGGTCTCACCAAAGGTCAGTATTCGCCCACCAGTGAGCAGGGACTGGTCACCAAGTCCACGCCTTATGGTTCACTGGACCGCAACTTTTCGGCTTCTCGTCTGGCCATGGGTGCAGAGTCTACTTTCTTTGCCCGTGCCATTGATACTGACCCGAAGTATATGCAAGAGATTCTGCTCAGAGCGGAACAGCATAAGGGCACCTCTGTGGTGGAAATTCTGCAAAACTGCGTGATTTTCAACGACAAGACCCACGGCTGGACCACCGAGCGGGATACCCAGGCAGACCACCAGCTGCGCTTAGAGCATGGCAAGCCCATGATCTTCGGTGCAGATAGTAACAAAGGACTGCGCATGAACGGGTTTACGCCTGAAGTGGTGACCCTTGGTGAAGACGGCATTACCGAAGCAGATATTCTGGTCCATGACGAAACCAATGAACACATTGCGCACATGCTCACAAAGCTCACACAGCCTGAATTCCCCACACCGCTCGGCGTGTTTAGAGCCGTTCAGGGCCCCGTGTATAATGATCAGGTGCATCAGCAAGTGGAAGCCGTCCGTGAGAAAAAAGGCGACGGCGATTTGAGAAAACTACTGTTCTCAGGAGATACCTGGGAGGTCAAAGGAGAAGGGAATGCCTAAAGCACTCCTGCTGGCTCTGTTGCTGGCAAGCACCACTACTCTCGCGGGTTGTCCCAATAAACAACCCCGGGAAACCCCGGAAAATCAGCCCAGCGCCAGCCCGGCGGTGCTTGCGCCGCCGGCTTCTGATGACGCAGATGCGCTTTTTGCTTACGCGCTGGCCCTTGAAGGTCAGGGCAAAGAACAGGAAGCGATTGCGTACTATCTTCAGGCAACACAAATTAAGCCTGAGTTTTTAAAAGCCCATATTGCTCTGGCTCAGTTGTATAACAAGTACAACCGGACCGAAGAAGCCAAGGTGGCTTATGAGAACGTGCTGCGTCTGGATCGCAATCATCCTTTTGTAGCTCTGTATAAAGAGGCGCGTCTGAAGTATTACAGTGCCAGCAATATTGCTCAGAACGAGGAATATGCCAAAGCCCTGAAATTACTGAGTGAAGCCCCTAAAAACACGCCCCTGGATGCTGAAATCGCCGAAAAAACCAAAATGTGGGAAGCGGAGCTGCAAAATAGCGGCCAGCGCACCGCTCAGCGTAAGGTAGTAGAGGCTGCTTCACTGCTGGCTTATCAGGGCAAATATGCCGAAGCCATTGCTAAAATTAAAA
>CAYFGW010000144.1:0-12775 GCA_964342365.1 uncultured Candidatus Sericytochromatia bacterium | reverse complement strand
CGCCCTCGGGAGCGGCGGGCCATTGCGGTTCCCAGTGTGCCCGCTTTTTGCGCAGTAGCGATAAAAAAGCCAGTTCACAATGCCCGGAAGCATCAGAGCGGCCCACGTAAAAAGGGTACAGGGGCAAAAGAGATTGATCTTCGGTGATGACGGCCACGGTCTGACTTTGGGGCGGGGTTTGTGCCAGCGGCAAAGACAGGGTGCGGGTTTCAAAGGGCTGCATGGCCCCTTGCAAAAGCAGCACCTGCTGGTTCCAGTGCTGCGCTCCCCGTGACAATTCCTGAGTGTACACAAGTTCTAAATCGCCCAGGCACTTTAACTGTTCCATCAGTTGGGTGAGCCGGTCCACAAAAGCGGTGTAATCTGTGTGCTGAATGGGAACATACGCCACATGGCCTTTGGCATGACTCCACTGAATGCGCTGTTGATTCAAGGGGGCCAGCCACTGATCGTGTACCGCCTCAAAGCCCGCTTCGGGAACCAGCGCTCGGATCAGAACGGGCATATGCAAAAGATCTTCGTAATCTTTAAGGTAGGGTGCCACTTCTCTGAGCATTTCGATCATGGTGCCACAGGTTAAGCGGCCCCGATACGCCCGGTGCATTAAATAGCGGGCCAGGCGTTCAGAAGGGTATTTTAAATGGGCGTACTCTGTTAAAACGAGCGCACCCACATGGCGCAATAAGCCTTCATACACGTGACAGGCCACCTGGACGGCGTCTTCCCAGCGTGATTTTACTCGCAGACTGCGGCTGCTCAGGGCCAGGGGATAGGGCCAGTCTTGCTCGGCTATTTTTAGCATATTCAACGTGTTTGACATGTTCAGGAGGTCATACCCATGGCTTTAAAAACAGCGTCGGTGGGGTCTGTATAAAAGGCAATCTGAAACTTACCAAAGAGCTCCGGGGGCACCGTGGCAATATCCGGGGCGTTGGCCATGGGCAATAAAATACGGCGCGCGCCGCAGTCAAAGGCGGTTTGCAGGGTATTGGCCAGATGTTGCACGGGAGAAATGGTGCCGCCCAGGGTCATATCCCCCAGAATGGCCAGCATGTCCTGCACCGAACGCTGGCTGGCTGCTGAAGCCAACGCCACCAGAATGGGCAGGGCAATAGCTTGCGGATCGCCACATTCTTGCATATCCACCAGATGCAAATGGTAATCTTTGGCCTTGCTCTGATGGCCAGCGCCTAAGTTTTGGGCATTGGCCAAAAAGTAGTTAAAGGCAATATTTACCGCATCGCGGGTTTTACTTTGATTGGCCAGTCCGGCCCTTACCAATTTGCCCGTGCCTTCGAGTGCGGATAATTCAATGCGGTACAGTCCCAGTTGTCCGGGTTCCCCTTCACTGACACTGTAAATTTGCCCCGGCTTGGGGGGCTCAGGAGGCAAGAGCGTACCCGCCCCCTGCTCCGGCAGGGTGACAAAATGTTCTTCCAGGCTTTCTTTGTCGATATAGCTAAAGTGCACATCGTAAAATTCCATGCCCCCGATTTTTTTAAGCTGTTCTTTAATGCGCCTTCGGGTGGCTAAGGCGTAACGCAGGCATTTTTCCACGTCTTCTTTTTGGTAGCTCTCATCGGGGAACAGGAGTTTCAGTAATCCTGACACGGTTTTGCGTACGGCCTGCGTATCGCGCTGGTTAAGGTTATTGCCCAGCTGAAAATAGGTGTTAATGGCATCAGAGAAATTGCGTTTGCGCATTTCTCGCAGCCATTCTGCTAAATAGTCCACAATAAACCCGTAGTCCTGGGTAAAGTTATTGGGGCGAAACTTAGGAATTTCCCAGCCGGGCACATAGGCATGAAAGCGGTCAAAAAAGGCGCTGTCAATCATCACCTTAGGAAAAGGGGCCAGCAAGTGGCTGGTGCGCACCAATTGTTCCACGTTGTCGATATTGCCCACAAACACCATCGAGGCATAGGCTCCAATTTCGCTTTTGCCCCGTGAAAAAGAGCCTGAGGCCATATAGTCTTTCATGATTTGAATGCCGTCTTTGTCTTTGAAGCGAATGCCCGCCACTTCGTCAAAGGCCACCACGTCCCATAGGCCCACTAAGCCCACCTGCCGGGAGGACATATTGTAAAACAGGTTGGCCACGGTGGTTTGTCCCCCGGATACCAGAATCGAGTTGGGCGAAATTTCTTTGTAAATATGCGATTTCCCGGTACCTCTTGGCCCCAGTTCACACAGGTTGTAATTGTTTTCGCACAGGGGCACCATGCGCCCCAGCAAATGCCAGCAGGCTTCTTCACTCAGGGTGGTGGGCTCCATGCCAATGGAACGCATGAGCAAAGTAAGCCATTCGTCGTTACTAAAGGCTTTGCGCCCTTCTAAAAGTTCGTTTAAGTCCAGCGCGGGCATTTGAATGGGCTTTAAACTTTCAATGACAAAGGGGCTGGTTTTGTGGCTGTCTTCATCAAAGCGATAGCTCATTTGCAAAATGCACCAGATGCCGCCCCCCAGCAATTTTTCAAATTCTCGCACGGTGGCCGGGGGCACCAGAATTTTTTTAAGCCCCATATTCATGAGTTCGGCTTCGTAACTGTCGCTTTTTTCGTTTAAGCTCACGGTCACTTTGTCAATCACGGTGTAGCGGCCCTGCTCACGAATTTTAGACTTTACTTTTTCGGCCTCGTCGGGCCGCACGTAGTTATCGGCTAAAATCCGTTTAACGTTTTGCACGCCTTCTTTAATGCTTTCTTCGTCATCAGTGGCACAGTACATGCCCAGCAAATACTCCAGCACGTAAACGGGGACATTGGCTCCCTTGCGCAGTTCTTCGGTGAGGTCTTTGCGCACCACCTTGCCAGAAAAGTGTTGATGTAAAAGCGTATTAATCATTGTTTAAAGTCCACTAAAATCCAAATTCATTACTAAAACTCAGGCTCACTTGCCAGGCTTCGGGCTCAATAATGTCACACTGATCTTCTTCGTCTATCAGGTGGAGCCAAACGCGCCCCTGATTTTGCGCCGTGGTCAGGGTCATGGATACCCGCTGTTCACGTTCGGGAGCATGATCTGAAGTGGCGTTAAGGGCAAGGGTTTTGCTGTTGCTGATCACCCCACCCGCTTCATCTTTAAAAAAGATTTGTACTTGACGGCCCCGGTAATGCGCGTTGACGGGATCTTCTTGCAGTAAAGACAGCGAAAAAACATTATTGGTAATGCGCTGTTGCGTAGACAGCACCCGCACTCGGGTTTTGGGTCGGGTTTTGTTGACACTGCTTTTAACGTGGCTATAGTTCAAAACAGGCACGCAGGTTTCTTGTAAAGTCGCGCCGCCGTGGGCATAGCGGGTGGAGCCTCCGCTTTTGCGAAAGTGCTGATGCCCGCGGGGGATCAGCGCATAGAGCTGTTCAAAGGGGTGCGTATAATGCGTGAGTTCTAAAGACAATACGCCGGGTGTGTCCACGGCCTCTGTGGCCAACGCGCAGCGTCGTTTACTAAAAAGTACGTTGGCGGGCATGTCTACTTTATCGTGCTCATCAGGAGACTGATTCTGATACAAAAAGCCGTGATCGGCGGTAACAATGATCTGGCTAATATTCCAGGCGGTGAGACGCTTGATAAAAGAGAACAATTCGTCTACGGTGTCTTCACAGGCTGCAAACACCTTGTCCTGATTGGCGGGCTTATCGCCGGTGGCATCAATTTGATCATGATAAACATAGGCCAGCTGAAAGTCTTTGGCCCAGCTTCGCCCGGCGTCCCGCTTTAAGCCCACAACATCGTCATAACGGTAGGCCCGCAGGGTTTTATCGCCCCGTTCTATGCCCGCCTGCTGTAATAATTTATTGCGGCTTTCGGTATTTTCAGGGCGCTGTTCATCGAGCAAAATGCGCGTGTCTTGATCCAGCGCCAGATGCTCCTGGGTGCGGGGCAACAGGGCCGACATGCCAAAATGGGTGCGACTGGGCAATACGCCCAACATGCCACTGAGCTGGTTTTGTCCGGGCAAATGGTCCTTTAAGCGTTCTTGCAGCTCGGCGGCTACTTCGTAACGCATGGCATCAGAAATAATCACCACCGTTCGCCGTTCGCCCTTTTGAGCGGTTTTCCAGACCTGTTCTTTAAAAAACTCAGCTTGAAACGGCAGGTCTGCCAATGGCCATGATCCGTAGGCTTTGAGCAAGGTATCCCAGTGTTCCGTCTGCCAGTGCAAAATCTGATTATACTGCTGTTCTACCCGGTCGTGCAGACTTTGTAACACCACATGTTCTGTGAGTCTCATGGCGTGAACCCAGTATTTGCGGTAGGCCTGATCGGTTTTATAACCCACCTCTTGATAATGCCTAAACTGAAAGGCTGCGGTATTTTCTGCTTTGGGCAGGGGCTTCAGATAATGCTGTGCCGAAATAAATAACTGGGTCGCGGCATACAAACAGGCATATATCGCGGCGTAGCGACTGTTTTCAAAAAGCGGTGTGCGCTGCTGAATCCACTCCGCAAATTCTGTTAAGGGCAAAATATCCTGAGGC
Source organism: uncultured Candidatus Sericytochromatia bacterium (assembly GCA_964342365.1). Lineage (GTDB taxonomy): Bacteria > Cyanobacteriota > Sericytochromatia > UBA7694 > UBA7694 > CAXRDE01. The sequence goes on along the minus strand of CAYFGW010000144.1, from coordinate 8,294 downwards.
TGCACCAGGCGATCTCGCAACGCAATAATCAAAGCTTTATCTATCTGTTGAAAGGTTTCGCAATGTAAATAATCTTCAGGGGGGCTCTGACTTAAAAGGGTTTCAAGACCCAAAGATTGACCCACAGGATCCGCCAACTCAAACCACGTATCTTTGATGCGTTCGTCGTGAATCCAGCGATCTACCAAACGAAAACAAGCCAAACTGGATTCGGCTTTTTGATGTTGCCATTGTTTGGGCAAAGCCCCTTTATACTGATGGGCAAAGTGGGTCACCGCAATCTGAATCAAGATTTGAGAAAGCGCGGTAGGGGCGTGACGCAGTTGTAAGCTGCTGTGGCAAAGCGCAAAAAAGTCCTCAGCTTTAAAGTGTTTTAAGAGCAGCTGAAACACTGTGTTATCTGCTTCAGAGGGGCCTTGCTGCAAAACGTGCTGAATCAAAAGATCAGAATCTGCGGTTTTCAAGCCGATGAGCGCACACATCATGTACAAACGGAGTTGCTCAGGTTCACTATTTGTCGGGGGACGCAAATCCATCAGCTTTTTGATGCGATCCTGTGCATTAAAAAAGCTGGCGTGTTCTTTCAAAAAGGCCTGAATATGCCGATGACTAAATCCCAATTCCTGTTGAAGCATATCGCTCCGGCGGGCCGAAAAAACCTGTCCGTAAAGTCTGGCGTCTAATAGCCAGTCTTCTCGGGGAGAAGGCGTTTCCCCTGCCTGGTAGAGTAAAAAACAACTTTCTTCAGAAGCGTGGTGTAAACGCTGTTTGAGCTGCCAGGCATTGTTTTGGGTAAGCCGTTCCTTTTGCAGTTCAGGAACATTTGTCAAGTTAATTGTGTCGAAGTTATCGCTAAATTCGGCATCGGTATCCTGCCAAAAAATGACCCTTGGCAAGGTTCCTTTCCAATATTGCTTATCTAAAAATAGCGTTGTCAAATGTTCTTCGATACGGTCTTGACTCACAGAGTGCCCTTAAATTTTATTTTGATCATTGTACGCCAAAAGCAATGAAATGTTAAGAAAAGAACCCATCACAAAAGTCCTTTGCTTTTTTTGAAGGCGTCTAGATTTGACTTTAGCCAATAGCACTTTTTGTCGTATGTCTATATAAACTGTGCAGGTGCTGGAGACGCAAGCTCAAAACACATATTCATGGGTTTTTCGCCGTGATATTCTTTTAGCTGCACCTGGCCACAGTAAGTAAAAGGAGCCCCTTTGCCTTTTATTTTGCGGGTTTTACGCACGAATAAGTGCACTGGCTCACGACGTTCAATGTGAGCAACTAAACGTTGGCCAGAAGTTTCTGTAGGACTCATTCTGTTTTGAGACTGCCAGTGGAATATACGATCACTAGAAAAAGCATCGTGATATTGATGGGCCAAACTCAAACCACGTTTTTCTAAATTGACCAATAATACATGCGCACTCTGTGCTTTAAGATAAACATATCCCTTGTTCCAGATTCCCACATTCATGGTTTGCCCAAAAAGTGGGGGAATATCTTCTCTCATCACCTCTTGATGTAGATAAGCTTTTAAAGGGTTCTCAGCAAAATCCGGTAAAGGTGAATCCAACATGACAGGCGGTAGTTCGACCTTGGGCGTGTACCGAAAAAGATGATAATCAATTAACGATTGCAGCATATTGTGAAAGGCAGCGTAATCTACTTTAGTCACTTCTTGTTTGAATAAAAGCTGATCTTCTTCAAGCTTAAAAAGAATATTTTGTCGGGTCCACTCACCTGTTAAAGCCTTGATGGGATTTTTTCGCCAGTAGTTGATCCATTTACGTTGCAGAGCCGTTGGTATTTTGCTAAAATCCCGGTGTTTTTCAATACCCTCAATCGCTTTTACGCCCATGAGATCCCCTCTGAGCTTGGGGCGACGCGTCAGAATATGAAAAGCTTGCCCTGCAATATTTGCTAAGGTTTGTGGCTCTTCAAAACCGTTGAGTTCAATCAATGCTTGTAAGGTCACCATTTTATACGATTTGCTCAATATCTGTTTTTCAATATTTTTGAAGAACGCTTTAAAGAGCTTTAAGCAGAGTTGTTCAGCAGCATCTAAATCTTGATTAACGTTTACAAATTCAAACCAGGAACCCCATCCTTTGCGAATTTTTTTGAGATCTTGACCCGCTTGAAACATTTCTAGCGCAGTGGGTGGTGAGCCTAACGTTCGCTTTAGACGGTCGTACGTATCCTGAATCTGTTCTGAGGCGGTCGCATTGGCCCACGCAGATAACCAATCAATAACTTCCAGATCATAACGAATATCGCAGCCTGCGGGCAGTTTGAGCTGATGGCTTTGGTAAGCCATTATAAAATCTCGAACGCTCTGAGCATTATTTTCTATGCCCAATAGCGCTTGCGGACGATTCAAAAACACGTGGTGATTGCCAATAAAGTCGAGAACCTGCAATTGTTTTTCGGGCAAGTGCTTTGTTTTACGAAGTCCACGCCCCAGTTGCTGTAAAAACAGAATTTTGGATTCCGTGGGGCGCAGCATCAGAATAGTGTCAATTAAAGGAATGTCTACTCCCTCATTGAATAAATCCACTGTAAATAACACCTGGAAATACCCTGTTTCCAACCCATCAATACCGTCCTGTCGGGTAGTGGCAGACGTCGAGTGAATAGCTGTGCAACGGACCCCTTTGTCTTGAAAAAAAGTGGCCATATACTCAGCATGCTTTTTAGAGACACAAAAAGCCAGGGTTCTTTTTTGCGCCCTTTTTTGCCAGTGCTCAAACACATATTCGGCCCGTTCTTTTGTAGCGACGGCCGTTTGTAAAGCTTTTTTGGCAAACTGCCCTTGACGCCACTGCACCCGCTGATAATTCACGTGAAGATCGTGAATGCCGTGGTACACGAAAGGAGCAAGCTTTTTGAGTGTAATGCCGTCCATCAGATTCAGCCGGTAAAGGATGTTATTATCACACAGGCCAAAAATATCAGCACCGTCTGTACGGTGAGGGGTAGCGGTTAGACCCAGCAAAAACAAAGGCTTAAAATGAGACAATAAGCTACGATAGCTTCGGGCTGCGGCATGATGAAATTCATCGATCACAATATACTCAAAATGGTCGGGACGAAACTTTTGTAGGTGTTCTTTTTGTCCCAGCGTTTGTACAGAAGCAAAAAGAATGTCCGCATTTTTTTGCCTCCTCTGGCCCATGTAATAACCGGTTTTTGCCTCAGGATACACGTCTAAAAATGCGGTTTCTGCCTGGTGTAAAATTTCACGGCGATGGGCCACAAACAAAATTTTAGGCCGTGTTTTTGAAGTAACTTGTAAAGCATCAAAGGCGGCCAAATACGTTTTTCCCAGACCGGTAGCCATAATAATCACACCGCGTTCAACCCCTTCGTTTCGGGCCTTTTTTAAAGCCTCTAAGGCTTCTATTTGATGGGGGTAAGGCTCAATATCTTGTTCAGAATCCAGGCCAGATGCGGCTTCAGGTGACTGTATCCATGATTTTTTTACCCGCTCCTGATAACCGTCTATCCAGCGAGATGTCAGCTGTCGTGAACGCTTTGACTCAAACAGCTGCTGATAAGCGTCTAGCAAATGAATAAAGCGAGACGGGTTTTCCTGTAAATCTACGCGAATATTCCATTCAACGCCTTCTTGTAAGGCCAGCTGAGAAAGGTTGCTGGAACCAATATAGGCAAATCCGTCACTGACCTCGTGGGTTTGCCTATCTTTGGTAACAAACAGATAAGCTTTGGGGTGAAAGCTTGATCCCCCGGTTTCAAAGATTTTTATCTCGCATCGCTGAGCCTGTTCTTTTGAGATCAGCAGCTGCAAAAGCTTTCGCAACGCGCGAGGCTCTGTCAAACCCAAATAGTCTCCTGCGAGAATACGCACGGTTTTTCCCCGCTCTACAGCCTCTTTCTACAGCCTCTTGTAATACAGGAAAGATCAATTTAAGGCCCGAAAGTTTAACAAAAGCCACGGCCATAAAAATTTCGTCCGCAGAGGATATGGCTTGAATTAAATGAGGTTGAAAAGGGTTGTTCCCACCGGTGGTTAAGTAAGTAAGGGGCTTTTTCATATTTGAAGCGATATTTTGACGATACTCTTAATTAAGAGTATCACCTCTTTCTGATTTTATCTCAACAGCTGACAGAATTCAGTGTAAGTTTCAGGATGTCCTTCCCGTTTACACCATATTTCAATACTTTGCATATTTACGTTCTGTCTTTTCGCCACCATTAGAGCCTGATCGAGCCCGTCTCGATCTGAAAAAAAGATATACGAGGCCAATCGATCCTTAACACAATCGGTGGGAGATAATATTTTGATGGCTACGTTCTGGATCTCCATTTCTACAGGCTCAATAGAGTAATCAGAACCAATGCCTATGGGGCCGCTTGGAAACTCCACGAACAAATGCTCGCACGCTGGATGAATATAATGTCTTCCGTGCTTTTTAAACCCGATGTTATTCATTGCTTTTTCAAGGCCTTTTGTAAACATGCTTTCCAAAATAAAGTCCAGGTCTCCTGAATGGTAGATACCTTCTGAATAAATGGCTACAACAGCGCCACCTACTAAAATAGTGTCTATTCCCTCTTTTTTGAGATGGGTTGCCACGTATTTCCAAAGTTCTTCTTCTGTACAATGACCAAAGTCAATCATACTCACGTCCAATGACAGGTTTACCTGCCCTACGCGGTCGTTTTCTGGCACTAAATAAACGTGCTTTGTCACGATCACTCATTGACGAATGAACGACCTTGACTAACTCCATCAAGGGTTGGGTCAGTGGAGACTTCTTGTTGAAACGATAAATCCGCACATTCCCCATTTTTTTAGAAATAATCACGCCGGCATCTTCAAACTTGGCCAGTTGATTTTGCACCGATGAAAGAGAAATACCAGAGTCTTTGGCCAGGCCACGGGCGTAGACTTCTCCATAATGAAAAAGATGCAGCATAATAAATTCAGCGGTCTTTGTTCCCAGTATTTTACTCAACATAGGTCAATTGTATCATTTTAAAAGTCAATTGACCTATTATTTGTGTCATTTTATGTGAGTGAGAATATGTCGTTCCGGGGTTAAAAGCAGCTAAAAATGCCGTGAAAACACTATGATTTTTACCTCTGTCTCAGGCATAATATACAAAAAATTGCGTTTTATTCTCAGGAGAGCCCATGCCTCGCATTAATCAACGTCCTGCCCTCACATTTCCCCAGGTTAGTGGTGCGCCCAAACCCGCTGCCCCTTCCACTCCCGCCAATAATCTGGCTTTTCCCGGCTTGCCCAATCCCCTGGCTGACACCACTATTTTCGGTGGGGCCAAAGGCAGTGCGACTGCGTCTCTGTCGCTGGGAGTGCAGGAGCCCACTTACGAACTGTACACCGTCAAGCGGGGCGATACCCTGAGTAAAATTGCGCAGCAAAAATTGGGGGATTCCAGTCTGGGGAATGCCCTTTACGATCTCAATAAAGATGATCTGATGAACCCCAACAACCTGGTGATTGGCATGCAGCTCAAAATTCCCAGTGCTAACGCCGCACCTTCAGAGGCCGTCACCAACCCCATCACCAATCTGTGGCCCACGGGCAAAACCTCTGCACCCTCCGGTGAGCAATCCGGGGAACAACCTTTCACAGAGTACACCGTTAAAAAAGGGGAGTCTCTGAGTATTGTGGCCCTGCGCACCCTCGATGATTCTGAGCGGTATATGGAAATCTTTGAAGCCAACCGGGATCAGCTCCGTTCGCCCAATGCCTTGCAGCCGGGCATGACCCTTAAAATCCCCAACGGGCATGCGCCCGTAGAAGATGCGCCCCGCACCCCGCGTACCAACAACGCAGCGGAGGTAGAAGCCGTTGATGCTTCCGGTTTAACGTCCGGTGCCGCGGAGCTTTTAAACGCCATGAAGCGCTATCAGCAGCACCATGCGGCCCTGGGTAACACCGGTCGTACGCAAACCACCGCTGCCGAAATGCGTGAAATCGCCATTGAATTAGACGCTGCCGGTCGCGCCTTTGACGTGGACCCCAAAATGATGCTGGCACTGTTTGCCCACGAAAGCGGGGGCATTAACCCTGAAGCCAAAAGCCACACCGGAGCCGGTGGTTTAGGGCAGCTCACGGGCATTGCCATTCGTCAGGTACACCATATGTCGGGCATTGCCAAAGGCTACAAGGGCCGTTCGCCTTTTAGTCAGCACAAGAGTAAGTTTGTGCAGAGCACCCGTTCCGTTCAGCAGCGTTATAACATCAAGGCCAATGTCTGGACTTCTACGGCGTATATGAGCTATGAACTCAAAGATCGCGCCCGTCTGGGCCGTGGGGTAGAAAATGCCCTGAAACGCTACGGGGATCCCAATGTGCGTACTTACGCCAACAAGGTCAACGATGAATACAAAACTCTCTTTGGTGGCTCTCTGTTTTAAGAGCTAACTTTAAAGGCTAATTTGACCGTCAAAAGCTGTGGCGGCTGGTAAACTACCAGAAAAACCCCTGGTTTATTTTCTGGAGATTGCCTTATGTCTTTTCGCGCCCTCATGTCTAGCATATCTAGCTGTCTGATCTTGAGCCTCAGTGCTCTGAGTCTGCCCGCCTGTGCCAATCCTGCTTCTGAGGAAACGGTGCCTCTTATGAGCGAGAGTCGCCAGCTGATTTTTTCGGGCAAGCGCTCCGGTGAAGGCTATTTCGGGGCCGACGGCAACACCCTGATTTTCCAGAGCGAACGGGAACCGAAGAACCCCTTTTTTCAGATTTATACTCTCAATTTTGACAGTGGAGACACCGCGCGGGTATCTACCGGACGGGGCAAAACCACCTGTGCCTGGCTGCACCCGGACGGCCAGCGGGCGCTGTTTTCTTCTACCCACCACGATCCCAGGACCCGTGAATATGAACAGGCGGAACTGGACTTTCGCGCCTCGGGCAAGCAGCGCCGCTACAGCTGGGATTACGATCCCGCTTACGAAATTTACAGCCGGCAGTTTAATAATCAGCGGCTGACTCGTCTGACAAATGCTAAGGGCTATGATGCCGAAGGCTCTTATTCTCCTGATGGAAAGCAGATTGTGTTTGCCTCCAACCGGGCGGCCTATACGCGCAAATTGTCGCAAAAAGAGCAGCAGCGCTTAAAACAAGATCCGTCCTTTTTTATTGATCTTTACATCATGAACAGTGATGGATCTAACGTGCGCCGTTTAACGGATCACGCGGGCTACGACGGCGGGCCATTCTTTAGTCCCGACGGGAGCCGCATTGTGTTTCGTCGCTTTAACGCCGCCGGAGACAAAGCAGAAATCTGGAGCATGAACACTGATGGCAGTGATGCCAGAGCTCTCACCCAACTGGGAGTCATGTCCTGGGCGCCTTTTTACCACCCTTCAGGGGAATATATTATCTTTGCCACCAACAAGCACGGCTTTGACAATTTTGAACTGTATCTGGTGGATGCCGAGGGCCAGAAAGCGCCCGTGCGCGTGACCGAAGCGGAAAAATTTGACGGACTGCCGGTGTTTTCTCCCGACGGCAAACAGCTCAGCTGGACCAGCAGCCGCACCCCCACGGGCGCTTCGCAGCTGTTTATGTCCCGCTGGAACGATGCCGAGGCAAGACGGCGTCTGGGTTTGAGTCCTTCCCGTACACAGGTGGCTGCTGCTGAGGTGGCCGTGCCCACGGCTCCCTTGCAAACCGCTGCTGACATTAGTGCGCTGGATTTACAAAAGCGGGTGCGCTATCTGGCCTCAGACGCCCTCGGGGGTAGAGGGACGGGCACCCAGGGTGAAGCCCTGGCCACTGCTTACGCCGCTCAGGCCTTTGCCATGATGGGACTGGCCCCCGCCGGAGACGGCCAGCGTTATTTACAGGCCTTTGAATTTACCGCGGGCGTGGAACTGGGCGCGAAAAATCGCCTCACTGCCGGGGGAAAACAGTTGAAGCTCAACACCGACTTTATGCCCCTGGTGTTTTCTCAAACGGGCGAGGTGCCCGAAGCGGAAGTGGTCTTTGCGGGTTACGGCATTAAAGCCCCCGAAAGCAAAGATTTTGAGGGCTATGACTCCTATGTGCATTTGGACGTGAAAGACAAATGGGTAATGGTGCTGCGCTACTGGCCTGAAGACGTGAACGAAGACCAGCAGCAGGAACTCAAGCGCCACGCCAGTCTGCGTTACAAGGCCATGGTGGCCAGAGAAGCGGGGGCCAGAGGGCTGATTGTGGTGAACGGCCCCAATACCAGTGACAATAGCGCGTTGGTGCGCTTTGACGGCAGTGCCGCAGGGGCAAAAATGTCTATTCCTGTGCTTTCGGTGAACA
>CAYFGW010000143.1:0-12833 GCA_964342365.1 uncultured Candidatus Sericytochromatia bacterium | reverse complement strand
AAGAGCTTCAGCGCCGCGGGTTTCACCATGGCCAGATCCGAAGAAATGCTGTCTGCCACACCGGGATACTGAATTTTAACCGCCAGTTTCTTCTCACCCTTCCAGGCTTCGTGCACCTGACCAATGCTGGCGGCACTCACCGCCTCTGCGTTAAAACGGTCAAATAAATCTTCGGGGTTTTTCTGAAAGTACTGCCGAAAAGTTTTACGCACCAGCGGTGCTGAGAGGGGAGGTACAGAAAACTGAGCCAGAGAAAACTTTTCAATGAACTCACCGGGCAACGCATTTTTTTCCATGCTGAGCATTTGCGCAGCCTTGAGCGCACTGCCCTTTAAATTTTTTAAACTATTGTAAATATCTTCGGCATTGGCGGCATTTAGTTTGGATTTATCAAGATCTGGCTTAACCAGCTTTTCACCGTAGTATTTGAGATAGTTGCTCCCCACCTTAACACCGGTTTTGGCCAGTTGTGAGGCGCGCTTAATTTTGGAAGTGGGAATGCGATCAATGGGCTTCACCGGGGTATTTCCTGTTCTTTGCTTAACCAGAATTTGGCCCAGTCCACCACATGGCGCTCGGCCTGCTGCAGCTTGAGCACGTCAAGACCCACCAGCAACGATTTTTCGATTAACGCATCGGTGCGCTCCTGGTCTGGACTTTGATCGTTCAACCAGAATTGAAACACTGACAAAAACTGTAGCCAGCCCGCTTCGGTGAAGGCTTTCTCCTGTACCATTTTGATTCCGGGCAGAGGCAGCGCCGGTTCATATTGGTTGATGTCTGCCAAAAAGGAAGTAAACCCCTGTTTGAAGGTGTCCAGACGATGCAGGCTTTTTAGCCCCGTCAAAGGAGACTGAAAACGGAGGAGAATATACTCCCGGTTGGCGTTGAACACTTCAAACAACGTGTAGTAGAAGGAGAGCAACCGCTCGGCGGCGTCCACATCTTCACCGGAGGATTCCAACGCCAGCATTTTGAGGGTGTAGGCAAAGAGGGTGTGAAACACTTCCTTTTCCATGCTGTCCACGTCACCAAAATTTTCTTTGAAAGCGTGCAGGGAAATACTGTCGCCGGTTTCGGTGAAATAGGTGAGATTTTCGAAGCGGTAGGGCACTTTTTTGGCGGCCAGAGAGGCGTTCATATAAGCGGTGATTAAGGCGTCTTTGTCTTCGTGAATGGGGGGTGTGTCTGTCATGAGATCCTCCATGGGTGATCATAGCAGAAAGTGTAGGTTTAAAGGGGGCGAAACAGGGGGAACCCGTCGGGGGGCGTTCTCTTCGGCCCGTCCGTGGGCCTCCGTTCACTTCGTTCAGGCCACCGCGCTGACGCATCCTGCGCGCGGTGGCCTTCAAGACCCCGCTACCGGGCACCCCCTGTTTCTTTTGCTTTTGATAATGCCAGGGACAAACTGGGGCCAGAGTCCTGAATGACGGGATGTAGGGACAGAACGTTGGTTTTGTGAATAATAGCTATCGACAATTCGAGAGCAGTAGATTTTTGCTCAGATCTTTGTGATTAATAAAGTCAAACTCTTTCTGGCCATAAAAACCATAACTGCGTCTTGTATTTTCATGGTCAATCTCAGAAACAAAAACTGAGTTTTCATTTCCACATTTATCCTTTATATACCTATGTGACCAGGTTTTTATCCTGGCAGTTCCATATCCCAATAGATGCGTTTTTTCAACAAAAGCGTTCAATTTTCGTCGTGATTCTACAAAATAAACCAAATCATCACAATCAACAGACTTACCCCGTTAGATTAAAGCAGGGTGCGAGCCTTTATGCTAGAATCAGAAAAATAGCGTCAAACCCACACAATATTAGGAGTTCACTTTGAATATTCAGCCTTCTTCACCCGTTAATCAAGCCATTGAGGCAGCCACTGTCAAACCACCCACAGGGATGTTGGAAAACCACCCGGAGCTAACCCCTACATATGGCAAGGTCGTCTATACAGACGATTACTATACGGAAACAGAGCTCAAAGGCGCAATTAATGAAGCCGTTTTAGACGTGGTGCACAATGCTAACGAAGACGGCAAAAAGAACGTGGTGATGTTAGAAGCCAACGTGCACGAAGGCACGGTGGGTGTGATCAACTATGCTGCCAATCGCACTGATGAATTCAAGCAGGGCGAGGGCGAAACCATCGAAAACGTTCTGAGCTTGCAGGTGGTCTATGTAGACGAAGACGGCAGCGACGACAATAAACAGATTCGTTTTGATACCCAATCGGGTCAGATGCTGGCTAACGATCCCAACCTGACTCCGGTGCGCTCCCATGTTTTTCATCTCGATGATTTTGACTCTAAAGCGGCTATGAAAGTTGCAGTGAGCCTTGAAGCAGTGAAAGTGATGCAACAGGCCGCTGCCGACGGCAAGCAAAACGTGGTGACCGTGGAGGCTAACGTCAAAGATGGCACCATGAGTGTGGTTAATTACGAGGCGTTAGACACCTCAGAGTATAACGAGGGAGACGTGATCGATATGGACGGTTTACTCCGTATTGAAATTGTTAGCGTGGACACCGACATCAGCGATGATGCGGCACAGTTCATCCTCAATCTGGGTGATTAGGCTCACTGGCAAATGGTAATGGCTATCTTCTTCAGACCTGTTAGCATATGAACCTGATAGGTCAGTACTGCCAATGAACATCATCTTTGTGTGTCGTAAGGGTGTGAAACGGCTTGCTTAACTTCGTTTCAAATCCTGGATCAGGGTTCTTAGCCAGCGTTCTTTGATTTCGGGGGTACGAGCCAGGCGGCGGAGAAAGCGGGGGCGGTCGTCACGGGCTCGCTCATGAATTTGATAAGCCTGCTTAAGAGCCTTTGTGTGCTCATATTGTCGGGGCGGACGCAGGGATTCTTTTGTGCCCCAGCGCCAGGAAGTGTGAGAGGGAGTCGTTTTGGACTGCCAGTTGCCCAGATAGTCCCAGAGCAGCCAGCTAATGGAAAGGTTTTTGACCTGAATTAGACGATTTTGTTTGACCCACGAAGCGTGCTGCTGCCAGCGCCAGGTGTTGGGACTGGTCTTTTTGCGAGGAGTTAACCCTAAAAAAGAAATTTTACGCTGAAGGGCCGCCAGATCTAATCCCTCATCAAGGGCTCGGGTTTCGAGCAGAGTATAGATTTGCTCGAAAGTGGTGCCTCCGGCTACTAAATCGCAAAAGCAGACACCCCGAGGATCAGCAATAATGTCCGCTGGAGAAAGCCTGGTGGCATCCAGGTGTTCGCAGAGCATGCGGTAATATTCAGGCTTCCTGGTTTTTATACGAGCAACATCAGGGAAATCACGCAAAGAAACATTGAGCAAATCAAGGCGGTCAGCATAAACGGTATCAGCCAGAACACCGGACAGGTAGTCAAAAATATTTTCAGGGGAACGGCCCACAAAAACCAGGCGACGATTAAAAGAGCGAGCCAGAACTCTGGCGGCACATTCGGCCAAATCACGGGTATAACCCCTATAAACGCTTATTTCTCCCCACACATCCGGCAGAGAGCCCAACTGTTCTCGTCGCGTAATGTCCCAGCGAAATGGTTTCATATATATATTTTAACGGACGATCCGTTTAGAAAATATGTATGAAAAATAATTTTCAGCTGTATGTCAGGATGCTTTAGCATGGGTGGGCTCTGGATCTGAAAACCGACAAACTTTTCGGGTCCAAAGCCAGCTAATAACACCGCTTAACGCTGTGGCCACTGCCCCGGCCATAAAAACACCCTTTAAATCAAAAAACACCGACAGGCCATAGGCTAGCATGACGTAAGTACCAAGCTTACCCAGGGTCACCGCCGTGGCATTCAGCGGCTTACCGATAGCATTAAAAGTGGAATTTCCGAGTACGCGCCAGCCTTCGAAGGCATAAACGGGCAAAAGAAAGAACAAATACACGCTGACCACCTGAATTACCTCAGGGTTTTCGTTGAATACCTGTGCAATATTTCGACGAAAGGTGAGTAGAATAATGGCCACCAGAATCCCCCAGAGCACACTAAATACGTAGGTTCTATTTAAGGCCGACTGCACCCGCTCAATTTCTTTTGCCCCCCAGTTTTGCCCCACAAAAGGTCCTAACCCCGCAGATAGTCCCATCACCGGAATCAAAGCAAAAGCCTCAATACGGGTAGCAACACCAAATCCAGCCACGGCACTCACGCCAAAACTGGCCACCAGAGCGGTTAATACAGCATTGGCCAGGGGCGCAATGGAATTGGTTAACGCCGCCGGGAGTCCCACGTACAAAATCCGTTTCCAGGAGTCCACCAGACGATTCACAGAAGGCAAACGCCACAGCAGCATTCTTTCCCGAAAGTGTAAAACCCCCACAGCGGCCACAAGAGTAAGTGCCCGGGCCCCCACCGTGGCCAGAGCTGCTCCCCTCAGTCCCATAGCGGGTACCGGGCCGTAACCAAAAATCAGCAGGGGATCCAGGGCAATGTTGGCCACGCCGGCCACCGTCATAATCACGCTGGGTGTCAGGGTGTCTCCCGTGGCGCGGATGGCGGAATTTCCCACCATCGGAATCACCAGAAACAAAAGCCCGATGTACCAGATTTGCATGTACTCACGAATCAGGGGCAACAGTTCAGGACCGGCTCCCATTAGCGTAAAAAGAGGATCAATGGTGAGCAGGCCCAGGGTAATAAACAGCCCCACAAAGGTCACCGAAAGAATAAGACTGTCGGTGGTCAGGCAGCGTACCTGATGGGTATCGCTTTCTCCAATCGCCCGCGAAATGACCGAAGAGGTGCCAATCCCCAATCCCATGGCCAGGCTGCCACCTAGCATAACCACGGGAAAGGTAAATCCCATGGCTCCCAGTTGAAGCGTACCGAGTTGGCCCACGAAATAGGTGTCTACCAGATTGAAGGTCATCACCACAAAAATGCCCCAGATCATGGGCAAAGCCAACTTTAACAAAGTAGCCAGAATAGGACCCTGAGTAAGCAGCGCTTTTTTACGCGTAGACATGGAGCAAAGCGTATCATAGGTAAAGACAATATATGTTACGATGCAGCAAAAAAAGGGAGCTTCTATTATGTCTACAGCCACCACGTCTTTACTCAAGAAAATATCTTCTGAACAGGCCATGGAATGGGAAGATAAATACGGTGCCCACAATTATCACCCTTTGCCCGTGGTGCTGGAAAAAGGCGAAGGCATTTTTGTGTGGGATCCCGAAGGCAATAAATACTATGATTTTTTGTCCGCCTATTCAGCAGTGAATCAGGGCCACTGCCATCCCCGCATTTTAAACGCGCTCTACGAGCAGGCAAAAACCCTCACGCTCACCTCACGGGCCTTTTACAATAATATTCTGGGCCAGTATGAAAAATATATTACTGAATTCTTTGGCTATGACAAAGTGCTCCCCATGAACACCGGTGTAGAAGGGGGCGAAACCGCCATCAAGCTGGCTCGTAAATGGGGTTATAAGGTCAAAGGTATTCCTGCTAATCAGGCACAAATTGTCTTTGCCAACGGCAACTTCTGGGGCCGTACCCTGGCCGCTATCTCCTCTTCTAATGACCCCAGCTCTTACGAGGGCTTTGGTCCCTATATGCCCGGTTATATTCTGGTGGATTATAACGATTTAGACGCTCTGGAAAAAGAAATTAAAAATCCCAATGTGGCCGCCTTTATGGTGGAACCTATTCAGGGAGAAGCTGGTGTGGTGGTTCCCGATGCAGGCTACCTGAAAAAAGTGAGCGAGATGTGTAAAAAGCACAATGTGCTGCTCATTTGTGACGAGGTTCAAACGGGTCTGGCCCGCACCGGTAAGATGCTGGCATCGGATCATGAAAACGTAAAGCCAGACATTCTGATTCTGGGCAAAGCCCTCTCTGGTGGTGTGTTCCCCGTGTCTGCAGTACTGGCAGACGACGAAATCATGCTCACCATTTTGCCCGGTGAGCACGGTTCTACCTATGGCGGGAACCCTCTGGCCTGTGCGGTGGCCATGGAAGCACTGCAGGTGCTCAAAGACGAAAATCTCGCCGAAAACGCTGAAAAAATGGGTGAACTGTTCCGCTCTGAAATGAAAGCTTTGCAAAAAGAACGGGAGTTTATTACCCTGGTGCGCGGTAAGGGCCTGCTTAACGCCATTATTATTAAGCCCCTGCCAGACGGTAGAGAAGCCTGGGATGTGTGTGTGGCCCTCAAAAACAACGGCCTCATCTGCAAACCCACCCACGGCGACATTATCCGTTTTGCACCTCCGCTCACCATTACCGAGGAGCAAATGAAAGCCGCTATTGGCATTATCCGAGACACCATTCTCAACTTTTAAGGCAAGCCCATGAATCTTGAAATCACGCCCATTCCCTGTCTGTCAGATAACTATGCTTATTTACTGGTATCTGATGGACAGGTGGCAGTGGTAGACCCTTCCGAAGCAGAGCCCGTCTTACGGGTTCTTGAGCAACGGGGCCTGACACCCCACATGATTTTAAACACCCATCACCACTGGGACCATGTGGGCGGTAACAAAGCCCTGTTGGAACAGTTTCCTGACGTAAGTGTTTATGGTCATGAATCAGACGCAGAACGCATTCCGGGCCTGACTCACGGGTTACAGCATGAAGCCTCCTTTTCCTTTGGAAAAGTTTCCGTCAGGGTGCTGCACAATCCCGGACATACCCACGGAGCCATCACCTATGTCATGGATCAACACGCCTTTACGGGAGACACCCTCTTTGGCGCGGGCTGTGGACGGGTTTTTGAAGGCACCATGCCTCAGATGTATGAATCTTTGAATCAGGTGCTGGGAGAATTACCGGAAGACACTTTGCTGTACTATGGCCATGAATATACCGCCGCCAATTTACGCTTTGCTCAGGCTGTAGAACCTCACAATAAGGCCATGAAACATCGCGCAGAACGACCTCTGGAACGGGCCACCTTGAAAACAGAAAAAGACACAAACCCGTTCTTGCGCTGCCATGAACCTGTGGTCATACAGGCCGCAGAAACACAGGCGGGAGCCCCACTGGATACACCTGCAAAGGTCTTTGGTGCCCTGCGCCGCTGGAAAGACCAATTTTGAATCGTCTTAGTGTAAGTGGTCTATTTATTCTGGTGATTGTTTTTGGCTGTGCTTTTGCTTTAATTCAAAAGAGCCCAACCCTGTTTCAAAGCAGCACGGCCGAACCGCTGCCTTCGGCCAGTCCCAGTGGCGCCGTGTGGACCTTTGATGAACAGTTTGATATTCCGCGACGCGTACTCACCGATTACTATGTGGCACTGAGCGCGCGTCAATTTAAAATCGCTTACAGCTTCTGGGACAATAACGGCAAAAGCAGCGGTTATGAAAATGTTGAAGCTTACAGCGCGCGTTTTCCCGCCCTGTCCAGTGCAGGCGTGGTATTTTCAGGTACCGGCGAAATCGGGGAAGCAGAGGGCTTTCGCTACTTCAAGCAACCGGTAACCATCAGAACCAACTACACCGACGGGAGTCCTGAAAAAGTGTTTGAGGCTGAATACACCCTGCGTCAGCCGGTAGAAAGCAAGACCG
Source organism: uncultured Candidatus Sericytochromatia bacterium (assembly GCA_964342365.1). Taxonomy (GTDB): domain Bacteria; phylum Cyanobacteriota; class Sericytochromatia; order UBA7694; family UBA7694; genus CAXRDE01. The sequence continues at coordinate 5,308 of CAYFGW010000143.1, read as the reverse complement.
ACCAGAGCTGGCGTATTTACAATGTGCGTTATGAGCAAGTACAGTAATATAAACAGTCCATAAAAACTCCTATAAAGAGAGTGTGAAAACCCCCTCTAGCCCCCTTGAAATAAGCTTTTCTCATGAGAAGATAAAAGAAAAAAGGGGAAACCAAATGACACCACTTTATAAACGCCCCCGCAACTGGATTCAATTTGTACTGGGGCTCTCTAAGCCAAAAAAACAGACGGAACAAACTCAGGTGCATTATCATATTCACCTGCACGTGGAAAAAGAAAAAAGTTACCAGCAGGTACTGGCCGAAGCCTTAACAGAACTACCTCTGGCAGTGGCTCCGGCGACCGTACCGCCTCGCGTTCACCACGAACAAACCCAAAAGGTGCTCAACGTTCCTTACGAGGTACGCTCTTAAGGCGCACCCTTAAGATTTTGAGCATTGAATGCGCCGCTCACTACGTGCTCGCGATAAGCTTCCTGAGCAGGTGATTGTTTTACAAGTCGTAAGATCACCTGCTCAACTTTTTGTGTAGGAATGACCACAATACCCATTTCATCAGCCACTATGCAATCCCCGGGCATCACCACCTGCATGCCGCAGGCCACAGGCACATTGATTTCACCAGGACCATTTTTCTGGGGACCTGTGGGCATACACCCTCTGGCGTAAACCGGCATATCCAGGGTTTGAAAGCCGGGAACATCTCGTATATAACCATCTATAATCACAGCGGCAGCCCCCTGATAGTGCAATTTATGAGCCAGTAGATCCCCACATACGGCAGTGCTTCCCGCCAGTGACTGTACCACCAGCACATCCCCTTTAACCACATGTTTCAGCGCCTGATGAAGACTCAAATTGTCACCGGGAGGCAGTTTGACGGTGAAGGCGGGTCCCACAACCCGCCCGGGAGGACAAGTCATTTGATGACGTATATGATGGGACAGGCTATACAAACCGTCGAGCGCATCGGAAATATCCGGAGTGGAAAATGTTTTGAGGACTTGCCAGTCCCCGGAAAGACATTCAGGTCTCATGAAATTGCCTCCTGAAGCATCTCAGTATCCATAAGGGATTTTAGCGCATGGTAAGTGCTAAGCGGTAGTTTCACATGGTCTGCGCCGTTCTTTTGCAACGCCAACCAGCGCCGTTCTCCGGGGTAAAAAACAGGCGCAACGCCAGCGTCCTTAATATGGGTCAAAAGCTGATCTGTGCGAGCACAGAACACGTCAAGCTCCATTAAAACGGTAATATTCAGCGCCAGAAAAAACTGCCCCTGCAACTTACCGGGCTCCGTTGAAAACATAGACCCCACTTCTTTTGAAAGACCTGCTCCTGTTAACAGCGCAGAAAACACCTCCACCATAAGGCCCAATGCCGATCCTTTGATCCCGCCCAACGGGGAAAGAGCGTCTGAAGGAGGCGTTTCCCCCCGTTGTAGAGCTTCTCGCGTGCGCCCCCCTGACCATTGAGACGTGGCCAGATCGATCAGTATGCTTTCGCCATTCTTGCGCGGCACACCACAGGCAACGGGGTTGGTGCCAAAAACCGGCTGGCTTCCACCAAAAGCATTCACTTTGGCAAACCCATTACTCATGCACAGTCCCAGCATGCCCCTTTCCGCCGCAAGCTGTACATAATAGGCACCCGTTCCGTTCCAATTACTTTCACTAACACTCACTCCCCCTAAGCCCTGTTCTTTGGCCAGATCGAGGGCTTTTTGCATGGCACAATAGCCAATATATTGCCCCAGACCGTTTTTCCCGTGTACATGCATGAGTGCGGGGCTTTTGCGAACATAGGTGGGTTGGCAGGGAGCAACAATTAGCCCCTGAGATAAGCGCTCCACCAGCGGTTTCAGGCGCGCCAGACCGTGGGCATCACGACCGATTCGGGTGTTCCAGATCAGATTCTCGGCCACAATTTGCGCCTCTTCCCGGGCGCACTGCTGCTGTATAAGCAACTTTTCTATGCCCTGTTGTAAAGGGGCAAGCTTAACTTTCATCATATTCACGCTCTTCTGAAATCAGACGATAATACTGCGGCATTTTAACCGCATAAAGACGGTGCCTTTCGTTCGGCACCGCATGTACAGGAAGCGGTGCTGTAGGGGTTAAAAAGCTCTGAATACCGTGCAACACCTGATTGTACCCCATCACCGTACGCACGGGATTAGAGCCCGTAAAGCGGGCGTTCATTTCATACACCACCAACTCTCCAGTAGTACCGCGCTTGCCCTGTAAATTAAAAACACCGCGATATCCACAGCGCGACAGCACCTCAGCATAGTGTTGGCCCACCTCAATAATTTGAGGGTCGCTCACTAGCGTCCATTCCGGGTTATTCCATTCATTGCCATAGGTTCGTCCTGCTGACAAAGAAATCAGGCTGCCTTCGGGCCCAATAACAACTTCAACAGCGTATTTAACATCATTGATGGCAGAAATCCAGGGCACACCCATGTCTTCATGAACGGGAACCTGGAGCGTTTCGGGTTGGATCAGAGCTTGCAACACATAGTTACCCAGAGCCAGGGCCCGGTGAGCCTGTGCCCGGTTTTGCACCAGATACGTGCCCTTAGAACCATGACCTCCGAGACGGGGCTTGGCCACGAGCGGAAAATCCGAAGCCGCTAATAACCCGGCAAGTTGCTCCACATCCACCGCCGTGGCAGCAAAGGGCAGTCCGTGTTTGCGCGCAAAGCAACTGCTTTGATATTTGTCAGTAAACGCTTTCAACAGGTTTTGCGGGGGAGCAAAAAAGCGAATATGCGAAAAGGCTGGTGTGGCGGCCAGACGAGATAACACCGGCAGCTCTTCATCCCGACAGGGAATCACCACATGAGGATGATGGTGTTTGAGCAATGTGCACAATTGCTCCTCGTACGCCGGTGTTTCCGTGGCTTCCATTAAATGAGCTTCATCACAATCCCATAGAGAAGGGGCTCTGGAGACGGAGTTTAAACCCACCACAAAAAGCGATTCCCGATAGGACTCCAGCGCATACAAAAGGCCCTGACCCACCCGGCTGCCCACGCTGGTCAACAAAATTCTGTAAGGTTGCTTTTTTAGAGATGTCATAAAGCCTCTTTTAGCAGATTATTCCTGCACATCGTATCAAACCGCCGGACAAAAAAGTTTGCTATGCTAAACCCATGCAACTCCAAAGCGATACGATTTCGTCCTTTAAAACAGCCCATCAAGGTCAGCGCATTGTGCTCACCAACGGCTGCTTTGATATTTTACACATTGGTCACGTGCGCTATTTACAGGCCGCCCGTCAGGAGGGCGACCTTTTGATTGTGGGCGTTAATTCCGATGCTTCCGTGCGCCAGCTCAAAGGCCCCACGCGGCCCGTTAACACGGATGTAGACAGGGCAGAACTCCTGCGGGCTTTGTCCTGCGTGGACGCCACCTTTATTTTTTCTGAGCCCACCGCCGATGCGCTCATTCGCCAGGTGAAGCCCGACGTTTACGTGAAAGCCGGTGATTATTCCCTCGAAACGCTGCCTGAAACCCCCACCTTGCAGTCTCTGGATATTGAGATTGTTTTTATGCCCTTTGTGTCGGGTTACTCCACCACACGTATTCTTGAACGTCAAAATTAGGCACCTTTTTGCGGGAATAACGCCGTTTCTGCCTGCAAAAGTACGGCGAGGACGTTACAATAGATAAAAAGCCAGCGAAAAAGGATCCGAACATGCTAAAAGTCATTCAGAAAATTATGGGCGATCCTCACAAAAAAGCCGTTAACAAAATCAAACCCCTTGTTGACCGCATCAACGCCCTTGAAAAAGACTTCGAGCCCCTGAGCGACGAAGATTTACGCAACAAAACCTTTGAGTACCGCAAACGCATTCAAGATGGTACCAAAGGCATTACCGACGACAAAAAACGTTTTGAAAAAGAACAAGAAATTTTAGAAGAACTACTGCCAGAGGCTTTTGCCACAGTCAGAGAAGCCGCCAAGCGGGTCTTGGGCCAGCGTCATTACGATGTACAGCTCATCGGCGGTACCGTGATTCACCGCGGACAAATTGCCGAAATGCGTACCGGTGAAGGTAAAACCCTGGTCTCTACCTGTGCCACTTACCTGAACGCCCTGTCAGGCCGCGGCGTGCACGTGGTCACCGTCAACGATTATCTGGCGGAACGGGATTCCGAATGGATGGGACAGGTGCACCGCTTTCTGGGACTGAAAGTGGGCGCTATCTTAAATCACCTGACGCCCCACGAGCGCCGCAAGGTTTATGCCGGAGACGTCATTTACGGCACCAACAACGAATTTGGTTTCGATTACCTCCGGGACAATATGGCCACGGATATTTCTCAATGCGTGCAACGGGAACTCCACTACTGCATTATCGATGAAGTGGACTCCATTTTGATTGACGAAGCCAGAACGCCTCTGATTATTTCGGGTCAATTGGCTCAGCCTGCGGACACCTACGTCCAGTTTTGTAAAATTGTGAAGGGCCTCGAAGGCAAGCACAAAGAGTACAACAAAAAGAAAAAACTCTTAGACGAAGTGGACTACGAGGAAGACGAGCAGGATTGTGATTATGTGGTGGATGACAAACAGAAAAACGTCATCCTCACCGAGCGCGGTATTTTAAAGGCCCAGCGCTTGCTGAACATCACGGATTTATTCTCCTTTGATCATCCTGAATACGCCCACCACCTGCTGATTGCCTTAAAAGCCAAAGAGCTGTATCGCCGCGACATTGAGTACGTGGTTCGCCCCAACGAACGGGGTGAACAAGAGGCCGTAATCGTTGACGAGTTTACCGGTCGGATCATGCCCGGCCGTCGCTATTCTGACGGTTTACACCAGGCTATTGAAGCCAAAGAAGGCATTAAAATCCAGGACGAAACCCAGACCCTGGCCACCATTACTCTGCAAAACTATTTCCGTCTGTATAAAAAACTGTCCGGAATGACCGGTACGGCCGTCACCGAAGAAGCGGAATTCGGAAAAATTTACAACCTGCCCGTGGTGGTGATTCCCACCAACCGTCCCGTGGCGCGTATTGATTTGCCCGACGTGATTTACAAGACCGTCAACGCCAAATTTGAAGCGGTGGCCGACGAAATTGAAAAAGAGTACGCCAAAGGTCGCCCCGTGTTGGTGGGTACGGTATCCATCGAAAAATCGGAACGCATTGGCGATATTTTGCAGCGCCGGGGTGTGAAGCATAAAGTGCTTAACGCCAAAAATCACGAAAAAGAAGCGGAAATTATTGCTCAGGCCGGTCGTCAGGGTGCTGTCACCATTGCCACCAATATGGCGGGTCGCGGTACGGACATTCTG
>CAYFGW010000142.1:0-13086 GCA_964342365.1 uncultured Candidatus Sericytochromatia bacterium | reverse complement strand
ATCAGGGTTTCTCCCAGGCCCCCGATCTCGCTCTGGCCTTTGCCATTGCCCACGCCGCCCATATGAATGAGCTTGATATCGTTGATTTTGCTAATGGGTGAGGCCATTTCTTTCATCAGATCCGGCAGGGTCTGAATCAGCTCCTGAATCAGCAGGTTATTACCCATATTATTACGGGCTTCTAGGAGCAGGCGTTCACCTTCCGCTGCAGATTGGGCTCGGGCCAGTTCGGCTTTGGCCAAACGCTCAATGGCTTTTGCTTCCAGATCTGAAGCTTCAAATTTGGCCTGGGCTTCTCGCTGAATTTTAAGGGCATCCACTTCAATGTCGTTCTGGCGCGAGATTTTTTCTTGCTGGGCCTGAGTCTCGGCTTCAATAATCTCAATGGCGGCCTGACGCTTGGCGCGCTCTACTTCTTCAACGGTGACGACTTCCTGGCGGGCGCGCTCTCTTTCGGCTTCTGATTTTAAACGTTCGCGCTCTTTGTCAATAACCTCTGACTGCGATTGAGCGGCCACAATGTCTTTTTCTTTGTTTTGCTCAACGATCTCAATTTCGGCCTTTAAGCGAGCTTTTTCCACGGAGACCTGTGCCAAAGCAGCAGCGGTGTCTTTTTCCTTGGCCCGTTCAATCAGACGAATTTCAGAACTGATGCGGGCGTTTTTAACTTCTAAGTCCTGCTCAATTTTTTTGGCTTCCACAGACTTTTGCTGTTCCAATTTGACCTGCTCCTGAGCCGCTTGTTTCTCAGCAGTTTCGGATTCGATCTGGCGCTGCTGCTCAATACGCATGCGGTTGATTTTGAGCTCGTTGTCCATTTCTGCACCCTGCTCTTCTTCTTCAAGCAGCAGGATTTGCTTGCGGGTTTCCACATTTTTGCGGGCAATTTCTTCTTTGGTGTTTTGCTCAATTTCGTTTTTGCGGCGGGCGGCCTTTTGAATGGTTTCGGTAATATGGCTCACACCCTGCGCGTCGAAGTAGTTTTCGTCGCTGCGGAAGGTGGAGGCATCTAAGTTAGAAATGGTGACCGTTTCTAACAACAGACCGTTTTCGTCCAGCTCGTTTTTGACAATCTGGTGCACCGCATCCGCAAAGTCGTCGCGCTTTTCGTGCAGTTCCATCAGGGTTTTTTGCGCGGCCACCGAACGCAGGGCCGAAATCAATTTGGGGGCAATCAAAGCATCTACGTCGGCTTCTGATACAGAACGGCTGCCCAGAGAACGGGAGGCTGCCAGAATTTGTTGCTCGGTGGGCTCTACGCGAATATAGAATTCCGCAGAGACGTCCGCTCTGAGTTTATCACCGGTAATAAGTGCGCCTTCGGCGTTACGGCTCACTTCAATGCGCATGGTTTCTAAAGAGACCCAGCGCAATTCGTGTAACAAAGGAATCACCCAGGAGCCGCCGTCCAGGACCACTCTGGCTTTTCCGCTACCGGTTCTTACAAAGGCCCGGCTGCTGGGGGTTTTGGTATACAGCCGCGAAGCGGCAATCACCAGGCCAATTACCAGAACAATAAACAGGCCAAACAGGCCCACACCTACTGTCATAATGTCGTTCATTATTTTACTCTTTCTGTGCTTCTAATTGATGTTCGCGGCTGCGCTGTAAGCGCTGGTCAAACCGCTTCATTTCGTCCATATGTCCGTTCAAATAACCGTGAAAATCCGGGCTATCGTAAACCAGTACGCTATAGCGTCGGGTATTTTCGTCGTAGCCCGTTACAAAAATCGGGTTGTGTTTTCCCGGCGGAAGCGCGCCTTCGTGCGTGACGCAGGCAATTTGCAACAATACGCCGTGTTCGTTATAGACCCGGGCTCTTCCAAATCCGGTGTCACCCTCGCGAGGAATGCTGCCGGAAATTAAGGTGCCTACACAGCCAATCAGGGCTTCCGGGCGCGAAGCTGAGCTGCTTTCTTTAAACAGTCCGGCCAGCATTTTAGAGCCAAAACGGGTGTTGAAACCGGCACTTACGGCCGCCAGTACAAAAATAACCCCAAAAGCCCAGGGTGGATATCCCTGCCAGAGCGTTTTAAAGATGGCGTTATAGAACATGCCCAGCGCACCCCAACTGAAGGTAAATACCATCAGTAGCAGGGATAAAGGAACGCGACCCGCGTTGAGAAAGCCCAGCAGCACATGGAAACCGTCGGCATCGATGTCGAGATCTGCATCGGCATCAATGTCGAGATCCACGTCCACGTCCATGTCGGCGTCCAGATTAATATCCGCGTCAAAGTCACCGCCAAGATCCACGTCGTGATCCATGTCGTTATCGCCGCCCAGAAATTGCAGGCCTAAAAACAGGAAAGCGGTGGCAATCAGCGCTATAAAGGGAATGTTATACCAGATCAACATTAGACAACTCCACTTCACAGGATACCTTTCTTTTGCTAAAACACCAAGCGCCGCCTGCCGGTTGTTATACTGCCTGATAAAGAGGTTCGTCATGTGTTGGAAAAAGACAGGTCTTTTTATGGTGATACTATCAGGTAGTCTTATGGGAACAGGAATCCCTTTTACAGAAGTCCGTATGCCAGAAGCATTCGCCCGTGATCGACTTGAGGATTTGCTCAGGGAAGTCAAAATTCCCACTTTGCCCCTGCGTTCACGGGAAGCTCTGGATTTTTTGGTGGCCCAAAAAGGATTCAAACAAGAGGCGCATCAGGTGGTGGAGTCGCTTCAATCTTCTCGCCCCGTGGTTTTCTCTTTTCAAGGGGGGGCCACTTATGAACCTATTCTCCACACGCTGAATACCGTGAACGACCTGACACGTGTGCAAAATCAGGTCAAGCAACAGCAGTACCGGGACCGCTTTCGCCCCGACTTTTCCGTGGCAAAAAGCATCTGGCAGCAGCGCTTGCCCGCTCTGAAACAGAGCATTAGCGCCTCACGACAAACCCTCTCTGACAAAGGAAGACAGCTCATCAAAGAGGAAAAAGATCTCAGGGCGCGTCAGAAGCAGTTGGGGTTAAGTCTCGGCACCCGGCAAAAAAATCTGGAGGATCTGACCCGCAGAACCCAGGATAAGGAGCGGGTGTACCAACAGGACTTGCGCGATTATAAACAGCTGAAGTATCGCTATGACGACATTCAGGATCAGCTGTCGGACATCAACCGTCAAATTGATCAGGACACACGGGAATTGCGCTCCATTTATGAGCGTATGCAACGCTATGAACAATTACGCAGAGAAGCAGAGCGCCTGATTTTTAAAGACAGTAAAAATGCCAAAATTCACCGTCAGAATGTTCAGAAGTACCTCAGAGAAATGGCGCGCCTTGAGCAACGTATTCGTTTTTTAAGGCAAGAATTACAGCGCCTTGAAGATGAACAAGAAACGCTGCAACGCCGGGAAGACCGCGAAGAAAGGCGTCTTGCGGAACGACGTCGCCTGAAAAACAACAGTTACTCAGTCTGGCAAACAGAATACGAAGCCTATAGCCGAGAAAAAAGTGCGGTGAGTGACCTGATGCGTCAGCAAACGCAAACGCAAAAAGCCATCGCATCAAATGAGCAGGAGCAAGCGGTACTGGTGGATCTATTAAAAGCCGTGATACAAACCCAGGAGCATCTGGCCGCTTTTACACAAGGGGTGCAGTCTTTAAATGCCTATGCCGGATTTCAGTCTGAGCAGGACAAGCTTAAAGGCTGGTTTGCCTCTCTAAGACAGTTGTCACTGCGTTCAGACTATCAACAGCTATTTCAACAGGCTTTGTACGAACGGGTACTGCCCCTGGAGTATTTGTTGAAAAATATGCAGAAACCTGTTTTCGTCTCGTGAAAAAGCGGTTGTTATGCTTGCTGTTCTTGTGCCTGGCTTTTCCACAGCAAGCCCTTGCGGAACCCCTTAAAATGGGCCGCGCCACCTGGGATACGGGCTGGTTTCAGGCCGAAATTTACCGTCAGCTGGTGCAGGAATTGGGGTATGAAGTGGCTTCTCCTCAGACTTTGCCTAACACCAGGGCTTATGAAAAAATCTCCCGGGGAGAACTGGCTTTCTGGCCCAACGGCTGGTTTCCCGCCCATCAAAATCATCTTGATACCCTGTCATCACTTCAGCCTGTGGGCAAACAGGTGGAAGCAGGGGCTTTGCAGGGTGTACTGATAGACAAAAAAACTGCTGAAGCGCATCAGATAAAGTCTCTGACAGATTTGCGCAATCCGGAGTTGGCTAAACTATTTGACTGGGACGGGGACCAGAAAGCGGACCTCATTGGTTGTGACCGCAGCTGGGCGTGTTATCAGGTTTTGGATCAACATCTTAAAAACTTACAGCTGGAAACCACGGTCAATCAGGTGAGTGGGGATTATTCACCACTGATGTACGAAACCTTACGCCGTTACCGTGAGGGCAAACCGGTCTTGTTTTACACCTGGACTCCCAACTGGACCATGGGTAATCTCAAGCCCGGTGAAGACGTGGTATGGCTCAGGGTGCCAGCGTCTAAAACGTCTGGTTCTACCTCCGAGGCCCCTTGTGTTCAGGAACCCTGTGAAACCGGTTTTCCGCCCAACGATATCCGTGCTGTGGGCAACGCCGATTTTTTAAAACGCTACCCCGATATTCAGCAGCTTTTATCTCAGGTGCGCATTCCCCTGGAGGATATTTCTGCACAAAACGCGCTGCTCTTAGAGGGAGAAGATACCGAAGCAGATATTCGGCGCCATGCCAGGCTCTGGTTGGAAGAACATCAGCTGGAAAAAGAACGGTGGCTGGCCAGTGCTCGTCCCCTGAAACGTCGTCGATTTGAACCTTCTGAGCCCGTGTTAACGGAGCGTACCCGGGAAGATCTGCAGCTCACCGTGGTGGTGAAGCGATTTGAGCCCTTTGTCACCTTCGATAAGCTTAAGTACAGTGGTTTTGCCCTGGAACTCTGGGAAGAAATGGCGGAGCACATGGGGGCAGACATTAAGATTCGGGCCGTCAATTCACTGGCCAAGCTCATGGATGAAGTGGAAAACGGTAATGGTGATGTGGGCATTTCCGGGATTAGTATTACCTCTGCCCGCGAAACGCGAGTGGACTTTTCGTACCCTTTTTACAAGTCGGGCTTGCGTATTCTGGTGCGAGACGACGGCAGTTCCAGTCTGAGTTTTGCCCTGACGCTGGTGAAGGCCTTTTTCTCAAAAGGTCTTTTACTCACGGTGGGCCTCTTAATTCTCTGTCTGTTTACCGCCGCTAATTTGCTCTGGCTCTTTGAACGGGGCAGCAATTCTGACTTTTCTACCCACTATCCCCGCGGGATTCTCGATGCGTTGTGGTGGTCAGCGGTGACGGTCACCACCGTGGGCTACGGCGATAAAACCCCTCGCAATGTGTTTGGTAAAATTTTTGCTATTTTCTGGATGTTTGCGGGCTATTTTGTGCTGGCCTATTTCACCGCCAGCGTGAGTTCCGCGCTGACCCTTGAGCGTCTGGACGATCGGATTCAGCGTCCGGGAGATCTCATGGGAAAATCTGTGGCCACGGTGCGCAACAGCCTGGCGGCGGATTACCTGGATAAGGAAGGCTTAAATCCCGTGCTCTTTAGTGATGTGTCTCAGGCCATTGATGCTCTGAAAGCGGAAAAAATGGATGCGGTTATTTTTCATGACCCGGTGCTGAAATACTATGTGGCTCACAGTAAGCCTGGAGAAGTGAAAACGGTGGGAACTGTCTTTGAACAGCAAAATTATGGTTTTGTGCTGCCCGTTAACAGTCCCCACCGGGAGGCCGTCAATCAGGCTTTGTTACACCTGATTGAAAACGGCCGTTACGATATGCTCTACCAGAAATGGTTTGGTAATAGCGAACGCTAGCGGATTTTTTGCTCCGTGGCCTGAATCATGCCCTGGGCTTCGCGATTCAGGGTTTGTTTCACATTGCGCATGTCAGACTCCAGGCGGTTTTTGTCCTGGCGATAGCTGCCCTGAACATTATCAAACTGCTGTTGGGTGGCGTCACGCTTTTGGGTGAGCGGCGCGTTTTTACCCACTGTGTCTTCCTGAGCCTTCAGGTTGCGCTGGTGGGTCTGAGCTGAGCCTTTCACCTCAGGATGATTGTCAGGACGTGGATTGGCTTTGAGCTGATCCAGATTGCGGTTCAGCTGACTCACCGTACCGTTAGCCTGATTCAGATGGTCCTGAGCCCGATCTTCAGCCCGACTGGTGTCACTCAGGTTTTGCTGAGCACCGCGGATTTCGCGGCGGTACTGACTATTGGCGCGGTCTGCGCTCTGGCGATGATTTTGAATCTCGCGGTTGTTGCGCTTTTGTTTGTCGCTGAAGCGGCTCAAATTGATGCGATCGCTACTGCTGAGGTCTCCAAAAAGCAGGCTCAGCTGGTCCACGCTCTGGGTCAGAGCCAGTCGCGTATTCACGTTTTCAAGACTTCTTTCTCTGGAGCGCAGGTCGCGGCCTTCGCTTTCCAGGAGGTTGAGCTTGCTTTCTAAGCTGCGAATGCGCCCACTGTCACGGTATTTGCCGCCGCCACTGTTGAAGGGGTCTTTGCCGAAGGGGTCGTTGCCGCCGCTGTTGCCGCCACCACCACTAAAGGGGTCTTTTCCAAAGGGATCGTCTCCACTGCCCACGTTATTGCCGCTGCCGCCACCAAAGGGATCCTTTCCAAAAGGATCACCCGTGTTACCACCGCCGCCGTTGGCGGGGGGAGCGGGTTTACGTTTTTCAGCGTCCAGATCTGCTGAAACGTCTCTGTATTCGTACTCTACCCGGCGACGCTCGTCTCTTACGTGAGACAATTTGCTGCTGGTATAGGTTTGCATTTGAATGTATAAATTACGGTTGTCCTGTTCCAGACGGCGGGCGGAATCCAGGTGCGCATCGGCTCTGGCAGGAAGTTTCTCCAGATCGTTAATGCGGCTTTCTGCACTCCGTCGTGCTGAGCGGGCGCTGTCAAAATGCTGCTGAGCCTGTCTGCGGGTGCGGTCAGCCCCTTGAAGATCTTGTTCCAGTTGATGGATGCCGGGCATGCGCTTCTCTCGCAGCACCCGTGCGCTCTGACTGACTTTTTGCTCTGCCTGAGCTGCGGCGTTTTTCCAGGCGCCCAGAGCGTTGTCACGCTCTTTCGTGGCGGTGGCGTTGGCCGTATTGTATTCCTCTGTGCGGGTGCTAAGTTCGCTTCTGAGATCGCTAACCCGCTGGTTTTCTTGACCGGCCAGGTTGCTGAGGCTTTCTGTGAGAGCCAGGACTTCCGTTTGTACCTGGCCAGGCTTTAAGAAGCTGATGTCCCGGGCGGCTGCATCGGTGCCGTGATAATTTTCTTTGAGCTGGTTGAGAACGTTCTGACCCAGGGTTTTATCAATATGTCCTTCATTGCCTGCGTCCTGGGCAATGGCGTAGGCTGCGTTGACTTTTTCAGCAGATGGAGATCTTAAGAAGCCTTCCGCTTCCTGGAGTTTGCTTTTGTTGGTGGCCACATCTACATCCTGGCCTAAATAAGTCACCTTATTTTTTTCGTCGACCAGAAACGCGCCTTTGCCGCCAAAAGCTTCTGCCACTTTGTCGTCAATGGCCAGGGGCTGGCTATTGGAGCGAGGATCGCGGTCCAGTTCTGAAATCAGGACGTGCTTGCCTTCTTTTTTAAACTTGTCCCCTTCAATGGCGTGGGTGCTGGCGGTACCGTCACCTTTGACCACCACCAGTTCTGCTCCGGCGCGGTCTTTGGCTGCTGCGATAGCTTCGTTGACGTTTTTACCTTCGCTCAGGGGCGTGGGGTTGGCATTAACTTTGTTTTCTCTGTCCCAGAATCCGGTGTCGTGAACACCGATTTTGCGAAAATTTGGCATGGATATTCCTACTTTTAAATAACTTTCTATTATATATATACGGCATTTTGCAAAAAACTGAAGAATTTTTTAGAAAAACGTCACTGTTTTTTCGGGGCCTAAGAAAACCGCTTCGGTTTCCAGATAATGTTGATTCATGGCCCGGGTCTCATAAAAAGTCATCCAGAGTCGGTCTACGGGCATCCACCGACTGTACATCAGGCCCGTTTGTGTTGGGTTAATGTGAGTGATGTGCTCCATGGCAACGGGTGGATGAAGCGCCGTAGATATCCAGGTGCCGGGAGAGTGGGGGCTTGCCGTATCGTTGACGCGTATTCCCCGGTAAACCAGTAAGTGAGGGCAGTTGAGTTCTGCAAACAGGGCCCGTAAAAAGGCCAGTCTCCACAAAATATGGTGCTGGCGCACAGGTTTTGGGTAGTGGATAAACGTGTTTGGATCTCGCACCACTTTGCCATGAAAAGGAGCCAACCCCATTTCTGCCAAAACGATACCGTGGCCCTTTATCAATTCTCCACTCCGGGGATTAGAAACGTAGGTGCTTGAAAACCTTTCTTCCAGTTCCCATAGCCCATGGTGCTCTAAAAAACGTTGAAGATCCTTGATGAGCGCAGGGCTTCCCTTTCTCAGATGAACGTCGGGAAGCTGTTTTTCTGTGTGTAAGAACTGGCCTTCTGTGCGAAGCCACTGTCTGGCTTCAGGAATCCGCTGACTTATCTCTTGCTCTGTCACTGCCTGACGTTCTGTACTTACTTCAATCACAAGAGGGTGATCAAAGCGTTGTACGGTGAATGCTATGGCCTTTTGCACGGAGGGGGTCGCGTGTGAAGCGGTGGCTGGAAAACCATATTGAGACACGTTTTCAAAAGGAATGGACCAGTGGGCTCCCCGGTCTTCGAAATCCAGAACCGCCACCGTGAAAAATCCCGTGTCCAGATTGATTTCAGTAATTTCTATGGGGGTTTGCCTTGGATCATTCAGGAACCCTTTTTGCCCCGGAACCAGATGATGAAAACAACCCGTTTCTAATTCAGAAACGGGTTGAGTACGTTTTTTATATCCACACATTATATTCGCACATTAAGGGTGCTTATTCAGCGCGGTAGTCCAGAATGGGATAGGTAGGCAGCCCCGGAAGGGGAACGTTTAAATCCACGCCGGTACATTCTTTGACGCCGTCTTTTAAATAGACGTCAGAAGGGCCAGTTTTACTGGCAAAGGTCTGGAACATTTTCAGAGGGTCGTCGGCTTCCAGATACACCAGCAAAAAATCACCGTTGGGTGTCTGCTGAATATGCCAACTCTCCACGGGGACACCCAGTTCTTTTTGAGAGGCGTCAAAGCTATTGCTGTGCTCTCCACCCAGGCCCACGCCAATTTCTTTCATTCTTTCGGTTTTCCCCGGCAAGATGGGGAACATGGCGGCAAAACTAGTCATCGGTTTTCTCCTCTTTTACTTTTACGGGCAGATGAATATGGAACGTGGTGCCCACATTCAGCGTGCTTTCTACGTTAATGGTGCCCTGATGCGCTTCGACAATATCTTTCACAATAGAGAGTCCCAGGCCCGTACCTCCGGTCACCCGAGAACGGGACTTGTCGACTCTGAAAAAGCGATTGAAAATGCGGGGCAAATCAATGTCGGGAATACCAATGCCCGTATCAATAATCTGAGCATGAATATCCTGACCCGTGATCTCTACTTTCAAGGTCACCGTTCCGTTGGGACGGTTACACTTGATGGCATTATCTACCAGATTAATGAGTACCTGAAGCAAACGATCGCGGTCCGCGTACATGGTGGGCAATATGTCCGGGAATTCACCCACCAGGCCAATGTCGTTGACGCGAGCGTGTGGCTCCATGGTGGACATGACGTCTTCAAGCAAGGTGCCCAGATCAAAGCTGGACAGGTGCAGCGTGGTTTTGGCATCTTCCAGATTGGAAATCACCAGCAGCTCATTCACCAGTCGGGTTAAGCGATCGGCCTCCCGCTGAATATTAGACAAAAAGCGCTCTTTGAACTTGGGGTTTTCAATAGCGCCCATGCGCAGAGATTCCGCCGCCATTTTGATAGAGGTGAGCGGCGTTCTCAATTCGTGGGAAACGTTGGTAATGAATTCTTTTTCAATGCCTTCTAAACGCCGCACGGAGGTAATGTCACGAACAATGACCAACCAGCCGGTGGTGCCTTCTTCCGTTAATTGATAAGGCTCTGCCAGAATGGACAGATTTTTATTGACGCTCAGATGGGCGGTAATAAATTCGTGTTCCTGTGTGTTGTTTTCGCTGCGGGCTCGTTCTACGAGTTCACGAAAAGCTTCTTCAGAAGAGTGGCTGATAAAATCGGGATCCAGCTCTCCTTCAGGCATTTCCAGAATTTCTCTGGCGTTGGGATCCGCAAAGCAAAGGGTGCCCTTCTCATTTAAAATGAGCACCCCGTCTTGAAATAAGCTCACCCTTTAGCCCCCGAGGCGGTAGCCGAAGCCACGAACCGTTTGCACGTACTGAGGGTTGCTGGGGTCTTTTTCAATTTTTTCCCGCAGCCAGCGAATGTGCACGTCCACGGTTTTGGTGTCTCCGTAAAAGTCCAGGCCCCACACCTGTTCTAATAATTCTTCACGAGAGAAAACTTTATTGGGCGCCGACATCAGCATGGCCAGAATCTTGAATTCTTTGGGAGACAATTCTACCTGTTTGTTGCGGACGAGCACCTTGTGTTCGGTGAGATTCATTTCTAAATCTTCATACTGGTGCATCACCGGCTGGGAATCGTCGGTTTCAGAGATTTTGCTGCGACGGAGCAGTGCCCGAATGCGTGCAATAAGCTCTCTGAGGCTAAAAGGCTTCACCAGGTAGTCATCTGCACCCACTTCAAGGCCAATCACCCGATCAATTTCTTCACCTTTGGCGGTGAGCATAATAATGGGGGTTTCGTTTCGTTCACGGCGCAAAATGCGGCAGACTTCCAGTCCACTCAGTTCCGGGAGCATCAAGTCCAATACAATGAGATTGGGCTTTTCTAACTGTACCTTTTGAAGCGCCTCCTGACCATTGTGCGCGCTGACCACTTCAAAGCCTTCCTGACTCAGTGCGTATTCAATGGACTCTACAATAGATTCCTCATCATCAACCAAGAGAACCTTATCTGCCATAGTCTGTCTGTCGAACCTCTGCCTTGCATAGTTTAAATTTCTGCTAACACGTTTTAACCTGTTGCCGAAATTGTATTACCTCATCTTAACATGACATTTCCCGAACGTCAGTAGGGGCGATCCTTTTGCCCCCTGAATGCCCGTGATTTAGTGTGTTTAAAAACCTCTCAAGAGGTGCTATAATAGAAACAAAGTTATTAGCCACTTCCCGGATTTCAGAAGGATTACACCATGAAAAATCATTTGCACCCCCTTTCTCGCCTCGCCCTCGTTGCCGTTTCATTCAGTCTGCTGGCCGCCTGTTCAACCCCCTCAGTAAACTCTGCCGCGCCCACGGACACTGCAGCAGTGGCTCAGACCAATGTGCAGTCTCTGGAAAGTGTCTCTATTGGTAAGGTGCCCGGCTACGCGCTGAAACCGGCCTCTCAAAAAGTGGGGTTGACGGGGCAAATGAAAATTCCAGCCAACCTGATTTTAGGCGATGCTGAACTCAGTCAGCTGACAGCTCCACCTCAGGGCCTGACAGCTCCACCTCAGGGTTTAACCGCGCCGCCTCAGGGTTTAACAGCTCCTCCCCTTGGCGTTTTGCCTGCCCAGTCTATTTTCGGGATTCGTTCTTTTAAATCTGAAGCACTGAGTACCACCTTCTGGGTGGAGTTTTTCAGAGATAATTTTAAACTGCGTGTGTCTGACCAGGCCCAGCAGGTGCAGGAAGCCACCATTAACCAGACGGTGATTCAGTTCATCAACGGCAAGCCTTTCTTTGTGGCTTCATACGTGCTTCCTGAACTTCAGCCCAATGCCTCTTATAATCTGGAAGCAGAACATCCCCTTCTCAATTTAGAAAGCCGCCTGGAAACCGGTAATGCCGGACAAACGGTAGCAGCCGACCTGGACCTGGGTTCTACCACCGTTAAGCTGGTCAAGGCCGAAGCAGAGCGTCAGAATAAACAGGTGAATCTGGCCTATCTGGGCACGCATATTCAAACCCTTGAAGCCACCGTGGCTGATGCCTTACAAAAACGCTTCAAGAGTCAATCTGAACAGTCTGTTATTGACAACGCCGTGCGGGATTTTGTACGCACGCTGCCTGCTTACGTGGCGCCCAACGCTATTCAAATTCAGGAGTCGGTGACCACCGTTAAAGTGGGACAGCCCGTGGCGTTTTCCGCGCGCACCACCTTTGCCGACAATTCTGAAACTGGTGCGGCCCAGTGGTCCAGTTCAGCGGGTGACGTGGCCTCTGTGCAGGCGGACGGTATTCTCGTGGGACATAAAGTGGGACAGGTAGAAATTGCTGCCCGTGCTCTTGATGATGCCTCTCTGAGCGATACGATTATCGTCAATATCGTACCCTGATTACGTGATTTCCCCCTTCCGTTCGTGGATGCTCCGGGGGCTGGGGCTTCTGTGCTTTATTTTTGTTTCCTGTCAACCGCCGGCTGAGGTGACTTCTCCAGATCGTGTGGGTGCCCGCTTTGTAACGCTATTGCCCATCAGCGGAGCGCTGTCTAGCAAGGGGCCTTCCCGTCAACAAGCGGCGGAACTGGCGGTGCGGCAATTGAACGCTGCCGGGGGATTGAGTCAGGGACGCATTGAGCTGGACAGTTTGGATTCAGCTACCCGTGTCGATGTAGCCACAGAGCGCTTAGAAGCCCATATTCGTACCGTGGGCAAGCCCGATTTTTTGATTGGAGCCTCCAGTTCACAAGTGAGTCGTGGTGTTCTTAGTGTCGCGGCCCGCGAGCAGTTTCCCATGATTTCTCCGGCGTCTACCGCCTCTTTTTTTACCGCTAATGATGCCAGCAACGTTTTCTTTCGTACGGCCCCCTCAGATGCTTTCCAGGGCGTGGTGCTTGCCCAGCGGATTCAGGAATCGGGCAGCCAGCGCCTGGGGATTATTTATTTAGATGATGCTTATGGACAGTCTCTCAGAGAAACCCTCAACACGGCTTTTGTAGAACGGGGCGGGCAGGTGGTGGTGGAAACCGCTTATGAACAAAATGAGCGGGACACCTTGAGGCAGAAGGTATTAGACCTACTGCAGACCCCTGTGGATGCTCTTTGTTTGATTGGTTATCCTGAAGAGGCCTCTACGATTTTTAATGCCTGGATTTCCAGTGGGTTACAGCCTGAAGTGCGCTGGT
>CAYFGW010000141.1:0-13103 GCA_964342365.1 uncultured Candidatus Sericytochromatia bacterium | reverse complement strand
TCAGGACGAGGCGGCGGAGCGTCCCCCGGTTTATGGACGGCTTATAAGTCAACTGAACCAAACCCTACTTCTGCTCAGCCACCATAGATCCAAAGAATCCCCCACCAGCACCGGTTACAGCCCCAATGGCCCCACCAATAGCAGCCAGCGCCAACGCATCACCACTGCCCCGGGCAAACAGGCCCAACGCCACAGCTCCCGCAGCAGCACCAGCTCCGGCACCAATCAGAGCGCCTTTGCCCTTACTGTCGGTGGTGTTGGCTGCAGCAATACCACCCAGGGTTCCCCCGGCGGCGGCAGCGGTAATAATATAGGGGCTAAAGTCTAGAAAAGGAGTTCCAATGGCCAGCTTCTCTGCACCAAGTAACAGAGCCGTTCCGCCACCCATGCCAATACCGCCTGCAGCAGCGCCTTTGAGCGTGGGCGTTAATCCCTTGCGAATGTCTACCTTGTCTTTGGCCATTTCAGGAGCGGCCAGCTCTTTGAGCTGATGTTTGGGCGCAGATCTCTGCGTTTGCTGCGCTAAAGTAACAGGTTGAGAAGAACGAATGCTTAAATTGGACATGGTTGTACTCTACTTTCCTACAGAATGACTACTATTAATATAGCCATCTTCAGGCTAAATATTCTTATATTCAGGTTAAGTAAAAAGTAAGAAGCGTTTAATTTATGGGGTTTTAGAAAAAAAGAGTACACTGATACTATGACACCCGATTACCAGACGATTTTCACTCTGCTTTCCCAGAAAAAGCACGGGGAAGCAGCTGCCATAATAACACCGCTTCTGAAACAATTCCCTGAGGATGCCAATCTCTGGGGTCTCCAGGGCATGGTGCTAATAGAGCAAAAAAGCACCGCTGAATCCATTACCGCTTTTGCCCGGGCCTATCATTTGGCCCCAATTCAGGAAAACGCCGGCAATCTGCTCAGAGCGGCGCTACAGTCCAGGGAACTGGATAGCGTTCTAAAAGTCTGGTCTGAATTGCGGCCGGAGCACCAGTTGCCCGTATTCACAGAGCGGGTGGAACAGGCACTGGCAGCGGCAGACTATGTGCACTGGTCTTACAAACAGCGGCAGCGCTATGGTAAACAGCTACTGCCCCTTTTAAAAGCCGTTTTAACCTGTCGAGAAGATCACTGGCGCGCCCGCTTTGTGAAGGGGCTAATTTGCGCGGAAAAGTCCGATTTTTCCTATGCCCGAATCTTGCTCAGTGCGGAGACTCTGGCCTGGCAGGATCACTGGCATCAGATCAAACGGGCTTCACAAGAAGCACTGTCTCGCAAAGCCATGAAGCTGGCCTGTTTTTATCAGCAGCTGATGTTGGCACATCGGCCTGAAACCTTGCCTACTGCCGAACAAGAGCATTTATTTGCTGAAGCAGCTCGCTGTTTTGGGCTTTACGGTGACGTGGAGCAAGCTGCCGCTTGTTATCAGCAGGCCCGGGCTCTCAACGGAGACACGTTGGCTTATGCTCTGGATGAACTTTTATTGGTGCCGCCCATTATGCAAAGCCCGGAACCTCTGGTGCCAGAAACTTTTGGTGAGGCCTGTGACATGGCTCTGAAAGTTGCCGGAGACAAAACTTACCGGGAGCAGTTAGAAGCGCAAATCGCGGAGCGTAAACATCTGCTGTTGAAAACGGAGCGGGGGGCTGAATCTCTGTACGCTTTTTTACGGGCCGTGCATCAACAAGACAAAAATGCTCTGGCTACCTATGTTTACTGACCCTGATACCCCCGTTACCGGGCGGCCCCATACGCCGGACCTGGGCGCGTTGATGCCAAAAATCGAGCAGGTGTTTGCGCGCCAATGGCTCTCTAACAACGGACCGGAGTTACAGGCCCTGGAATCCATGTTTGCAAGCTTGACCCATAGTAAACACTGTATTGCGGTGGCCAACGCTACTCTCGGGTTGTTGGTAACCTTGAAGGCGCTGGATATTCAACCTGAGGGGCAAAAAGTGTTGCTGCCCGCCTTTACCTTTCCCGCCACCGCTACCATTTTGCCCTGGATGGGTTTAGAACCTTTGTTTGTAGACGTGGATCTCGAAACCCACACCCTTAGCCCGGATACGATTCGACCGCATCTGTCTGAGGTGGGTGCTATTTTGCATGTGAATACCTGGGGCAACCTGAAGCACACCGCGGCCATTGAGGCTCTGGCAGAATCTCACGCCATTCCTCTGGTATGTGACAGTGCCCATGCGGTAGCCTGTGCTCTGGACGGACGCTTTGCCGGCGCTTTTGGTCGGGCTGAGGTGTTCAGTTTGCACGCCACCAAATTTGTGCATGGCTTAGAAGGTGGACTCATTACCACAGACGATGCGCAGCTGGCCAAAAAAATTCGGGCCCTGATTAATTTTGGTCAGGTCAATCAGGAACTGCGCTGGTGCGGCATTAACGCTAAAATGAACGAGGTGTCTGCTTGTGTGGCCGCCCATAACCTGAGTCACCATCAGGAGCTGGTGGCCCATAATCGAGAGCTTTATGCTGCTTATAAAAAGGGGTTGAAAGGTGTTCCGGGTCTGAAGTTTTACCCCCACCAACGGGGCAGTAATTACCAGTATATGGTGCTGGAGGTATTCGAACACTACGGGCATAGTGCTGAACAATTACAGCAGCAGCTGGCTCGGGCTAACATTCATGCCCGCCGTTATTTTTCCCCTCTGCATTTGAGTCCTGCTTTTTCCAAAAGTAAGAGCAAGCTGGTTTTGCCCCACACAGAGGCTTTGGGCGAGCGAGTGCTGATTTTACCCGGGGGGGGAGCTATGTCCGGGCGTCAGGTGCAAAACATCACGCAAAAAATTGTGGAACTGTGTCAGGCGGAAACCCGTGCCATGCCTTCTGCATAAGATTCCCGCGTGGGCGCTAAAAATGTGGCGTTGCTCATACGTACCTTTACGCCACGATGTGTTATGGCTTCACGGTTTTGGCTTCTGCAAGCAGCTGATTGATAAAGCGGGTTTTGGCACCGTTGTAAGCACTACGATCTTCAGGAAAGCGTTTGACCAGCGCTATTTTAAGATCTCCATATGCTTTTGCTCGCTCTGGTGATGTGCGCAAGTAATCTCTAAGCAATAGATGTTGATGTAGTGCAGGAGAATCGATCGTGCAAAGATATAAATGATGGGGTGGCACTGTTTTAGGATAACTCAATGTTTCATAACGTAGCGCTTCTCTCCTTGTTACGCCGAGATTCCCTTCTAACAGATAACCCAGAATACTTAGTTGTTTTATGGCCTGTGTTCTGTGTAGAGGGGAACTGAGAATAATATCAATATCCAGAATGGGTTTGGCTGCCATGCCTTCAATACTGGTGCTGCCCACATGTTCAATACCTACAATATCTGTCAGTTGATTTTGTAGCCAGCCTTTGAGTGCATTAAACTGTGTGGCCCACGCCGGTTGATAATCCACCACCTGCAGGGAAGTCTGGCTTTTCTGTGGGGCTCGCTTGACGCCCTGTAAGACTTCTTTTTTGCCGCCGAACCCCTTTAAACGGCGGGTGTTAAATCCCGCAGCACGAAGATCTCTGCGAATGTCTCCCGCCACGGTGAAGGTGGCACAATAGCCGCCCGTGCGGGTGCGTTTACCCACGGTCTTGAGCAGCTCTGTGCGCCAGATGTGGGGATTCGATTTGGGGCCGTGGCCTTCCAGAAACCAGGCGTCCCGGTCCGTGACCGCGTTGACCATTTCCAGGGCTTCTCCCAGCCAGAGTTTGAGGGTCACTTCCCCAAAAGGGGCGGAGATGCTTTGCTGTTGCCACTGGTGAAAAGCATCAAGGTCAAATTGGGCATAGGCCTCAATCACCCGATCAATCCACGGGTCAATGCCGGGCTCTGTGTTCCGAAACATGGACAAAATCTCCGCCAGTCGCTCTGCGGGAAGGGGATGCAGCTCTACAGAGGCAAATTCAATCTGCCAGGCGGTATTGTCGGGGGCAGATGCGGTCTGCAAAAAGTGCAGCAGCGAGAGCAGCACCCGACCGGCTCCAAACCCCGTTTCTCCAATGAACAGGGTTCCGTGTTGCTTGAGCTGTTCGAGAATTTTACAGCCCTCAAAATACACGTGACGGGCCTCTGCAATCGCGTTCACCACATCAAAATAGCGATCCTGATAATGTTCGTTGACCAGATGTTCAGGCGTTTTCACAAGGGGTACCTTCTATATTTGTACTCATGCCGATGCCAGAACCGTACTGTACCAGGGTTTCTATGCCCTCAACACTGCGGGCGATTAAATCAGCATCCGGGGTCACCTTACCGGGCATAAAGATTTGAATGATGGTGGAACCGCCAAATTCAAAATAACCTTTTTCTTCGCCCCGATTAAAACGATGGCTCTGAGGGTGTTGCTGTACGATTTTACCCACAATCAAAGCGCCCACGTCCATGTGGAGCACGGTACCAAAACGACGGGTTTTGAGCAGGCAGTATTCCCGGGCGTTGCGGGCAAAAATGGGGGCCTGAGTGTCAATGGCCACGGGATTCACCGAGTGCAGTCTGCCCTGGAGAGTCACATGAGGCGTTTGCACACCGTCATCGATATAGCAATAGCGATGGTAATCCACCGGGGCCAGACGGTAAATCAAGATCCAGCCGCCCGCAAACTGTTGGGCCAGCGCACGATTTTCCAGCAGCTCATAGAGGGAGTAGCTATACCCTTTTACGGGAATATACCTGTGCGTGGTATCCACGGGAAAACAAAGCAGGCGGGCATCAGCGGCGGCAATCAGCCGACGGGGATCCTCCGGCAGCGGACGGGCCTCGGGCGTCAGCTTACGGATAAAAAACTCACCGAAGGTTTCAAATTGCTCCACCGGGTCCGTCATGTCATCGGTATTGATATGATAGGTATCAATAAATTCCTGAATGCTTTTTTTGCCCTGACGACTTTTTAAGTGCCCCGCTACCTTTGAGATCAGCGGGTGAGATAGAAGATAATGTTCCAGCAGACGTCCCACCGGGTGCGCGTACAAAAAGTCCACCCCTGACCGGGACATGACTTTTTCTTCAATCCGCTGTTGCTGTTGGCGGTCGTAAACGTAAATAGGCGGGCTGTGCTGAGAGGATGGGGGGCTGCTCATAGTAAAATATCTTCTCTAAAAATGAATCATGGACACGCGAAACTGAAGCAACCAGACCGCGACGGCCACAATTGCCAGCACGGGAAACACCACGTAGGCCTTGCCGCTGGGCTTTGGAATGGGTACCCGGCTAATAAACATGACGCCCGTAAGTCCTAATAACAGGGCAAACCACACCTTTTGACCCACGGGGGGCAGGGTCTGTACCGGCAGACTCATGACGGGCAAAATCATGGCCACAGACGTGACCGGAAGCCCCGTATAGCAGGCTTTGCCTTTGGTTTCGTGGGTGCCGTGGAGATTAAAATACGCCAGACGCATGAGTACAGCGCCCAGATAAAACGCAAACACGGGAAAAAGCAGCGGGGTTTTCACCCAGCTTTCCACCAGTAAGACGGGGAGTACGCCAAAACATACCACGTCGTTGAGGCTATCTAATTGTCCACCAAAAGCACTTTCTTCGGGCGTGCGTTTGACCTTGCGGGCTGCATAGCCGTCAAATAAATCACAAATGCCCGAAAAAACGAGTCCCACCATGGCCAGGGCAAATTGTCCCTGAATGGCCAGTAACATACTTACCAGGGCTGTGGTCATGCCCAGTAAGGTCACGGCGTTTGGCAGATTCCAGTATCCGATCCACATACTGTCATTGTACTACCTAATGGGCGCTTCGTGGCCGCCGTGGTAAAATGTGCAGATGAAAAAGACACCTTTTACCGGTTTTCGACCCGTTCCCCGCACGGGTGTGATTTACGTGATGAACCGCGCACAGCAACTGGGATTTCACTATGCCCATCCCCAGTGGGCCAATCTGGGTCAGGGGGCTCCGGAAGCGGGTGTGCTTCCCGGAGCACCGGAGCGCATTACGCAAGTGAGCATGAACGAGTTGACTCAGGAATACGCGCCTGTGGCGGGACTCAAAACCCTGCGGCAAAAAGTGGCTGATTTTTACAACACCATTTACCGTCAGGGCAAAGCGTCTCAGTACACCTGGGAAAATGTGTGTATTTCCGGCGGCGGCCGTCAGGGCTTAACCCGCGTGGCCGCTGCACTGGGCGAAATCAACATCGGGCACTTTATTCCCGATTACACCGCTTATGAAGAAATGCTTCATACCTTTAAGGCCTTTATTCCTATTCCCATTCAGCTCAAAGAAGCGCACCGCTTTAAAATGTCCGTGGAGATGCTGGAAGAAAAAGTGCAGGGCATGGGGCTCGGTGCCGTGTTGTTTAGCAATCCCTGTAACCCCACGGGACAGGTGATCAAAGGAGAAGACCTGGCGCGCTGGGTGGAACTCTTCCGGCAGGAAGAAGTGGTGGGCATTATGGACGAGTTCTATTCCCACTTTATTTATAACGATGAACCCGGCACCATGGTGTCTGCTGCAGCACACGTGGAAGACGTGAACAAAGACCCCGTGGTTATTATTGACGGGGTCACCAAAAACTGGCGCTATCCCGGTTGGCGAGTGAGCTGGACTCTGGCTCCCAAAGCGATAGTCGAACAAATTTCCAGTGCCGGCTCTTTTCTGGACGGGGGAGCCAATCACCCCTTGCAAACGCCCGTTTTGCAGCTGTTAGAGCCCGAGCTGGCCCGCCAGGAAACCCACGCCATTCAATCCTGTTTTAACGAAAAGCGGGGACTGGTTCTCTCTCGTCTGCGAGAGATGGGGCTGAGCATTGAGGTGGAGCCTGAGGGCAGTTTTTACGTGTGGGCCAACTTATCGGCGTTGCCGGCGCCCATTAACGACGGCATTGGCTTTTTTGAGGCGGGTCTTAAAGAGAAAGTGATTACCGTGCCCGGCGAGTTTTTTGACGTGAATCCGGGTAAGCGTCGCCGTTCTAAAAAGTTTAAAAGCTTCACGCGCATCAGTTTTGGCCCGGATATACAAAAGGTGCGACAGGGATTAGACGCCATTGAGCGGGTGATCCAAAAACACATGGCCTGAGCCTTTTGTGATATGTTCAAATAGAGGATATGATACATGCGCGAAGAATTTAAAGCCCTACTCGACGAAGAGTACACCTGGCCCACGGACTTTCATTTTAAGTTTATTGTGCCCACCGAACAGGTGGCGGCACTCACCGAATTGTTGAAAACCGACCGCATTAAGCTCAAAGCCTCGCGGAACAATCGCTACACCAGTATTAACGCCTGGATGAAGCTAAGCTCCAGTGACGAGGTGATTTACGTGTACGATCGCGTGGAGCAAATTCCCGGTATTATTGCTCTTTAAATCGTATTGCCCTTTAAAGGGGCTTGCTCCACACTTCCAATGCTCCGGACGCCAGATATTTCATGAGGGGCAATTCCTGCTGTAAACGTTGTGTACTGAGCGGTTTTTGTAAAGAGGCTTCCTCTGACTGTTCTCCACAGAGGGTGGCTTTGATGCCGTGGATACGCTGTACGAGGCTGCGTAAGAGATCCTGCCGCGAGGTGGTTCTGAGCACGGGCAAATCACGATCTTTTTCGTGAAAGTGGGTAAACCAGCGCTTGCGATGGGCATCAGCGTCCAGCCATTGCATAAAGTCTGTGAGGGCTTCGGGGGTGAGTACGCCCTCTAACACCAGTTCTAATAAATCGTTTTCCTGTAAATTTTCGTTGAGCATGCGAATGGTTTTCACCATGCGTTGAAGCTGGGTGCGATTCTGGGTTTCTTCCTGTTGGAACATGCTCTGCATTTGTTCATGCATCATGTGGTGACCCGCGCGCTCAAAAAAGTAGTCCAGCACGTGATAGTAGGACATAAAGACCATCTGCGGAGGCAGGTTATGGGCCGCGGAGTTAAAGTACATGAGCGGCAGTTGTTCTGCCTCAAAGGGCTGAAACTCCATTACTTCATGCAAAGCGTCCAGTCCCATATCCGGTGGGGCTTCAAAACTGGCCCGCTTGAAGTTGAGTCCCAGATGCGTGGAACAATGGTATAAAAACAGATCCACAAAGCGATCCATGCTCAAATCCAGCGCGTTGTGTTTCCACACCTTGAGGGTGATCAGGTTTTCTTCCTGGGCCGCCAACAAAAAGGGCGGCGTGTCCTCCATCAGGTCCGTGCTGCCATCAAACATGCTGTCCTCAGCGGAAAAACACACGTCAAAAATCAGGCGAAACATATCGCTCTGTTCTCCGAGGTGACCAATGGCTTCACCCTGATACTGCATCATGAGATCACCAATATCTGGTTTGCCGTCTTTATAACCAAACATGCGGTTGCGGGTGGTTTGATCGGCGGGCACCAGAATTTCTTCGTAGAAGTTGGCCAGTTGCAGTGCCGATTCACCTTGCTTAAAATAACAATTGAAGACAATACGGTTCATCAGGCCCATAAATTCGGTAAAAGCAAACTCATCGCTCATGCCGTTACAGAGGGTTTTGATTTTTACGATGTTTTCTTCCATGCTGGAGCGCACCTTCATGCGCTTCATGCGATCCGCTATTTTTTCGTTGAAGTAGTTGATATAAACGGATTCATCCCAGCGGTTGACCCATTGTCTCAGGGTCTGAGCGTCTACGTATTGTTGTACTTTTAGCATGTTGGCCTCTCAATTTAGTGTATCAGAAGATATTCTCCAAAAGATATTTCTGTTTGAGTCGCTGACCTAAACGGTGTAAATGATCGCCGGGGCAGGCGGTTTGTTTGGCGGGCTGTCCGGGGAATTTCAGGGCTTTGCGTTCTCTGTGGGTCCAGAGGCCTTCGGGGTAGCCTCCGGGACAAAGCTGTTTTAGCCCTTGCAAAAGCTGATTCAGAGCCTTTTGTTGCGCCAGAGTGGGCGGCTTTTTTTGAAAGTCACCGTTGAGCACAATGCCCACATTAAAGGTGTTGTCCCCTTCGCTGTGAGAACCCACGTATCCCAGGGGCCGTGCTTCATAGGTTTTGCCATCGGTGTCTATAAAAAAGTGGTAAGCAATATCTGCTTTGGGGTCTGCTAAGGTTTGATGAAAGTCCTGTAGCGACTGAATGGTGTATTGAGAGTGGGTATGGTGAAGGGTGATGCGTCGAAGATGGCGACACAGCGGAGCGTCATAGTCAAACCAGAGTCGGCCCTCTGTAATGGGAGGCTTTGCTCCCCAGGTGCCTCGCCCGATAATATCAAGGGTGCCGAGAGTATAGTTATTTCCCCGGGTTTGCCAGAAGCGTTTTGCGGTGTCTGGCGTATGGCCCGTCAGACTTACAAACAGACCCACAAATAGAAATAACAAGATTGGCAAACGATGCATAAAAACCCTCCCGTACTCTAACCCATACCTTACAGGTACAGTACAATATAAAAAAATTAAAGGAATCACCATGAACGAAGCGCAACAAGAAGTCAATGCCCTGAAAGCAGAACTCAAACACATTCAAAATCCCGTCCAACGTCAGCGGTTAGAAAGCCTGGTTCAGCGACTGGAATCTCGCCTCAACGACAGTGAAGAGGACTCCGCCACCTCTGGTGAAGTGCTGGGGGTGGTGGAGCAATTTGAAGCAGAACACCCCCGTTTGACACAGGTGCTCAACCGCATTGCGGTGACCCTGAGCGATATGGGGATTTAGCGCTAAGCATTTTCCCATTCGTTATTTCACGTTAAAGGCCCGCCAGATGGCGGGCCTACAACATTTAAAAAAGGTTTCTTAGTTCATCAGAGCTTTGAGAACTTTGGAGTTCTTCACGATGTTGCTGAGAGGAACACCGGCATTTGCGCCACCGGTAGAACGACAGCCGCCGTTGGTGTGAACCGCTACCAGTTCACCTTTACCGTTGAGTACGCCAGAACCAGAACTACCTGGGTGGGTATCCATTTCTACGTAGGTGACATACTTGGTACCACGGGTGCCGTCAACAAATCCGCCGTGTACTTTTTTGGGCCAGCCGCGAGGGTGCTGTACGTCGAATACCACGTCTTTTGGCTTGAGAACGCTGGCGTTCAGCTTTTTGAAGCCGAAGGTTTTACCGGGGGTGCCTTCCAGTTCCAGAATGGCGTAGTCTAAACCACCCTGACGATAGCCACCGTCTTCAACAATACCTTTAATGGCCACGTGGGTTTGCTCACGGAGGGTTTTACCGTTGCTGCCCGCAACTGTTTGATAGTTAAATACGGCGAAGTTTTTGGTGATGTTGCCGTCTACACAGTGACTGGCGGTTAAAAAGAGGTTTTCAGAAATGAGGGTGCCGCTGCAGAACTTGCGAGAGTTAGGACCAGCAGGACCCATGGCCAGAGCGCCTACAGAAGGAGAAGCTTTGGCTGCCAGCGCTTTGCTGGGGCCGCCTTTTCCATCGTAATCTTCTACGTCTTGCAGATCGTCGGTGGCGCCACAAACGCTAGAAGCACCTGCTTCAAAAGCGAACTTATAGGTGTCGGGGTTGGCCAGTTTGCGGGCAAAAGCTCTGGAGTGACCTTCGGCTTCGGCACCGGCGCTAAAGCGGCCAAATTGTGTAGCAGCGCGTTGAGCGTTAAGGGCAGGGTTTACGGCGCGGTTCAGGGGAGCCTGACGGGCATTACATGCGGTTAATACGGTCAGTGCAGCTAATGAGCTAACGCCAAGAACAATCTTTTTCATATTTCAAAACTCTCTTTTTACTTTTTAAATGTTGTTAGATTATTGAAAGCATCATAATCTTTTTTTGAATATGTTTTTAGTATAGCGGCTCAGAAAGGCCTTCACAATACCTGTTAAATCTATTTTATACAAATATTAATCTTATCTTTGTCTTATTTTAAATAAGCTTCATAAATTACGTTTTGCCCCTTGATTTTTAAAATATATTATATTAAGATTAAGTTAATGTTAAATTAACTGTAGAACGTAGGTGTACAAATTATGGTAGCCATTGGCAAACTCACGCAACGCATTATCTCCGCTTATGACCAGAATAACGACGGTGTTATTAATCTTAAAGGTCTTGCTAACGAAACCTCCAGAATTCAGCGAGACTATATGTCTTTTCCCGATCGGGACGAACTGATTATTAGTAAGGTGTCCCATCGCAAGCTCTTTGAAGCCGCTGATGTGAACGGCGATAAAAAAGTCACCGCCACAGAACTCAAGGCCATGATTGCCAGTTTTGATGAAAATAATGACGGCAAGCTCAAAAACAGAGGGCCTTTCTGGAAACGTCGTGGCGAGCTGCGCAACTTTGACAAAGCTTATGGTGAAGTGTCTACGATTGTAGACCGCCGCGTGATTTATAAACCTCAGCCTCCCCACCACAATCCCTATCCCGGCCATCCCGGTGGACTTCCTCCCGGCTTTCCGCCCGGTGGTTTTCCCCGCGCTCACGCCATAGCAGCTGTGGGAAGCGTTTCTCTTTCCGCCGCCTAGAGACTCGCGCGTAAAACACTACACCCCAATTTGACATTAAAAAAGCCCCCTTCAAAAGGGGGCTTTTTGTAGTACCGGAGGTCGGACTCGAACCGACACGGGACCGAATCCCGGCTGATTTTGAATCAGCTGCGTCTGCCATTTCGCCACTCCGGCTCAGACCTTGAAAAAAGGCTGTGAAAAATTATAGCACGTTCAGCATGAAGGGGTGAGAATATGATCCTGAAGTAGGGGTAAAATAACGCCCCTGAGAGCCGCTTCTGGAAATTGAGGAAAGTGATGGCACAATTGCTGAAGGGTCAGGGATTTCTGTTGAAGGACGTATTCCAGAACGGGCCGCGCCAGCGGGCTAAAGCGCAGCTGCTTATGTTCATAACACAAATACAGGGCGTTGTCGTCGCTTTTAAATGCGTACACCAGCGGTAGTACTGCTATGGGGGCATGGGGATCAAGGTCAGACTCTGCATAATTAAAAGGCACACTCAGGGACTGTCTGCGTTGCAGATTCTGAAGCAGGTAAAACAAAAAGTCTTCTTGCCACGGGGTATTCAGGGCTTTTTCGATGTGGTCCTGCAGGACTTGTAGCCGGGGTTCCCCTGCTGATAAAGGCATGGGAAGCGGTTTTCGCATGATGGGATCTTGTTCCAGGGTGTCCCGTAAAAAATCTAGCAGTTCCAATCCTGTGGGAGGATAAAGCCCCAGAGTCAAATGCAGGCTGGGCTCTGTATGGGGACGAGCCAGGGCGTGATGCCAGTGACCGCCGGGAAGATAAAGCACGTCGCCGGGGTTGAGGGTGTAACCAGTTTCTGGTGTGTCGGGGCGGGTTTCCCAGGTTTTGCGCAAATTGTTCGTGGGATGGGGCAGGGTTTCGGGCTGTACAAACCAGTCTTTTTGACCCTTGCACTGCATCACAAAAATTTCGTGGGTATCGTAATGGGGAGGATACGCTTTTTGATGGGGGGCAGACAAATAAAGATTGATGACGCTGCGACAGTGAAGTTCCTTAGTGATGGTGTCGCAGAAGCGTCCCAGTGGGGGATGGTAGCGGTCTATTTGTTCAATAATCAGGCTGGCGCCCTGTTGTAAGAGCTGTTGGGTGGTGGTTAAATCCTCCCGCGTATGGGCATAATTTTGCCCGCGATACACCAGTCGGTGGGGGGCCTGTGAAAAATGCAGCACGTGCTCAATGTCTTGCCAGTCGATAAGAGATAAAAACTGTTTTTCTGCTTGCTCTGAAGCGGCAATATAAAGAGAGCGACGGGCAAAGTGCTGCTGCCAGAAGATTTCTGGAGTGACGGGATGAAGCAAGTGAGAGAGGGTATTCATGGGCTTTTTTCAAACACCGCCTGTTCTCGCTTATCGAAAACCGCAATTTTTACGGGGGTTCCCTCTTCATCAAAACACACCTGCCCCATGCCAGAACGACTCAGGGCTTCTACAGACTGCGGGTCGCCGAAGGAATCGTCACTGTGGGAAAGCTTCGCCCGGCGGGGCTGAACCCACAGCTTTCGGCGTTTGGTAAATAAATTCAGCGGTGAAAGAGGATGGTACAAAAAGTGATTGCTTAAGGATAGACGATTAAGCAATTTCTGAGGAAAGGCGTTCTTGAGTCCGCTGGCAGTAATTTGCCAGATGCGGGTCCCGTGTTTTAAGCGGAGCACCACGTCGTAGACAAAAGAATAGTGCACATCCCCCGAAAGAATGGTGATTCGCCGAGAA
>CAYFGW010000140.1:0-13136 GCA_964342365.1 uncultured Candidatus Sericytochromatia bacterium | reverse complement strand
ACCTCACTGGGGGGAAATAATCCCGGCAGGTAAACCAGACCTTTTTCGAGGCAAAACTTGGCAATAGACGCACTCCAGCCCGGTGACACCAGAAACACCGCACCCGCAGACCACGCTTGCCGGGCGTCTTCAAGGCTGCGTATGGTGCCCACACCCACAAAGGGGTGGTCTTTTTTGAGTTCTTGCACCACTTCAAAAACACCGGGCGTATTCAGCGTGATTTCAAGCACCGAAAAACCACTTTTGATGACGCATTTGCTCAGAGACAATGCCGTATCGGGATCTTTCAAACGCAGGATAGGCAGCACTTTTTGTTGGGAAATATGCTCAAATAGAGGATGCTTTTTCATCGTCAATTTAATTAAAGCGGGAATCCATCATGGCTTTCACGCCCTGAATGCGCATTTCGCCGATGGTGATTTTGCCGTCTTTGCTGCTGTCCATAAATTGAAAAAAGGTGTACAGGTGTTTGTGCATTTCCTTGCGGGACACCTTACCATCCTTGTTTTTGTCCTGGCGCTTAAATTCGCGCATGCGGCGGGCTTTTTCTTTGGCTTCTAGCTTTTTGACGGCTTGCGCGTGCTCTTTGGGCGAAATAAAGCCGTCTTTGTTGGTATCGGCTTTGGTA
The DNA here is from genome assembly GCA_964342365.1 of uncultured Candidatus Sericytochromatia bacterium. Lineage (GTDB taxonomy): Bacteria > Cyanobacteriota > Sericytochromatia > UBA7694 > UBA7694 > CAXRDE01. The sequence goes on along the minus strand of CAYFGW010000140.1, from coordinate 12,508 downwards.
AAGAAAGGATCCACTGTGGCCTTCATTTCGCTAAAGCTAATGGCCTGATCCTTGTTTTTATCGAGGGCGTTCAACATTTTAGAAAAGGGGCCCGCTTGTGCAGCGGTGGCCAGTATAAACAGGCTACTCACACTGCTCAGGGTCAATATTTTGAGTCTGGACAGGTTTATGCTGTACATGGGGGCTCACCTCGCTAAAAAGTTGTGTTCTTATTTGTATTCAACCACGTATTACAGTACGGAATCCACTCCCCAGATGTCGTTGGCATACTGAGAAATGGTGCGATCGCTGGAGAATTTGCCCATGCGCGCGGTGTTTAAGACGGCTTTTTCGGCCCATACATCGGGCTGAAGATAGGTTTGTCCTACCCGTTCCTGGGCATCAATATATGACTGGAAGTCCGCCAGATGGAAGTAAGGATCCTGGGTGGTGAGGGTTTCATAAAGCCACTCAAAGAGGCCGGGTTCATCGGCACAGAAAATGGTGGAATTGAGGGTATCTACCACCCGTTGGACGTTTTGGTTCTCTTCATAAAAGGTCCAGGGCTTGTACTCATTTTTACTGCGCAGGGCGTTCACTTCATCGGCTTTTAGACCAAAGATAAAGATATTGTCTTCGCCCACTTCTTCACGGATTTCCACGTTGGCCCCGTCCAGGGTACCAATGGTGAGCGCGCCGTTCATGGCAAACTTCATATTCCCCGTACCCGAGGCTTCTTTGCCTGCGGTAGACACTTGTTCAGACACATCCGCTGCGGGAATGATTTTTTCTGCCAGCGACACGCGGTAATCGGGAATGAATACCACTTTTAACTGATCGCCCACCCGTTCATCGGTGTTGACTACTTTGGCCACGGCATTGATCAGTTTAATAATTTGTTTGGCTGCCCAGTAACCCGGTGCCGCTTTACCCGCAAAAATATACGTGCGGGGAACGGTGACGTCAATACCGTCTTCCACGATGCGCAAATACTCGTAAATTACATGCATCAGGCACAGAAGCTGGCGCTTATACTCGTGAATTCGCTTGATTTGCACATCAAACATAGACGTAGGGTCTACTGTATAGCCGGTGGTTTCTTTGATGACTTCTGCCAGCTTGCGTTTGTTTTCGGCTTTGATGGCCATAAAGTGCTTTTGAAAGCTGCGGTCTGTGGCGCAGGGCTCTAATTTTTTTAAGCAGGTTAAATCGGTGATCCACTGGCGGCCAATTTTCTGGGTGATCAGGGTCGATAACTCGGGGTTGGCCTTGAGCAGCCAGCGGCGGGGGGTTACACCGTTGGTTTTATTGTTGAATTTTTCGGGCCACAGCTCGTAAAATTCGGGGACGAGAGTTTCTTTAATGAGTTCGGTGTGTAGTTCCGAGACGCCGTTCACCGAATGGCTGCCAATAATGGCCAGATGGGCCATGCGCACCTGCTGAAAATCGCCCTCTCCCTCAAAAATAGACACCTTTTGTAGGGTCATGGGATCTTCTGGCCAGGTGCTTTCTGCCAGGGCACTGAAGCGGCGGTCAATTTCGTGAATAATCTGCAGATGGCGGGGCAGTACCTTTTGCATGAGTTTTACCGACCACTTTTCGAGGGCTTCGGGTAATAAGGTGTGGTTGGTATAGGCCAGAGTACGGGTGGTAATATCCCAGGCGTCATCCCACTGCATTTCGTGTTCGTCTACCAGCACGCGCATCAGTTCAGCGGTGGTGAGGGCTGGGTGGGTGTCGTTCAGTTGAATGGCGTTCTTTTCGGGAAGTTGGTGAACCTCATAACCCTGACGCTTGAATTTTCTTAAAATATCCCGCAGGGCACAGGCCACCAGGAAATACTCTTGCAGCAGGCGCAGTTCTTTACCGGACTCTACGGAGTCCGAAGGATATAGCACTTTGGAAATGGTTTCGCTGGAGATTTTTTGTTCCACCGCGCGGATATAGTCACCCTTATTAAAAATTTTCATGTCAAAATCACTCGAGGACTTGGCGGTAAACAAACGCAGATAATTTACCGTATGACCGCCATATCCCACGATGGGCATATCGTAGGGGACTCCCACAATGACGCGCCAGTTCACCCAGGTGGGGCTGTAATTGCCATCTTTATCCATGGCGTGTTCCACGCGGCCGTAAACGGGAATCAAGCAGGCATCGTTATTGCGCTCCAGTTCCCAGGGGTTGCCTTCTTCCATCCATGCATCGGGGTGTTCTAACTGGTAGCCGTCCTGAATTTGCTGACGAAACAAGCCGTACTGGTAATTGATGCCGTAGCCGTAACCGGGCATATTAAGCGTGGCAATGGAGTCAAGGAAGCAGGCGGCCAGGCGGCCCAATCCGCCGTTGCCCAGGGCGGCGTCCCGTTCGTTCTCACAGATGGCGTCCAGGTCCAGGCCCAGTTCGTCAAGGGCAATACGCGCGTTTTCAATGATATCCAGATTATAAAGGTTGTTGGACAGAGATTGTCCCATCAAAAATTCCATAGAAAGGTAAAAGACCCGCTTGGCTCCGGTGTCCTGATAACGCTGTTCCGTGGTGAGCATGCGATCCACCAGGCGATCCCGTACGGCCAGAGAAACTGCCATAAAGACATCGTGAGCCGACAGGTTTTCAAAGGGTTTTCCCAGAGAATAGCGCACGTGATTCACAATCGATTCACGCAGGGCTTCGGGGGTGTTTTCAAGTTTTTGGGGGGCAATTACCGACATCATTGAGTCTCCATACAACATGTGTTTCTACTTCATTTTACCTGATTTTAAGTTTGGGGTTGAAAAGGCCGTGCTTTTTTACGTTTTTTTAACATCTGATCTAACGTTTGATTAACGTTTTTTTGGCTACGATAAGAATAAAACACCAGGAGTCTATCTATGTCCAGAGTCAACATCCCTACAGAAACCGGTCCCAAAAAGCCCGTAGACGCAGAACCTATCCAGGAAGGAACCCATCGTTGGGTAGCCATTTTTGAGCAGCGAGACGCTCTGGAGGCCACCCTTCATGAACTCAACGAAGCGGGCTTTGACGAAAATGAATTATCGGTGCTGATGCAACCCGTGGTGCGCGAAGCATGGGAAAAAGGTCCCGCTACCGCTGTTCCTCCCATGCCGTTGGCCGCTCCTCTCTCGGGTGCGCCCATTGAGCAGACCCAGTGGCAAAATGCCAGCGTGGCCCCGGATAAATTCCAGCAACATCAGACCGTGGATGTAGTAGAACCAGAGGAGTTTGAGAAAGCGCTTCCTGATGACGTACACGTTAGCGTAAAATCCGCCGATGCCCTTAAAACCAATACGGTGGCCGGAGCCATTATGGGAATGATTGCCGGAGCGGCAGCTACCCTGATACCGGGTATAGGACCTGTTCTGGGCGTGGGTGCTGTGGCTTCAGGTCTTGGTGCACTCACTGCGGGGGCTGCAGCGGGGAGTGTGGCTGGCGGACTGGTGGGTTATTTTAATGACATGGGACTTCCCAGAGAGCACGCAGAAACCTACGAAAAGGCCCTCAAGGAAGGCAAAGCCCTTCTTTTTGTGGAAGCCCATTATGAAACAGAGGGCACTGAGCGCAATCGTCTCGGCGCAGCCCAGCGTATTTTAAGAGCCCATCAGCCGGAAGCACTCTTTCAGGAATCCTGACGGATCCGCCTCTACCCACAAAAGACTGTACACTTTCTTGCAAAAGCATGTACGGTGATAGCGACAGCCATGCTGTCGCTATTGTTATAAGCAGGTGAGTATATGAAAAATGGACAACGCAAAGCACAAAACATCCGGGTTCGGCTTACGCAATGTTTTGCGGGTGCTGTGTTAATGGCCGCTTATTCTTCCACCGCTTTTGCCGCTCCCATTGATTTGAGTGCCTGGGATATTGACAACCCGGCGAACCTTCGTTTTGGGGTTGTGACCCGTCATCCTGAACACACCTATTTAAGTCGTCTGCGTCAAAGCATTCCGCGCAAACCGACGCAGTCTGTAAACGTGTCAGCAAAACCTGCGCCCTTTCTCAAAGACGTTTCTAAAGAAGCTTCTGCAGATCATTTTAAAATTAGTGCTCTGACCCACGGGGTGCTTAACCAGCTGGGCGGTCGCTTTGGCAGTTTTACGAAGGCTCCTGCTTATGCAGAAGCAGAAATGACGGCTCAGGGTCTGGCCCTTGGTGTGGATCTCAAGTCCCCTGGCTATGCGGGGCTCTGGATTCAACTGGGACAATTTACGGCACAGAAGCACACCTTTCTGGATGCAAGCGCAGTCACCTATTTGTCTTTCTGGGTAAAGGGACAGGGAGATTATCGCCTGAAGCTGTCGGACCAAAAATGGTTTGCCAAAGAAGACGCGCAGGATATCGGGCCTTTAACCAATTATCTGGCGCCGCAAGTTTCCAATACGCAAGCTGAAGAGCAAAAAAAGGGCGTGGTGCCAGAACAATGGCGTCAGGTGATTGTTCCGCTAGATACTGAAAAATTGCCCGGTAGATTGGACATGTCCAATCTGGCCACGCTGGTGCTTCAGGCAGAAACCTCCGGCAAAAGTTTGATTCGTTTGCGGGATTTGTCCTTGCACAAGGCCACTCCGCCTGCTGTACCTCCTGCCGATGACTTTAAAACTCAGTCTGTCGTGTCACCGGCTCAGTACAGCACCTGGGTCTGGGAGACCGAAGAACTGCTGAAAGACCCTTCTCGCTGGCCGCCTCTGGTGATGGCCTTACGCGCCGCAAAGGTCAACACCGTTTTTCTCCAGCTGCCGCAAAACTTTGACATCTCCACGGCCCTGCCTGAGCTCATTAAGACCTTCCATCAATCAGAGATCGAAGTGCATGCTTTGGACGGTGATCCGCACTTTGCCCTGGCTAAAAATCATGACAAGGTGCTAAATACTCTGAGTAATCTGGCGTTATACCAGCAAGCCCGAACTGCCGAAGCTCGCTTTGACGGTATTCATTACGATATTGAGCCCTATTTACTCCCGGGCTTTTTTGGGGCACAGCAAAACCAGATTCTCAGGGACTATGTACAGCTGGCAAAAACCATGCACTGGCGCAGTCAGCTTATGAGTCTTCCCCTGGGGTTTTCTCTGCCCTTCTGGTTGGATATGCCCGATGAGTTTACCGGAGAGCCTCTTGACATAGCGGTAGATGGAAAAGCGCAGTCCTTACAGGCCCATTTACAAGATTACAGCGATTATGTGGCACTGATGGATTACAAAACTCAGTTCTGGGGCAAAAGCGGTATTTATGAAAGTGCGCTCACGGAGCTTAACTATGCCCGTCCCCGACAGAAAAAAGTGTATATTGGTCTTGAAACCATGGCCTTGCCCGATGAAGAGCTATTCCTTTTTAAAGGAGAGCCTCAACCTAATCGTCCCTCAGACACAGCACTGGTGATGTTCCAGGTAGAAGACCGCTGGCAGTACCAGTTGCTACAGGCGGGGGAACCCTTGCCCCCCGTACTGACTCGCGGACAGCAAAGTTCTCCCCTGTTCTGGCCCCTGACTCCCTATGCTCAGGTAAAATCAGAGCAGCTGAGTTTTGCCAAAAAAGGAGCTCAGCCTTTGCAGCGGGTGCTGAATCAGATGAACGATGCGCTGGCTGAAGATCCGGCGTTTGCAGGGGTCGCTCTGCATCATAGTAAGAGCCTGATTCAGCTGCTTGCTAACACAACAACTTCTACGGAAAAATAATCATGACAGCTCCTCCTTTCTTACGGGTGACGGAATTGACCCGAGCCTACCACGATAAAGTTCTTTTTCAGGATCTTAGTTTTTCGGTTCACCCCGGCGATAAAGTAGCCCTTGTGGCCAGCAACGGCAGCGGTAAATCCACGCTCATTCGCGCGCTGGCGGGCAGTGATCCGGCGGACGCGGGCTGCATTGAATTTGACCCTCGTATTCGGGTAGGTTACGTGTTTCAGCAGCCTCGCATTGACCCTGATCTGAGTGTCAGAGAAGCCGTTATGCAGGCAGATCTGCCCGCTATGAAGGCTCTGAGTGCTTATGAAAAGGCGCAGAGCACCGGGCAAACAGACGCTTTGCAAAAAGCGCTTGAAAATATTGAAAAGCATGACGGCTGGACCTTGCAACAGCATATGCAGCGCATGATGTCTCAGCTGCAGTTGGATCAATTGACCCAGCCCGTGGGGCAACTGTCCGGCGGTCAGCGACGACGTATTGACCTGGTACGCGCCCTGTTGGAGTCTCCAGACTTACTGATTCTGGATGAACCCACCAACCATTTGGATCTGGACATGATCGAATGGCTGGAACAGCAGCTGGCTCAGAGTCAGCAAACTCTCTTTATGGTGACTCACGACCGCTACTTTTTAGAAGCCATTTGTAACCGCATTTTTGAAATGGACCGCGGCGATTTTTTTGCCTATGAGGGCAACTATAGTGATTACCTTTCGGGACGTGCCCGCCGTGCTTTAGAGGCGGCCAAGAACCGTGAAAGTGCCCTCAATATGTATCGCAAAGAGTTGGTGTGGATGCGCAAACAGCCCCGGGCCCGGGGTACCAAGTCCAAATCCCGTGTGGAAGCTTTCAATACATTAGTGGACGATCTTAAAGCCAGTGCCCCCGATCAAAGTGCGCTGGAAATGGAAATTGTGATGCAGCGGCTTGGTGGCAATATTTTAAATATTGACAACCTGAGCAAGTCTCTGGGGGACAAATGTCTTTTTAAACAGGTAAACCACACTTTTAATAAGGGCGACCGCATTGGCATTATTGGCCGCAACGGCACGGGAAAATCCACTTTTTTGAATGTGATTACCGGCATAACACCCGCTGATACGGGGAATGTGGAGTGGGGTGAAACCGTGCGCTGGGCGTATTACCGTCAGCAGGGTATTTCCCTCACCGAAGATCAACGCATTCTGGATGTGGTCAAAGATGTGGCAGAATATCTGCCCCTCAAAAAAGGCAAAACCCTGAGCGCAGCTCAGCTTTTAGAACGTTTTTTATTTCCACCGGAAACCCATTTTAAGCGGGTGTCTTTGCTAAGCGGCGGCGAGAAACGTAGGCTTTACCTGCTCACCTTGCTCATGACCAATCCCAATTTTTTGATTCTGGACGAACCCACCAACGATCTGGATATGCAAACCATTCAGGTTTTAGAAAGCTTTTTGGCAGAGTTTAAAGGCTGTTTGCTGGTGGTATCTCACGACCGCTATTTTATGGACAAACTGGTGGAACACCTGTTTGTATTTGAAGATCAGCAGGTGAAATACTTTCCCAATAGTTATTCTCGCTACTGGGAAGAGCAGCAGCAACCGCCGCCTTCTGAAGAGAAGCCCAGGCCGCAAACGCCCCGCACACAAAAACGTTCACAGAAACTGTCCTGGAAGGAAGAGCGGGAGCTGGAGTCTCTGGAAACAGATATGGAAAAGCTGCAAACGGAGCTCAAATCTCTGGAAGCAGAATTAAACACCGCAGAAGGTGTGGGGACCCTCCAGCGTTTGTCTGAGCGTTACGGTGAATGCCAGGAAGAGCTGGAGTTAGCCGAAATACGCTGGCTAGAACTGGAAGAAAAAAAAGAAAGTTTCGAGCAGACGGGTTCTTGACGGCTTTTTTATAGGGATTTCTCAAATATTTACGCGCTTTTTATGCACAAGCCGCTAGACTTATAACTGTTAAAAAACAGTTTATGGGAGATCACTTTATGGCGTTATCAGCAGTTGCATCCACATCACTTTCTAACACAGCACGGATCCAAAAAACTGCTCTGCCTGCGCACCTTGTGATGGCTCCTTTGAAAGAAAAAACCGTTTTGCAGCACGAAGAGAACTATCTTGAGGCTCTTGAATGTCTGTATGAAGACGATTCTCCCCGGCAAATTGCCTATGCCTATTACCATCAACCTATCATGATGACGGCCGCAGAGGGCGATGCTCGCGACCAGATTATTGAAGCGTGGGCAAAGTCAGGTTTGTATTACGATTACAATCTGGTACTGCTTAACAGCGATCAGCAGGTGCTACAGCATCCCGCTCTTGACAATGATATGCTCGCACGTCTCGCCCTTTACAGTCACGATCAGGTGGCGTATTTGCAGGGGGGCATTACTCACTATCTGTATAATCAGGAACCGCATATTTATCTGGCCACCCACGCAGAAGATCCGCATTTGTTGACAGCCATGGAGCAGGGATTTTTAACCTGTAGTCAGTGTGATTTACCGGGGCTTATCTCCGGAGAAAACGGCTTTAGGGTATCTGGTGATTCCGCTCTGGCATTGGCCAAAGATCTGGTGAATGTATTGGAAGGTCCCCGGAGTGACTGGGAACTCTTGCATCATATTGGCCTGCAAGGACGCGAACTGCGGATGAGCACTTTGGCAGAAGTAGTTGTTGCTTAAAAGCCAGAAAACACGCGGTACTGCGCCACAGAGACGGTTGTCATCCACCTTTTGACTCAGGTATACTGAAGGTAAAAGAAAACAAAGGGAAAACACCATGTCTCAAGCCGAACGTATTCCTGAAAGCGCTTATGTCCCACAAGTTATTGAACAAACCGGAAGCGGAGAGCGTCAGTACGACATTTACTCTCGTCTGCTGAAGTCTCGTATTATTTTTCTGGGTACCCCCATCAATGATATGGTGGCCAACCTCACGGTCGCTCAAATGCTCTTTTTAGAGTCCGACGATCCCGACAAAGAAATTCAGCTTTATATCAATAGCCCCGGCGGTTCTTTTACCGCTGGCTTTGCTATTTATGACACCATGCAGCACATCAAAGCTCCCGTCACCACCATTTGTGTGGGACAGGCAGTGGGCGTGTCCGCCGTACTCTTAGCGGGGGGCAAAAAAGGCAATCGTATGGCCCTGCCTAACTCACGGGTGATGCTGCATCAGAATCAGGGTGGAGCCACCGGTCAGGCCACTGATATTGAGATTCAGGCCGAACAAATTCTGAAAATGCGTGAGCGCATTTATACCGTACTGTCTAAACACACCGGCCAGGATGTAGACCGCATCAAGGCTGATACCGATCGTGATTTCTACATGACTGCTGAAGCTGCAGAAGCTTACGGTCTGGTAGATAAACGCATTATGTCTGAAGCCGTTAAAGAGGCGCAGGAAATGGAAGAAGATCGCAAGGACGAAACCCCGTCTGAAGAGACGACTTCCGAAGAATAAATATCCAAAGTACTGGAGTCCGTTATGGCAAAGTATAAAAACAACCAACCCAAATGCTCTTTCTGCGGCAAGAGTCAGGATCAGGTGCGCAAGCTCATTGCAGCCCCTGGCGTTTATATCTGCAACGAGTGCGTTGATCTGTGTAACGAAATCCTGGAGGAAGAACTCTATGACGCTGAAGTGTCCGCCAAGGCCGACGCGGTGGACAATATTGAGGTAAAAGACCTGCCCAAGCCCAAAGAAATCTGGGATCATCTGGGTGAGTATATTATTGGTCAGGAACGGGCAAAAAAGGTACTCTCCGTGGCGGTCTATAACCACTACAAGCGCTTAGCCAGCAATGAGTCCAGTGACGAAGTGGAAATCCAGAAGTCCAATATTCTGTTGGTGGGCCCCACCGGTTCAGGAAAAACCCTTCTGGCACAAACCCTCGCCAAAATTCTGAATGTGCCCTTTGCCATTGCTGATGCCACCAGTCTCACAGAAGCGGGCTATGTGGGTGAAGACGTGGAAAATATTCTGTTGCGTTTGCTGCAAGCCTCTGACTTTGATGTAAAAAAAGCCGAGCGCGGCATTATTTACATTGACGAAGTGGATAAAGTAGCTCGCAAGTCTGAAAACCCCTCCATTACCCGCGATGTGTCCGGCGAAGGGGTTCAGCAGGCCCTGCTCAAAATGATGGAAGGCACCCTTGCGAATGTGCCCCCTCAGGGCGGGCGGAAGCACCCCTATCAGGAGTTTATTCAAATTGACACCTCCAATATTCTCTTTATTCTCGGCGGGGCTTTTGTAGGCCTGGAAAAAGTAATTGGAGCCCGCGTGGACGAAAAATCCATGGGCTTTGGTGCTGATATTGTTTCTCAAAAAGACAGCGAAGAGCACGTGGCGGAGCTTTACAGTAAGCTTCTGCCCGAAGATTTGCTGAAGTACGGCCTGATTCCCGAATTTATTGGTCGGGTTCCCATGGCGGTGACTCTAAATCCGCTCGACAAAAAAGCCCTGCGTCAGATTCTGTCTGAACCCAAGAACGCCATTATCAAGCAGTACAAAAAACTGATGGCTATGGATGGAGTGGAATTAGACTTCACCGATAAAGCCATGGACATGATTGTGGAAGAGGCCCAGAAGCGCAAAACCGGTGCCCGTGCCCTGCGAGCCATTGTGGAAGAAGTGATGCTGGACGTGATGTATGAAGCGCCTTCTCATGAGGAACTGAAGGAATGTGTAGTGACCGAAGAGTGGCTACAAGATCGTGAAGAAGGTAAGGTTATTGATATTCTGCTAAAAAAGAATGAGCCGCCTCAGGACGAAATTGCATAAGTGACTACTGCATCTCAAAAGAAAACCGCTGCTAAACCGCGTCTTAAAACCCAGCTTCGCCCGGTGATTCCCATCAAAGATCTGGTGGTGTTTCCCCGCATGATTCTTCCGCTTTTTATTGCCCGCCCCGCGTCCTTGCACGCTCTGGATGCGGCCATGGAAGCGGATCATCAGGTGGTGTTGCTGGCGCAGCAGGATTTGCGGCACGGTTACCCTGAGGCCTCACAACTGCCACGCATTGGCGTGATTGTGCATATTTTGCAAACCCTGCGTTTGCCCGATGGCAGCAGCCGAATTATGGTGGAATGTCGAGATCGGGTGCGTTTGACCCGCTGGCAAGACCATGACAGCCATTTGCAGGGGCGCTTTGGCGTGATTACGGGAGAAGACCGCGAGCCCAATCCCGAACAGCAAGTTATGCTCAAGCTGATGATGCAGCAGTTTGAGCAATTTATGCAGCAGGCACAGCAGCACTTGCCCGACGTCAAAGAACAGGTGCCTCCTATTGAAGACCCCGGTACACTGGCCGATATGATTGCTGCTTATGTCCCGGCGGAAGTGGCTGAAAAACAGGCGATTCTAGAATGTCTCGATATCTATGAACGCCTTGAAATGGCGGGCAAACTGCTCAGCAAAGCCATGGTATTGCAAAATATTGAAAACAATATTCACGGCAAAATCAAGCAAAAAGTAGATGAGCATCAAAAAGAGTTTTTTCTGCGCGAAAAAATTCGCCAGATCAGAGAAGAACTGGGAGATGATGAGTCTCATGATGAGTACAGTGAAAAACTGGCCGCCATTCCCGTGGAAGAAGCGCGTAAAAAGGCCTTAAAAGAGTATCGGCGTCTGGAGAAAATGCCCGAATCCTCAGCAGAAAGCGGTCTGATTCGCACCTACTTAGACACCCTTCTAGAACTTCCCTGGCAAGATGATCCTCTTCCGCAGCCAGATTTATTAGAAGCCAGCGATCATCTAGATACAGAACACTATGGCCTGAGTAAGGTCAAAGACCGCATTTTAGAATATCTGGCGGTACAAATTTTAACCCAGACGCCTCCCCGTTCCGTGCTTTGCCTGGTGGGACCTCCGGGTGTGGGTAAAACCTCTCTGGCCCGGAGTATTGCTGCGGCCACAGGGCGTAAATTTGAGCGCGTAGCCCTCGGTGGCCTTGGTGATGACGCCGAAATCAGAGGTCATCGTCGCACTTATGTGGGTGCCATGCCCGGTCGCTTAATTCAGGCGCTGCAGCGCACGGGTACCAAAAATACCGTGATTTTACTGGATGAATTGGATAAACTCACCCGTCGCATGAACGGTGATCCCTCCTCTGCCCTCTTAGAAGTGCTCGATCCTGAGCAAAATGATGCCTTCAGGGATCTGTATCTGGAAGTGCCTTTTGACCTTTCCCAGGTCATGTTTGTATGTGCCGCCAATGCTGAGCACGAAATTCCCGGGCCTCTCAGAGATCGCTTAAACATTGTGCGACTCAGCGGCTACACCGAGCAGGAAAAACTGGCCATTGCCAGAGAACATTTGATCCCGAAGCTCTTAGAAAACAGTGGCATGGCGGGCAAGCATATTTCTTTTACCAATAAAGGCATAGAACATCTGATTTCCGGCTATACCCGTGAAGCGGGTGTGCGAGAACTGGAGCGCCATATTGAGCGCGTGTGCCGATATCTGGCCCGCAAGGAAGTAGAAGGCAAAAAATATGCCAAACGCTTTCAAACCCTCAAAAGCTACCGCGATATTCTGGGGCCGCCCCGTCACCACCGCGTGCGCAGTCAGAAAAAAGCGCTGGTGGGTCTGGTAAATGGCCTGGCCTGGACCTCCACCGGTGGGTCCGTATTGCCCATTGAAGTGGCTCTGGCACCGGGCAAAGGCAAATTGCACACCACCGGCAATCTGGGCGACGTCATGAAGGAGTCCATGCAGCTGGCCATGGCCTGCGTTCAGCAGCGGGCCAAAAAACTCAAAATCAAGCCTGAACGCTTTGCCAATACCGATGTGCATATTCACGTGCCCGAAGGCGCTATTCCCAAGGACGGCCCTTCTGCAGGATTGGCCATTACCAGTGCCCTCACCTCT
>CAYFGW010000139.1:0-13229 GCA_964342365.1 uncultured Candidatus Sericytochromatia bacterium | reverse complement strand
CGAAGAAGTGTGCGAACTGGACGGAAAGCAATTTGGTCACGGCCCCAATCACGTGTGCTATAGCCAGGAAGTGGAAGAGCGGCAGGCCCTCACAAGCAACAGCCTGCCGCCAGAGAAACTCACGGAAGTCCTCGAAATTATTAAAGAGGCCACACCGCCTTCGAGTCCGGCCACTGCCGAAGCCACACCTTTACAATGGCTGCCGGAAAGTTTGTATCAAATGTATGGCCAATTGCTCTATGCTCAGCAGCAGTCCGGCGGTGAAATTACCGCTGAAGCCCTGCAGCAAGAAAAAGAAATGCTCAGCAAATTACTGTACTTGTGCCAGAATCGCCTGGGAGAAATCAAGGAAATGAGCAAAGCGCTGGCAGCCATGGAAACCGAAGCGCCGGTCTCAGCCACGGCTCCCGGATCAGACACCTCACCACCCTGGGATACAGAGTAAAACATGTTCGGGGTGCCTAAACGTTACTTGGCCATTGGTATTGTGTTTGTGCTGCTAGGGGTAGCGGCTTTTCTGGGCTGGAATCGTCAGGGCGTTACTGCTTATGAAACGCTCACCCTCACGCCGGAAACCCTGGTGTCTACAGTGGATGTAAGCGGGGTAGTGGAGTCAGAGCGAAAGGTGACCCTGAAAGCCTCAGTGGCCACGCAAATTCTGGGACGTAGCGTACCCGAAAACAAGCGGGTACCCCGCGGGACTCGCCTGTTGCAGGTGAATAACAGCACCTATCGCATTCAGTTGGATCAGGCCCGCACCCAGCGCAATACGGCGATTGAACAGGCTCGTGTGGAGCGCAATCTGGCCCAAACCTCTCTGGCAGAAGCTCGCGTACAGGCTCAGAATAATCTGGTGAATCTGCGCAATCAGTTACAAAAGGCTGAAGAAAGCCTGTTCTTTCTGCGCCAGGAAAAGCAGCGCAGCGAACGCTTATACCGTGAAAAGGTCATCAGTGCTCAGGCCTATCAGCAGGCGCAGCAGCAGCTAGATCAGGCGCTGCTAGATCTCACAAACGCTCAGAGTCGCCTCTCTCAGGCCACCGAAAGCCGTCCCGAGGTGGTGCAGGCCCAGCAGCGGTTGACCCAGGCCCTGACCGCCCTCAATACGGCCCAGCAGCAGGGTGTTGCTAATGTGGCCTTGCCCCGGGAAAATTTGCGTCAGAGCGAAGTGTTTGCACCCTTTGACGGTTCTATTACCCGTTGGCTGGTGAATCGGGGTGACTATGCCGCTCCGGCTGCCCCCCTGGCCGATTTTCAGGATCTTCAGGACCTGCGACTGGTGTTGTCTCTGAACGAACTGGACTTCCCCCGGGTCAAGGTGGGCGCCACTGTCAATATCACTTTTGACGCCTATCCTGACACCCCCTATCAGGGAAGTGTCAGCAGCATGAGCCAGGCCAGTATAGAAGGCGCTGAAAATGTGCAGGTGTACCCCATTCGGGTATGGTTTCAGAATCCAGAACTCAAAATCAAGCCCGGCATGAGTGGTGATGCCCAGATTACCGCCACCCGCAAAGAAAACGTGTTGTCGGTGCCGCTGAGTGCCGTGGAGCGCAAAGACGATAACTTCTACGTGAAAATTCTGGACGAGCAGGGTGAGCCTCAGGACAGAAAAGTGACCCTGGGATTGTCCACCCTGGATAAAATCGAAATCACCCGCGGGGTGAAAGCCGGAGAAAAGGTGGTCCTGGGAGAAGCTACCTCAGAAACGACGACCGAGAATTCGACCGATGAAACCGCAGGCGGGGGTTAAGGGTTTGAAGGAAGCACAGACGCACTGTGTGATGGAAACCCGTGATCTAAACAAAATTTACCGGGGAGCGGTAGAATTTCACGCCCTTCACGATATTTCCTTAAAAGTGCACACGGGGGAAATGATTGCGATCATGGGCACCAGCGGTTCCGGGAAATCTACCTTAATGAATATTTTGGGCTGTCTGGATCGCCAGACCAGCGGTGCATATTTTTTGGATGGACAGGATGTGTCCACCCTCAAAGATCCCCAGCTGGCCCATATTCGCAACCAGAAACTGGGTTTTGTGTTTCAAAATTTTAACCTTTTGCCCCGGTATTCGGCCCAGCAAAATGTGGAACTGCCGCTGATTTACGCGGACGTGTCTCCCCGGCAGCGCAAAATTCGTGCTGAAAAAGCACTGTCACAGGTGGGCCTTGGCGACCGCCTCAAAAACCGGCCCACGGAGCTTTCGGGGGGGCAAAAGCAGCGGGTGGCCATTGCCCGTGCTCTGGTCAATACTCCCACGCTCATTATGGCCGACGAACCCACGGGGGCTCTTGATACCCGCACCGGCCTTGAAATTATGCGCGTATTTCAGGATTTACACGCGCAGGGCTTAACCCTTATGATTGTGACTCATGAACCGGAAATTGCCCATTACTGCAGTCGGGTGATTCGCATGCAGGACGGGCGCGTTATCTCTGATGAGACGGTGGAGCAAGAGCAGGTGGTGCTAGAAAACGCAGGTGAAGCCCGTGGATAAGTTTTTCCGCATGGCCTTTGAAGCGCTGTTTATGAACAAGGTGCGGGCCTTTTTAACCACGCTAGGCATTGTGATTGGCGTATTTTCGGTCATTGTGATGATTGGTCTGGGCCAGGCATCTCAGGCTTCCATTACGGATCAGGTGAAGGGGCTCGGTGCTAATGTATTGGTGATTACCCCCGGAAACCCCAAAAGCCGGGACTTCGGGGGGGGGCGTAACTCCGGCAGTATTATCGATCTGGAAGACGCGCGATCACTAGAGGTGATTCCGGGAGTGCGCTATGTGTCACCCAACGCTTTTTTACAGGGAACCCTCAAATTTCGACGCAACACCATGCCCGCTTCTGTTTTGGGTTCGAATGTGACCATCAAGCAGTCGCAAAATCTGACGGTGGCCCGCGGGCGCTTTTTTACAGAGCAAGAAGATCGCACGGCGGCCAGGGTGATTGTGCTGGGGGCAGAACTGGCCAATGATTTATTTGAAGATACGCTGGTGGAACCGGTGGGTCAAAAGGTGCGTATTAGCAACCAGCGCTACCGCATTATCGGGGTGCTCAAAAAGCAGGGCTCAGGTCTCTTTGGCTCCGCCGACAGTCAGGCTTTTATGCCGGTGAGCACCTTTCAGCAAACCTTAAAAGCCGCCAAGGGTTTAAATTCACTGCTGGTACAGGCCAAAAACGAAAATCTGTTGCCTATTGTAGAAGAGCAGATTCGCACCCGCTTGCGCTACCGACACGCCCTGCGTCCTGACGACGACGATGACTTCAAGGTGCAAACCCAGGCGGAAATTTTAGAAACCGTTGGCAGCATTACGCGGGTCTTTACCTACCTGCTGGCAGGCATTGCCTCTATTTCACTGATTGTGGGGGGTATTGGCATTATGAATATTATGCTGGTATCGGTGACCGAGCGAACCCGTGAAATCGGCATTCGGAAAGCCATGGGGGCCACACGCCGGGACATTTTGACCCAGTTTTTAATTGAAGCGGGTACCCTGTCTCTGGCCGGCGGAGCTCTGGGTATTGTCTTCGGGGTAGGCGTTACCAAACTGGCCACCGGTTTTATGGGGCTGCCCTTTGTTTTATCAAAAGGCGCCATTATCGGTGGATTTTTGTTTTCGGCGGGGGTGGGCATTTTCTTTGGCCTGTACCCCGCCAACAAAGCCTCTAAGCTCGACCCCGTGGACGCTTTGCGCTACGAGTGATGAGTCAGTATGACCGCTATTCTTCCATATTCAAGACGGCAATGCCAGCACCCAGCGCCGCACCAAGGCCTGCCGCCACGGGGGAGTAACCGGTCAGTCGCTCACTCACCATGGAAACAAAGGTGGCAGAGGCCAATCCCGCAGTGCCACCGCCAATGAGGGCACCTGCGGCTACATTTTTCATGTTATTGGCTTCTTTGCTACCAAAATCGTTGTTCATTAGCGCAATGCCTGTGCCCAGTGCTGCACCCATCACCGTGCCAGAAGCAGAGGCCCCGTGAATATGTTCTGTAAATAAAGAACTGGCCACACTGCTGGCAATACCCGCGCTGGAGCCGCCGATGAGAGTGCCGGCGGCCACGTTTTTGGCGGCGTTGGCGGTTTCGTCTTCTAAGGTGTTATTGGCCAGGGCAATCCCTGTTCCCAGTGAAGCACCCAACAAAACACCGCCAGGAGAGTGCAGTCGTTCAGTAAAAACCGCTTTGGCGGTAGCAGAAGCAATCCCCGCGGCGCCGCCCCCAATCAGGGCACCGGCCACAGCGTTTTTGGCGGTGTTGATGTTTTGATCGCCGGTTTCTATTTTGCTCAGGCCAATGCCCGCACCCACGGCGACGCCCAGACCGATGCTGGCGGCGGTGGGCTTGTGGTAATGCTCGGTAAATACGCCTTTTGCGGCGATACCCGCTAAGGTGCTGGCGGTGCCGCCGACCAGAGCACCTCCGCCTATGTTTTTCATAATCTTTGTGGGGGAGCTAATGTCTGAGCGAATATCTGAACGAATATTGACGTTGTCCATGTCCTGAAGAGAGCCTGAATCAGAAATGGGTTTTGAATCAGACAGCCTGGGGCTTTCTGGGGGTAAAAAGGGGTCTCTCTGTGGCGCCTGTACAGGCTGGTTAATGGTGATATTCACCTGGGTATTGTTAATCTGGATATTTGACATGAAAAAGTCCTTTTAGCGTTGCAAACTGATTATATTATAGCCTGAGATGCTTTTTTCTTTCGTGAAATCTTGCTCTAACTGCGAGATTGCTGCAGTTGTTTCATTAACACCTGCGCTAACCCCACGCCCGGCCCCTTGTGGGCCAGATGCTCCGCCATATTTTCATCCATCATGTCTTGCATCATCCGCGACTCGCTGGATTCGGGGAATAGCCCACCTTCAGGCAGACTGGCCCGCATTTCTTTAAACATATGTCCCAGAAAAAAGGCCTCAAAGTCTTTCACTGCCTCTACTGTTTTGGGATCAAGAGGTTTAGCATCAAAAGCCGTGCTCTTTTGCGCGACGTGTCCCTGAGCAGCCGCGAATTGTTTAAGGTCAAAAGCCGGTGGCCTGGCAGCCGACCCGGGGCTCTGTGTGGGTAAGGTGGCTAATGCTATTTCATGAATACTGTTCATGGATTATTTCCTAACGCTTGGCGTTATTGGCCACTTGTAGCATGTCGTCGGCAGTTTGAATGGCTTTTGAATTGGCTTCGTAAGCGCGCATGGACACAATCATGCGAATCATTTCGTCTGCCACCCGCACATTGGACATTTCTAACATGCCCTGAGCCAGGGTGCCAAAACCCGGATCGGTGCCCGCAATGCCCACCACTTCGTTGCCCGATGCGGGAGTGGCCTGATACAAATTTTTACCAATGGTGGTTAATCCCACGGGGTTGGTAAAGCGCACCAGCTGAATTTGGCCCACAATGCTGGTGAGGCCGTTCACGGTCTGAGACACGCTGCCGTCTTCGCCAATGGTCACGTTAGAGGCGTTGGGGTCAATACTAATGGTGGGATCCAGACGGTAGCCGTTGTCGGTAACCAGAATACCGTTGGCGTCGGTTTTGAAGGAGCCGTCGCGGGTGTAGGCGTTGGCTCCGTTGGGCTGAATCACTCTGAAAAAGCCGTCTCCCTGAATGGCCAGATCAAAGGGGTTTTCGGTAAGCTGAAAATCGCCCTGTGCAAATTGGCGGGGGGTGCCCACCACGTTAGAACCCATCCCGATTTGTGTGCCTTCAGGAGAAGTAATATTGGCGGTCACCTGAGAACCTGCCTGACGAAGGGTTTGGTAGTGTAAATCTTCAAATTCTGCTCTAAAAGCCTTAAAACCCGTGGTGTTGACGTTGGCCAGGTTGTTGGAGGTAATGTCTAAATTGGTTTGCTGAGCCTTCATGCCGGAGGCGGCGGTATAAAGCGCACGAATCATAATTTAATCTTCCTTTTTTCTTCAAAGGTCACGGGTTAATTGCCCACGCGGCCAAGGGTATTGACGGCTTTTCCCGTCATATCGTCTTCACTTTGCAGGGCCTTCTGAGAAATCTGATAGGCTCTCAGGGCCGAAATCATGGTGACCATTTCGGTGGCCACGTCCACATTGGAGTGCTCTAAATAACCCTGTTTGACCTGAGGAGCCACCACGAAGGTGTCCTGATTTTCCAGGGGCGCATAGAGCTGGCTGCCCTGATTCAGAAGCAGCTGAGGATTATCTACGTTCTCAATGCGCAGGCTGTCCAGGTATTCCCCGTTCTGCCACAGCGCACCGTCTTCTGTAACGGATAGCGGATAGCGATCTGAGATGGTAATGGGCCCGTTTTGTCCCATGACGGGCAGTCCACTGGCGTTCACCAGCAGGCCTTCGTTATTGCGTTGAAAAGCGCCGCTGCGGGTCAGCAGGCGTTGAGCACCCTGCGCTACCACAAAAAAGCCCTCGCCCTGAAGGCCCACATCAAAGGAGCCCTCTGTTTGGGTCAGGGTTCCGTTTGAAAAGTCGTCAAAACTGTGTTGTACCAGCGTTCCTGTGCCCAACTCGCCCAGACGGGCGGGGGGTAAATCCACGGACCGCTGCTCGTAGTCGCCGTTGGCGTTGACACTGGCCAACTGACGTTCACGGTGAATGCGCTGAATAAACCCGTTGCGAAAATCGTGGTGAATGCTTTGAGAGCGCTTAAAACCCGTGGTGTTGATATTAGACAGGTTATTGGCCACCACGTCAAAGCGGGTCATATCTGACATCATGGCGGAGGCGGCGGCGTAAAAACCTCGGGACATAAAACATAAGCTCCTTTATTGCGGCTTATGTTATCTATCGGCAGAAGTCAGCGGGACCTTAAATATTTTTTTGACGCGGCCAGCAGAGAAGGTCAGGGGGTGACAATCTGCGGCTCTGAAATAGCACCGTTTCCGTTGAGATCGAGAGCCAGCGCAAAATAGAAGCGATTGCCCGGCAGAACCACTTCGTCAAAAACGGGTTCCTGGGTGAGGGTCAGGGCTTCGGCCAGGACGTAGGTTTCTTCACCGGTGCTGATATTAATTTCCAGATTTTCAAAGCGCAAGGTATCTCCGTTTTCAATGGGGAGTTGCTCTTTGTTAATAATGGGATTGCCGTTGGCATCGGTACGGTAAGGAACCGCCCAGAAATCTTTCATATCGCCATCGTCATCCGTAATGAAATAAAAGGTGACGGTTTGATCATTGAGGGTTCCTCCTGCCGAAGAAAGAATGTTGCCGTCTTCGGTGAGGTTTTCTACATTGATGGGAATGCCTATCAGGTTAGAGAAATCCGATTGACAGGCTCCGTTACACAATACCGCTGCGCTGCCGTCCCATTTCAGCAGCGGAAACACATCGCTGTCTTCTTCTCTGCCAATAAGCATATTAATGGTAGAGGTCACAATCACGTTGTTCTCGTCAGAGGGGTCAAGTACCGCGTTCACAGAAAAGGCTTCAGAAACGCCCACGTTGTCCGTGATCTGAAAACAGCCAATATCCTCGTCACCACAGCCTTCCACCGCAGCAATCTGCGGATCTTCTGTGTCATTTAATCCCTTTTGTACAAATTGTTGACTCATCCCGCGCCAGGATTTACTTGCCGCTGCACCTTCGCTGTAAGACCCGTTTTGCACAGGGCCCGTGTAGCGGGGTGAAAAAATAGAAACTCCTCTGGCGTTCGGGCGTGTGTCGTCCCGCTCAGATACAATCACATAATTACTAATGGCAGCGACCAGAGCATCTGTTTGAGCGGCCAGTTCGGGATTTCTGGATTTGATATTATTGGCCAGATGCACCAGGTCGACTCCCATTTCGACGCTTCCTTTGCTTTGAATGCCGTAACCCTCTGAGCGGGCAGTGGCGGTTAACAGCGGCTGATAATACGTGTCAATGTCTTGTTCCATCACCTGACCCAGCGCCTCTACTGCGTTGGCAACGGGCTCATACTGACTCAAATCCACCAGAGAAAGGGTCTTGATATTGCTATTGGGGTGATCGTGCTTGGGACTGTTAATAAAACTGGACACATATTTTTTTCCAAGGGCCAGAGGGCTTGCTTCCGGATTGGCTCCGGCGAAACCCACCAGATCTTCATAATCCCAGCCGTGACCGGGTTCTAGCTCTTCAGAAGCCACCATGTATCTGGCGAAAGGGTGTATGGTTTGTGCCACTTCAATAGATCCCATTAAACAGGCGTCAAAGCCAATGGTGTCATACTTTGAATTGGTTTTGGTAAAGCTGGTGGTGAAATCTTCCATTTTGAGGGTGCCGTTTTGAATGTGGTTCATGTCCGGTCCAAATCCCAGGTAAGAGGCGCCGTGATCCCAGAAAATCATGGTGCTTTTGTCACCTTCTTGCAACTCCTGATTGGCGGCAGTTAAAAAGGCTGTCAGTGTTTCCTCAGCGCCCATATTGGCGTTTTCGTTCACAAAACTGTAGCAGTCCGCATTACCAAAGGTACCGTCATCAGCGTCTTCCACAATACAGGGCATATCTGCATAGCGAATGCCGCGCCAGCCGGGTTTATTGGCGCCGCCGAAGCCCACAAAAACGTGGACCTGAGACTTTTGCTCGGCGTTCAGCGCCTGATAACCCGCTACCATTTCCTGAAGATCTGCCGTTCCGGCTCCCCCGCGCTCAGGGTCACCATTGCCGTCTTCGAGGTCACTTCCCAGTAAATAAACGCCCATAAAAGTGCGGGACGCTGCCTGCTTGTCACTACCGGATAATTCCACGGGGGCAGTGACGTCCTGGACTCCCGAATTCACCGGGTCTTCGCCACAGCTTAATAATAAACTCAGGGCCAGAATGCTACAGACAGATTTAAAACGGGTTGACATGACTTTTTTCCTTATGGACTTAATCACCGTGAGGCCTGTGAACTATAGCAGGTTTGTTAGCCCTCGCCCAGTTGCACCCGCCAGAGGTCCGCGTAAATGCCGTCTTCGAGCAGCAGTTCTTCGTGCTTGCCAGACTCAGCAATTTGACCGTCTCTGAGCACCAGAATGCGATCGGCCTGTCGCAGGGTGGACAGGCGGTGGGCAATAATCAGGGCGGTTTTACCGGCTACTAGCTGGTTCAGATTTTTTTGGATGGTGCGCTCGGTTTCGGTGTCTACGGCCGAGGTGGCCTCGTCCAGAATCAAAATGGGAGCATTTTTAAGCAGGGCCCGGGCAATGCTCAGTCGCTGGCGCTGTCCGCCGGAGAGCTTAATGCCCCGTTCTCCCACGAGGGTATTGTAGCCGTCGGGCAGCGTCAGAATAAAGTCGTGGAGAGCCGCCTGTTTGGCTGCCCGTTGAATTTCAGCGTCGGTGGCCTGCATTTGTCCATAGGCAATGTTTTCTTTTAAAGTGCCGTGGAATAAATACACGTCCTGACTGACCAGGGCAATGTGCTGGCGCAAATTTTGCAATTGCAACTTTTGAATGGGGTGGTCATCCAGCAAAATTTCCCCGCCGTTGGGATCGTAAAGTCGCAGCAGCAGTTTCACCAGCGTGGACTTGCCCGCGCCCGTGGTGCCCGCAAAGCCGATGACTTCTCCGGCTGCGATATCCAGACTGAGACCTTTCAGGATGGGTACTTCCGGGGAATAGCCAAATTGCACGTTTTCAAAGCGAATGGCTCCCGTGGCGCGAGGCAATTTAGAGGCCGGGCGGGGACTTTGAATGGTGGCCGGGGTGTTCAGCAAGCCAAAAACGCGGGCGGCGCTGGAACGGGCCCGCTCGTATAGATCCAGCGTTTGTCCCAGGCGAGTCAGGGGCCAGAGCATGCGCTGTACCAGCATGGAAAAGAGCACCAGTTCCCCCACGCTCAACAGGCCGTTGTCTTGTAAGACCCAGTAAGCCCCCAGCAGCAAAATGCCGCCAAAACCCAGGGCAATGGCCATACGAATCAGCGGAATATACACGGCCGACAGGCGAATGGCGTGCAGATTGGCTTTTTTATAGGTTTCTGAGCTTTCTCTGACCCGCTGCATCTCAAATTTTTCCGCCGTAAAGCTCTGAATGACCTGAATGCCCCCCAGGTTGTTTTCTAAACGGCTATTGAGGCCCCCCACGCTTTTGCGTACGGCGTCATAGCGGGGAGCAATAAGCCGCTGATAATAAAAGGAGCCGGCCAGAATAATGGGAATGGGCACCAGACCAATCAGGGACAGTTGCCAGGAGGTGCCCATGAGCACGGTGAGTGAAAACACAAAGAGTACCACCAGCTGCAGCAAATCGTTAAAGCCAGAGTTCAAAAAGCGCTCTAGCTGATTCACGTCATCGTTAAGAATTGCCAGCGTCTCTCCCATGCGCTGGTTTTCAAAAAAGGCCATTTCTCGTCCCTGAATTTTTTCGTAGGTGTCCATGCGTAAATCGTGCTGCACTTCCTGAGCCAGCGTTAAAAAACTGCGCTGATACATCCATTCAAACAGACTTTCCAGAGCAAAAATGCCCACCCCCAGCACAGAAAGAAATACCGCCATGTTCAACGGCGTATCAATACCGGGTAGTCCTTGAATCCATCCGGGTGGCTTGCCACTGACGGAGTCAATGACCCAGCCCACCAGCAGCGGCGGCATCAGATCCAGGACTTTGTTAAGCACAGAAGTGCCGCTGGCAAACCAGAATAACAGGGCCCGCTGCTGCACATAGCGAAAGAGTTGAGACATGGGGTTGGAAGTGGACGGGGTTGAAGAGGACGACATAAATTTCTGCTTTCAGGGAGTTCTGAGGTAGTATAAGCCATGAAAGAGAACGAAGCGGTTTTTAAAGAGCATTCAGTTTGGTTGCACTTGAACTTCCCTATTTAATCGGTTTGTTCAACATAATAGAAATGATCTTGCTGTTGTTCTATAATTTCATTAGAGGGTCAGACATGATACAAGACAAAAAACTACTTCAAAAATTTCACGCTTTACCTATCGATAAGCAGTCTGAAGTCATAGATTTCATTGAGTTTCTAGAGTATAGAAATTCGGATAAATTATTAAATGAAAGCAAAAATGACAAAAAAAAGCGTTCGTTTGGCTCAATGAAGGGCGTTGTCAAATACATGTCTGATGATTTTGATGAGCCTTTAGATGATTTTGCCGAGTACATGTAGTGAAGTTTCTTCTCGATACTCATGCCTTTATCTGGTTTATTCAAGGCGATGAACGTTTGCCTGGGAACATTCAAGAATTGATTGCTTCTGAAAAAAATGATGTATTCATTAGTATTGCCACGTTTTGGGAATTAGCAATCAAAATATCGCTTGGAAAACTAGAACTCAGCGAGCCGTTAGAAAAAGTATACAATCAGGCATTGAGTGAAGGTTTCAAAATACTACCTATTGAGCATGAAAGTATTTTCAGGTTAATGGTTTTGCCCATGCATCATAGAGACCCGTTTGACCGAATCATAATATGCACCGCGTTGGTTAAATCGCTCAACATGGTTTCCGCTGATAAATATTTTAAAAGGTATGAATCACTTGACTTGATTTGGGCATAAATCCTTTTTCGGTCCACGCAATTAGCAGGTTGACCCGGCATCGCGCCCCTTCGGATCAGTTTCCCGGTTTGCTTGCTTGGTTATACTTTTGTATAATGAAGTATAATTGTATAAAAGAGGCGTCATGGTTCAGCTTTCCCTCAAATTAACGATTCCTGGCCACCGGTTGGCCAATTTTCGAGTAGTAGACATTCCCTTCTGGCGACGCTTGCTGTACTTCCTATACGAGAGTGCGCGCACCCGCTTTTATCAGCCTGCGTGGCATCGGGGGCTGGATCCGGTGATTACCTCCGAGCCGGAAGGGATACGCTTTGAGGGCTTTTCCAGCTGTAGCAGTGTCTACTTTTCGCTTTTTGTACGGGCCTTTGAAGACTATGACTTTGTGCAACGCGGTAGCACCAATGTAGAACTGACACCGGTTTTTGTGAAATCCTTGCGCAGCCCGGCGACTTTTTCAGTAGCGTCCGGCGGCTTTTCCCGAGAATCTGAAGGACAATCCCTGTTTTTACCCCGTGTTCCCTTACCCGCGCGCTGGCAAAGCGGGTTTGTGCAGGTGCGGGCTGAATTGATGCAATTGCAAAATTATGATGAGCGCAAGCACTGGACGACCCGTCAGGCCCGCTTGTCTCTTTCTGGGGACAAGCGCTTGCGCCTGGTCCAACCTCTCCTGGCAGATGTTCAGGGCCTCACCACGGTGCATTCTCATCAAAGTTCCTACTGGCATTTTGAGTTGCCGCAGGTGGATCTGGAACTCTTACTCACGCCTGAGGTGTCGCGGGGCTTCTCTGGTGAAGGGGAAGCTCTGCGTTTTGCGCAGTCCACTGCCACCGAACATTTTCAGCCTGAAGCGGGGTTTAATGCGCTGACCGGGAAGCCTTTTTCACGGGACTTTTCTCCCCCTTTAACGAGCGATTTGCCCCGTCGTTTTCAGGCCGCTGTAAAGTTGTGCAACACCGGAGATATTCAGCTGCTGAATACGGAGCCGGTGGGCAAAGATTTTTCCTGTTCAGCCCACATTGCGGGACAGCGGGGTACGTATACCACCACCATTACCGTACAGAACGGCTATTTGCTACAGGGCACCTGCACCTGTCCCTGGGGGCTTCGCCACGGTTTACAGCGGGGCCCCTGCAAACATATGCTGGCCCTGCGCTTTGCACAGGAAAAAAGAAACGGAGTGACCCCATGACCCCAGAATCTACCCTGAGCGTATTTGAGCATCTGTTTACACGCACTCCCATGCAGGTGCATGAACACTTAAAATCTCTGGGCGAGGGCGAGCGGGGCGCGTTTTTTACGGAGCATCAATCTGCTTTACTGGCCCTACAAAAAGCCTGTGCGTATCGTGCGCACAGCTTTAAAGACGAGCGCGTAGAAACCGAGGTTTTAACCTGGATCAATATGGTGCCCACCTGTGCTTCGGTGGCCGAACTCTGGCCCCGGGCTGAGGAGCATATCAGCGACATGGCAAAGTGGCTTAAAAAAGAAAAAATCAACGTTTTTGGAGCCGCGGACGGTTTTCGCTTCCTTTTGAATATGTCTTACGCGGTGGCGGCCTTTTGTGACGCGGATACGGCTCAAAATTTAAGTCAGAGTAAGGGTGAAGAAAGAAAAGGGTTTGAAAACGATACTTATCTTCAGGCAGATCGTCCGCCGGGCATTGAAATGCGTCTTGAAGCCCTCGTCATGGCACTGACTCACCGTGAGGCACACTGGGTTGATGATGTTTTAAAAGATATTTTTGCGGCTTACCATTCGGATTCGCCCGACGGTGAGTTTCTGGCAGCCCTGAAA
>CAYFGW010000138.1:0-13260 GCA_964342365.1 uncultured Candidatus Sericytochromatia bacterium | reverse complement strand
CGCTGGTTGCTGTGGTATCTATCGCCGTTCTGACTCAGGTGGGTCAGAAAACCGAAAAAGTGTTTGGCAAGGTGGATGAGTCTCTGGATACCGTTATTGGTGGCGGAGCTGCACAATAGTTCGAGGTTTAATTCAAAGTTGTTTTTGTCTTAATCTAAAGTTAAACGCGAATGCTGTTAAATAGAGAACGCGATCGCTTATAATAAGAGCAATAACCAATACTTAGATGGGTAGGGAGCCGAGAAATGTTAGACCAGATTATGAATTTATTAAAAGAAGAAGACGGTCAGGGCATGGTGGAATACGGCATCATTTTGGCGCTGGTTGCTGTGGTATCTATCGCCGTTCTGACTCAGGTGGGTCAGAAAACCGAGAAGGTCTTTACCAAAGTTGACGGCGAACTGGACGGTGTTCTGGGCACCGGCGGTGGCGGCGGTAACTAAGTTATCCCGAATGCCTGAGCAACACGTTTATCAAATAAGAGCCCGCGAGGGCTCTTTGTGTTATTTGTCTTTCTGCGGAGTGTTACACTAGCGTTTATGGATTTACAGTGGCACTGGACCGGTGTCTTTGCGCATTATCTTTTCCTGGTAGCGGGCTGTGTGGCCACGGTGACTGACTTCTGGCGTCAGAAAATTTACAACTGGCTGACTCTGCCTACCCTCCTGCTGGGACTGGTGCTGAATACTTACCAGTTCGGGGGCTGGGGCTTCCTCTCTGCCCTGCTGGGATTTTTACTGGCGGGCGTGGTGTATCTGGTTCTGGGATTGCTGGGGGCCATGAAGGGCGGTGACCTGAAATTGGCGGCGGCCATGGGAGCCTGTCTGGGCTGGCCACTGACCGTGAGTGCCCTCTTTTACGGGTTTATTGCCGGTGGGTTTTTGTCGCTAATCTGGGCGGCTTTTCACGGTACCTTAACCCCAACCCTTGTGCGAGTGGGACGCAGCGCGTACGCCCGTCTGGTACCCGGCATGGAGGCCCGTCATGAGTTGGCTGAAAGTTCTTCTCCTCCCATGCCTTACGGAGTAGCTATTGCTACCGGTGGCGTGTTGGCGGCCTGGTATTTACCAGAACTACTGAATCTGGGCCTTCTGGGAGGTAACGGTGGATAGACGCAGGACCTTACGTGGACGACTTCATAAACTTTTTAAAGAAGAAAAAGGACAGAGTCTGGTAGAGTTTGCCCTGGTGCTTCCGCTGCTGCTGCTATTTACCATCGGTACCATTCTGGTGACGATTTCTTTTATGCAAAAATCCCGCATGAACGCCCTGGCCTACACCAGTGCTCGCACCGCCGCAGTGAGGGGCTCCAGTTTTGATAGCAATACCTTTACCCTCGACCAGTATAAAACCCGTTCCGGTCAGCGCTGGCTTTCTCAGGTGACGCCTTCTGCCGTGGATAACGGAGCCTGGATTGGATCTCAAATGACCAAACCCGCCGAACGCTTTGATTTGCTGGTGAATCTGGTGAGCGGGAATCCCAGTCAGCGTCTCCGTGAGCTGAAAGTGCGTATGCGACTGCCCAGAGAATACACTGGAAGCACCCCTGAGCGCACCCAGACCTTTAGCGAAGTGGACTATCGCTATACGCTGGATATGAGCAGCAAGCTGGGCCTGAAAATAAAAGCTCTGGAAGTGCTGGTGCCCGATGCTCTCTTTGATACCTCACAAATGGCCGATGACCCTACCGGAGCCGGAACGGATCTCACCCAGCGTGATGATAAAGTCAGTTTAGATCCTCCCAATAATCAGCTCAAGGATTTTTACGATGATTTGAATTGGAAAGCCTACCGCCTCCATGACGAGGAGCCCACGGGTACCCTGCGCACCCAGCAGGTGATTGGCGAAAAATTTGCTCTCCTTGAAGCTGGAGGTACGCTGTTTCAGCTGGGGCAGGCGCTGGGAGGCTTGCCTTTGCTGAATGGTTTGAAAAATGTGATTGGCCCCGTAGCCCAGAAAATTGAGTCGGAAACCAGCACCCTGACCCGTCAAATTGATGCGGATCTCAAAGAAAGTTTTGCCCCATGAAGCCCTTTGTTGATTCACAAAAACGTCACCAGCGGGGGCAGGTAATGCCTTATGTGGCCTTTATGATTTTTATTCTGGCAGGGGCCGCTTTTGTGATTTTTGACATTGGATTTATGATTAACGCCCGTATTCAAAGTCAGAATGCTGCCGACGCTGCCGCACTTGCTGCGGTGTCCGTCAAAATCAACAAGCACCACATGGATTCGCTGCTGCGGGCGGCCATGACCCAGGAAGCCCTGATGGCTCAGGCAGAAATTCGGGCGGCTCAGGCCATTGCACTTCAAGCACTCACAAAAGCCGAAAACGCACCCATTCCTCCTGAACCTCAGCCAGGGCAGCCCGCCGTGCCCGCGCCCGGTACCGACGAAGTGATTGCCATGGGCAAACGCTATAAGCAGCGTATGAACAGAGGGTATAAACACGCGGTGAAGCTGCACCGGGAAAGCATTGCCCTCAAAGCCTGGTACAAATGGCTGGAGCGCTCCGGCCCCACAGCGGTGAGAGAAGCTGCCCGGGTGGGGTATGCTCTTAATATGCAGGGCTATGACGATCTGGGTAACGCCATTCAGGCGGACAATGTCACCAAAGTGTTAGACAAAAATGAAGATCTGCTGGAAAGTCGTACCGGTCTGGGTACTACCAATATCGGGGGCTTTATTTACGCCGGCGAAGCCGCCAGTGTGAACGGTATGTTTGGCAAAACCTTTGTGGAACACACCACCCGTACCGGCGCTTCAGCGGCGGGTGTGGCCCTGCTGGATTATTTAAAGCGTTTTGAATTGAACAGCAACGCGGCGGCCACCCTTGCTCGTCAGGGCAGTAAAACCCCTCTGGGGCCGGCTCTGTCCATCAACTGGTACTCGCCGTATTTGATGGCCATTGAAGGTGGATCGCCCACCCAGGTGGCCCATTGATGTCAGCACCCTCACAACAACGGCTGGGTAAGCAGCATCTGAGTAAGCAGCGGGGACAGGCTCTTGTGGAAATGGGCGTGGTGCTACCGCTACTCATTTTTTTACTCCTGGGCGTGGTGTACTTCGGGCACAGTACTATTGCTTTACAAAACCTGAATGCGGGAGCCCGTTCTGCGGCCCGTCAAATGGCCATGGACAGCACCAAAACCCCTTCGTTGCGCAAATCCGGCGGCTATCAGGCCAGTGCAGACACTTTTTTAAATCTGGCTCAGGACAATTTACAGGGGCTGGTATACCCTGAGCAACTGCAGGCGCGCACCACCACCCGTCAGACTCTGAATTACCAGGAAGATTTGAGCTTATCGGGTACGTTTTCGGCCCAGACCCAACACCGCTGGGTGTACACCTTTGAAGACAACGTCAATCCCGGAACCTTGCTGTCCCCTGCTCCCACGGACATGACCGGCCGTCTGCCCTCCAATTTACAGTCCCTCCGCTTTGGGATTGGCACCGCTTTTTACGGAGGCACATTATTATATCGTCTGGAAAATTTGACCCCTATCAGCCGCTTTTTGTTTCGCAATCAAACGGATCCCACACTCACTCTGGGAGCCACCAGCATGATGCCCGCAGAACTGCCGCTGCGGGGAGCGGGTTATGGCCTGATGAATTTGAACCCCTGGCTGAGCGAAATGGTCACGGCCTCGGTGGATGCCAATCCCGATTATCCGGATTTAATTGACTAGAGTTTAGCAATAGCCTTTTGTCCGTAACGCTGGTAAAGCCGCTGGGCAATCACCGTTTGCTGATCTTTTTGCTGAATAAAGGTTTGTAGGGGCCCCACCTCAAAGGGCAGCTTTTGCATCTTCTGAGTAAAACTGGCCAGCAGCGGCTGAATCTGTCGCAGCAGTTTTCCGCTGCTGAGTCCCATGCGGGCGTCCAGGCGTTTCTGGACGTTGTCATAGCGTAGTTGCACCTGCACATCTCCCAGGGTGTGGGTTTTTACATTCAGCAGGACTTCGCTATAGGCTTTGCCTCCGGAGGTTGCTTCTGACTCCTCATCGGACTCAGAATTTGGCTGAATCAAAACTTCTACTTCAAGGCCCAGCTGACTGAGATAGGCGGGAATATATTGCAGCGGCTGAGGCTGGCTTTGCTGAAACGCTTCGAGACTGTGTAAACTCTGGCCAAAATGCTGCAATTGCTCTCTGATGGTGTGCTGAAGTTTGCGCAATTGCTCAGACTTTTGCGGATCTTCTTCTAAAGCTTCACTCACCCCCATCAGGGCCTGAAGCAAGCTGTCCAGCCAGTTTTCCTCGCTGTAGGGTAGCTGTTGGTCGGTGGTGAGTTGACGAATCTGCTGTTGGAGTTGCCGATCCAGGGACTGCATTTTTCCGCCAATCTGCTGCATCCACTGGCTCAGGGCCCCCTGCTGGCCTTCTACAGGTTGGAGCAGGGCCTTCATGTGGCCCAGGGTTTCCTGAATATCTTGTAAGGCCGCCGGAAAACCGTGGCGGGGAAACAGGCTCTGAAGTTGACCCAGCATGCGTTCTAAGGGCAATAGCCAGTTTTCCGGACCGTGACGGTATTGCAGCAAATGCTGAAGGTTGGCATTGGGGTTTTGGGGTTTGAGCAGGGCCTGATAAGCGGCTGCAGTGTAACTGGCTTCACTAAGACCACCGCGCTGCTGACGGAGGTGTTCCGTGGCCACCTCGCCTTCGGCCTCTGACAACTGAGGATAGGAGTGGGAGCGGCTGCGGCTTTGTTCCTGACGCAGTTCTTTTTTCATCTGGCTAATGAGATCGTCGCTCAAAAAGGAGAGCACTTTACTGATACTTTGGAAGCGCTCCTGAGGAGGAAGTTTTTTCACATACTGGGCCACCACCTGAATGTGGGCGGGCAGAAGGGGCATATTGCCTTTGAGTAAAATGGCCATGGCGTCCAGACGTTCTTGCTGTCCCTGCATGAGCTGTACAATCTGCTGAAGCTGTTCCGGGCTCTGCGCCTGGAGTCCCCATTGCTGCAAATACTTTTGGACGGTTTCGGCGTTCATATCACCCTCTGCCAGTAGCGCCATGGCGTTTTCGGTCTGGGCAGGGGTTAGCGGGGCGCTTTCGGTCATGGGTTGCGCGTTCAGCAGGCGTTTATTCAGAGCGGGCAGCAGCATACCCAGTTCGTGGAAGAGTCCCAGCAGCTGCTGTTGAATCTGTGCCAAACGGGTCGCAGGTAGCGCTTCGGAACCCGGCAATTGCTGAATGGCGTTCATGAGGGTGGCCACGGGTTCGTTCTGGCCCGACAGGTTTTGGCCAGGGAGGGTTTGAAGCAATTGCTGCAGCGCCTGTTGGACATTTTTTAAAGCGCCGCGTGAAGTGATACCCTCGGCGGTGGGAATAAGACCGTTAAGTTGTTTGAGAAAGTGTTGCAATTGTTGTACAAAATCTTTGAGCAGACCTTCTGCGGGTAATTGCTGTAGCAGGCTCAGCAACTGATTGGGAGAAGTGTTCAACGACAGCCCCACCTGCTGTGCGGGCATGGTGGCGGTCTGGGCCGGGTTAAAGTGCTTTGCTAGGAGTGGCAAATCGCTTTGCAGCAAGGTGCGTAACTGGGTTAACGGGTTTTTGACCCGGGCCTGACTCAGGCTCAAAGGCGGCATTTCCTGAAGTTTGCCGCTCAGTTGCAACAACAGATCCGCCCACCGGGTTTGTCGGTCGGCGGCGGGCAGATTGTTTAAGAATTGCACCACCTGTGCAATATTTTTTTCGCTGAGGGCCAGATTGCCCCTGAGTAAAATGCCCATGGCATCAATACGCTGCCGAGAGCCCTGCGATTGTTGCCACACCTGGTTGAGTAAGGTCGGAGTAAGGTCCTTTAAACCCAGTGCAGCGAGCTGCTCTTTGATTTTTCCCAGGGGTGCATGGGTGGGCAGTTGTAACATAAAGGCCAGAGGGGTTTTGAGCCCACTGATTTTTCCGTTTTGCACATAGGTTTGTAGGCTTTGAATAAAGCTATTTTGCTGGGCGTTGTTCATCTGATAACTGCGTGCCATGCCGTCGGGGTTGTTCACAAAGAGGGGTGTGAGTAACGTAGGCAGAGCCGCAAGACGAGAGGCGGTCTGGGGCTGCTGCCAGAGATTGGCCAGACTCTGTACTTTCATGGGGTCCATTTGTCCGAGCAGTTGATGCAGCTGGAAAAAGCCTTTTAAACTATCGGGACTGGCCTGCTGCAATTGTTGAACCATACCCAGTCGGGCTTCACCAGACAGCTGCGGATAAAAACGATTGAGCACCTCTAAGAAGGGTGAGGTAGTGGGTAGAGGGACTGAGGCGTTTGCTGAAGTATTTGCTGAAGCATTTGGCGCAGTATTGGGTGTAGCATTGAGCGCAACGTTGGATGCAGCAGTGGCGGTCGGTGCCATTTGTGCAGTCCCTGCCCGAAGTGCCTGTACAAAGGTATTGAGTTGTTCAGTATTAAGGGGCTGACTGAGGGTTTGCTGCTGAATAAAGGGCAGCTGAGTCATGAGTTTTTGCGCGGTTTGCGGCTGATTGAGTAACTCATTCATGCGGGGAATAAAAGTATTCAACTGTTGCAGGTGCTCAGCCTGGGCGTGTAGCAATGTCAGGGCCGCACGGGCTGCTTCAGGCAGCTTTTGGAAGGCAGGGTAGGCATCTAGCAGTGCCTGAGGCAAAGTTTCTGAGGGTTTTGTCAGTGGTGCGCTCAACTGCTGAGACAGGGTTTTTACCAGCTGAGTGGTTTTTTCTCCCTGATGAATGCTCTGTTGCAACTGTTGCAAATTCTGCGCCAGCAGTTCCAGCGCGGAAGCTCCTTTTGACAACAGAGCTTTGAGAGCCGGCTGGAGGACGTTGAGCGTTCCCTGGCGTTCCGCCTGAGTGTGCAGCAAGAGTACCGCTTCTCTGGCGCGGGTTTGCTGCTGCAGTTCGGGGAGTAGCGCAAAGCGGGGCGGGCCGTAGTTTTGAAAAATTTTTTCTGGCTGTGTCAGGGGTTTTTCCGGGGCTGCGGTCTGTGGTAGCGGGGTTTTACTGAGCTCTCCGAGGGTGCGTCTGACCCGTTCCCAGGCGCGCATGCGGGTGTCTGGCATTTCAATGGCCAGCACCAGCGCCCGGCTGAGACTTTGCTGTTGTTTGGGAGTGGCAAAACGGGGATCGGTGAGTTGCCGACTCAGGGTCTGAATACGCTCTGTGTGCAGGCTGAGCTGTTTTAAGAAGAAGTCGGGCCGGGCCTGTAAGGCTTTGCCCAGATGGTTTTGCAGGGCCTCTAAGCTCCCCGTTTGCTGGGCCAGCTGTTGTAAGTGCACCAGGCTTTCGCGGGCCTGAGGGTAAGCGTCCAATCGGGTGGTGGGAATACCCAGTTTAATTAAAAAAGGAGCCAGCTTCTGGGCCTCTGGACTGGTGAGCTGCTGTAACTTTTCAGGCAGCGGAATTTTGAGCAGCTTCATCAATTCAAGGGGGCCTGCCTGTTGCTGATCGGGAGGCAATTGTAGCAGTTTCTGATGCACCGGATCCACGCTGGCGGCCGCCAGAGACCCTCCGCTGGCCAGTTGCAGAATCAGCGCCTGAGCTCTCAGGGTATCGCCGTTGGCGCTCTGGGCAATTTGTCGGGTCATCACGCGATTGGCGGGCAGCCCAAGATCCTGAAGCTGTGCTTTAACAGCACTTCGGAGTGCTTCTTCCGTAGCGCCTAAAGGCAGTTGCAGTCCCTGAGGGCCCTGAGTTGAGGCGGAGTTAACGGCCCGGGGAGCAAAGGTGCTACGTTCACCGCGCAGGGCCTTCCCGGACTGGCCGTCAAAGAGAGAACGACCTAAATCAGCACCCTGTGCCGCAGTCTTACTGCCCGGCTTATCTAGCGTCTGGTACAGCTGCAGGTATTTGCTGTTCACCAGATAGCGAAACAGCTTGTTCATAATGCTCGGCCGCTCGTATTTCTCGTACATGCGCAGCGCCTCGCTCACCAGTTCGGCCCGTTCAGGCGTCACGTCCAGACCCGTGTGGGCTAGAATACTGGCCGCTCGCATAAAGTAATAAGAAGAGTCCTGGAGCTTTTGAGAGGTGTGTTTAATAATCTGGACGGTGGCGTGGTGATAGGGGATTTTGTATCTGGTGAGCAATTGCTCAATGTCTTTATTTTCCAGCGGCACATAGCGGGTGCCGTCTGCGGACGCTTTGAGCTGTTGCCCCCGCTGAATGTCCTTTTGGATTTGCCCCATATTGGCCCGAATAGGCGCTTCAGCATGGCTGACGGGCTGCTTCTGGGCATAGAGCTGATCGCTGGCCAGCTGCCGCCCGGCCTGCTC
Organism: uncultured Candidatus Sericytochromatia bacterium; assembly: GCA_964342365.1. Lineage (GTDB taxonomy): Bacteria > Cyanobacteriota > Sericytochromatia > UBA7694 > UBA7694 > CAXRDE01. Next base: position 5,010 of record CAYFGW010000138.1, on the reverse strand, counting down.
TGCCTGGGTGGTGTTGTTTTGAAAAGCGCCTCCTAAGCGACCTTTCAGTTTACTCAGGGCATTTTCAATCAGATTGTAGTTGGGCTCTCTGGCAGCGGCTTCAGAAGGGGGTTTGGCGGGGGCGTTCTTCTCAGTACCCGTGTTTTTGAGGGATTCAGCTCCCATTTTTTCTGCCGTTTTACCTTCAGCGGCCTTACTCTGTTCAGTAGCCCGGTCAGACAATAAGCGCGACACTTCCGGGCGCAGGCGGCTCTGGTCGGTGCGGGTGGATTTCTTGAAGAGCTTCGGATTTTTATCTTCGTCTTCCTCAGGCGCATCCGGGTCAATGATTTTTTCTACGGACTTGAAGGTACTTTTGTCCAGTTTGTTTTTGAGCATGCGCTGGATATGGTCCCGGGAAATATCTTTGATGCGCTGGTTATAGCTTTCGTGTACATCTTCGGTTTGTTGGCGGTGATCCACGAGCTCTTCACCCTGATCTTCCACCTTGTCTTCCATACGCTTCATGTATTCTTCAGAAGCTTGTAAGTTGCGCTGGCGGTACAGTTCCTGCACATTGCGCTGATGCTCGCGCAGGTTTTCCGCCTTGTGCTGTTTCTGAATGGCCCGGATCATTTCTGTTACCGCGCTGTCTCGGCGCTCCTGGCCCTTGGACGGAAAATGCTGTTTGGGTTTGCTGGAGTCTTTACGCTCTTCTTTGACCGTGTCTTCGCGCTGGGGTTTAGAATCTCCAGAGGCGTTGACGCGGTGGTCAAAGGGGTTCACGTTGTTGACTTCACTCATGTTCCTATTCTAGCGCGTTTTGAAAGGTTTACTCAATACAGGACCCCCTGTTTTTTGGTGTGCTTCGGGCATTATAATAACCCCATGGGCAATATCAATCGGGTTCAGAATACGCCGCAGGTCAGGCCCGCTCAGGCACCGGGCAAGGTCAATAAAAAATATAAGCAGGACGCTCCCAAACCGGGAGTGACCTACGCTGAAGTACATCGTTCTGAAGGCGATCCTGAAGAAACCATTCAGGCCATCTTACATTTTGCCCGGGAAAAAGTGCGCGAAAAACGCGGTGGCAAAAAAGACGGTAAAAAAGACCGCAAGAAAAAGCAGCAGCAAAAAAAGAAAAAAGACGAAGAACGTTTTGACGAAGACAAAACGTATATGATTGCAAGTCCCATGCCCGATACCATGGTGCAGCCCCGTCGCAACGGCTGTGCGCCTACCTGTCTGGCCATGCTGATGCGCAAATATGGCCTCGTCAATTCTGTCAAGGCGGGCTATCAGCATATTGAATCGCTCCGCACAGAGGGCGCAGAACATATCAACGATGTGGGATTGTCCCTGGAAGATATTTCTACCTATGCCCAGCAGGCGGGCTTAAAATCAAGGGTGCAGCGGGGCTACAGCTTTTTACAGCAACTAGAAGGTCTGCTGCGAGCTCTCAATCGTGGCACCACTCCCATTGCCTCTGTGCAACTCCCCGGCATGGGTAATATGCGCCACGCGGTGCTCATTATTGGTGTGACCCAGCATACGGTTACCATTGTGGACCCCGCCCAGGTCAATATTCAAAAAGTGCCCATTGAAGAATTTCAAATTCAGTGGCAAAAAGAAGATAAAACCCAGGCCGGTGTGGGCCTGGCCTACGTGGAAGTATGGGGCGAAAATGCCCGGGGCGATATTGTACAAACGGACGTGTCCTGGGATACCTTGATCGAAGAAATCTACCGGGACAGACTGCATGTTTCTGAAATTGGTCGCAGCCAGCGGGGGCATTTTGACCCGGTATTGGTGGCCTTTTTCGAAGACTAGTTTTATATTTATCCCAGCTTTTATTTTGAAATTATGTATGCTATTTTGTAAATGATGAGATATTTCAGACTGGTGTTGTTTTTATTATTCGGAGTAGTTTTTCAGGGTTTATCCGCGAATGCGGAAGACCTGACTCCGCCTCAGCGTCGTGCCGTGCACGCTTTTTATCCGTTAGAAAACGTGATTTTTTTGGAGAAGCCGTATCACCCTGAAGCTCACCCGCTTTCTGGACTGCATCTGTCTCATGACTTTAGAAACCACAGTTCTCAACTGGAGCTCAAATATGATCAACAGAGGGATCGCCCTGAGTATATACGAGAAAGTGTGCGGATTCACCATTCCACCCTGCCTCCTGAGCCAGTGCGTTGTAAGCGCAATCGAAAGCGCTGGCAAAAACATTATCCGGTGGGTGATGTGGTGGCCTGTTATCGTTTTGTCTGGCAGGGTCAACCCAGACGAAGGTTTTTAGAAGCTCAGGTTTTCTTTCCTGACGCACAGGGGTTATCTTCTAAATATCTTCAGTATCGCGGGCATCCCGCCAGAAACTTTTTTACAATGCTCAAGGATTTAAAGCGTCCTTCTAATCTCGGGTCACGTTCTGTGGCAACGCCGAGAGATATTGTGAACAGTTTTTTGCCGGTAGAACGGGTAAAGCGTATAACGTATCCCCATCACTTCAAGCTCGGTCGTGCAGAGCTGGACTGGGAATTGGGCCAGTTAAAACCTGACGTGAACGTACATTACGAAAGATCAAGCATAAGGGGTGTGAACAAGCTCTCACTCTTTTTTAATCAAAAAGTTCCCGATCTGAATCGTTGTCTCGGCCAGAAAATAAAATACACTCCAAAAAGCACCCACAGCAGCCAATACCATATTTGTCTGCGCTCTCACATAAGCAGTGGTCCGCCGGCAAACCTCCAACAGGTGGTGAATCTGGACGCCTGGCCTGCCAAAAGCAATATGCAAAACCCTTACCATATGACCCTGTATACTCCTTTATCAGAAGTATCTTCGCTGCTGGACGCTTTTTAACAGACGCGCAAGCGGTAGAATAAAGGAGTTTTTATGTCAGAACATGGTTTTGCCACCCGCGCTATTCATGTGGGTCAGGCCGCTGATCCCGCCACGGGAGCCACCATTGTGCCTATCTATCAGACCTCTACCTATACCCAGGAAGCCATTGGAGAACACAAAGGGTATATGTATTCTCGTTCTGCCAATCCCACGCGTACGGCCTTTGAAACCTGTCTGGCTTCCCTCGAAAAAGCAGAACACGGTCTGGCTTTTGCTTCCGGAATGGCCGCGACCACTGCTGTGATTTCGTTGCTCAAGGCCGGAGACCACGTGCTGGCAGGCAACGATCTTTACGGGGGCACCTACCGGGTGTTTGAAAAAGTATTTGCCCGTCTTGGCATTGAATTCAGTTACGTAGATGCTCGTGATCCGGCACAAATGGCCAGCCATTTACAAAAGAATACCCGCATGGTGTGGTTAGAAACACCCACCAATCCTTTGCTGCGCCTGTGCGATATTCGCGCCATTTCTAAAAAAGCACACGCTCACGGTGCTTATGTGTGTGTGGACAATACCTTTTTGAGCCCTTATTTTCAACAGCCTCTTACCCTGGGAGCAGATGTTGTGGTGCACAGCACCACCAAATATATTGGCGGACATTCTGATGTGGTGGGCGGGGCCGTACTGGTCAACGATGCAGACCTTTACCAGCAGCTGGCCTTTTTGCAAAATAGCATGGGCGGCGTACCGGGTCCTTTTGACACCTGGCTGGCGCTGCGGGGCCTGAAAACCCTGGCGCTTCGCATGGAGGCCCATCAAAAAAACGCCCTTGCGGTGGCCCGCTTTTTGAAAGCGCATTCTGAAATTACTGCTGTGAACTATCCGGGGCTCCCTGAACATCCACAGCACGGGCTGGCCTGTGAGCAAATGTCTGGCTTTGGAGGAATGATGTCCTTTGAAGTGCGGGGCGGAATAAAAGCGGGAAAACGGGTAGCGGAATCTACCCGTTTGTTTTCGCTGGCAGAAAGCCTGGGCGGGGTAGAATCCCTGATTGGCCACCCCGCCACCATGACCCACGGGGCCATTCCCGCCGAACAGCGGCGAGCCATTGGTCTATCTGATGGGCTGATTCGCCTGTCCGTGGGTATTGAAGATCTGCAGGATTTACTGGCGGATCTGGATCAGGCACTTTCTGGCTCAGGCGCTGAGTAAATGGTGAAGGATGTTGCCGGTGGCCGCATCCGCCTCATAAAAAAGGCCGGAGTCCGACTTGAACCGGCAAAAACGGAGGGACTTACCTTCGGTTTGACAATGGTTTTCAATCCACGCGGGGCTGGCGGCGGCCCACCACCGGGGCGCTGATGTTTCGGTGAGCTGTGCTTCGCTCACCAGTGCTTCACTTACGAGTGCACAGGGCCCCTGAATAATATCATGATGCAGCCAGTGCAAAAGGGCTTCGGGTGCATGGTGAAAACACAGGGTGTTGGAGTAGGTATAGAAGGCTTCCCATGCCTGTTTGGCCTGATAAACGGCCCCGTGACGGGCGTGATTTTTTAAAGACAGAAGTACCATATTACAAATGCGCTGTGCGCTTTCGGTGCCCTTCGGCAGGTAATGGGACACGGGGTAGTTCAGGATCACTTCGTGTTCCGATAAAATACTGGCCTGGCCGGTCTGAATAATAATTTCCGTGCGGGGGTTTAATGCATGAATGGCCAACGCACTGTCCAATCCCGCGCGGTCATGCTCCATCATAATATCCAGAATCACCACGTGCGTATCCGGGTTTTTTTTGATAAATTCTACCGCGGCGGCCCCGCTGCTGACCCTGTGAATATCCAGGGGGTTTCCCTGCCACTGCAGGCGTCGTAAACTCATGCGGGTAATGAGCTGAATATCCGGTTCATCGTCAGCAATTAACACTTTTGCGGCGGTAGGCTCTGGCAAAATATCTGGCAAATACTGAATAGCGGTGGGCCTGAATTTGAACATGATGCAACCTTGATAAAGAGATTTCTCTTATTATAAAGCCTCAATTTTGAAACAACGAGGAAGCAGAGCACATAAAAAATGTCAACTCCGTCACATGCGTTAGAAGGAAAGCCCGATAATGCTGCTGGTGGCTTCGTAAACCATGTGCTGCATGGCCTCAGCACTGAGTTCTCGGCGGGAATGTCCTGCACCGTT
>CAYFGW010000137.1:0-13480 GCA_964342365.1 uncultured Candidatus Sericytochromatia bacterium | reverse complement strand
AATTACGATCCCTGAGTCAAAGCCACAAAAACGAAACCATACGTTTGCGCCTGCGCGAGTTCATGGAAACCGCTCTGTGAGGCCGGGGTATGTCTGAAATTCTTTTTCAGGTCGCAAGCTACTTTTTTATCGGGTATTTTGCCCTTTTAAATCTGAGCTATATTCTGCTCAATTTGATAGGTGCAGTGTCTATTATTCGCAGACAGCCCACCTATCACCTGTCGCGCCTTCCTCTGGATTATGGTCGCTTTGAGCCCGCGATTAGCGTCCTGGTACCGGCCTACAACGAAGAGCAAACCATTATTAGCGCTTTGCAATCGGTATTGCAACTGGAGTACCACAACTATGAAGTGGTGGTGATCAACGACGGCTCAAGAGATCAAACCCTACAGGTGCTCATTGAGCACTTTGAAATGCGCCGTCTGCCCATGTCTGGAGAGGGAGCGCTTGAGACCCAGACCGTGCGGGGCATATACGGTTGCGATACCTATCCTTTTCTGCGGGTTGTGGATAAAGCAAACGGCGGAAAAGCCGACGCTTTAAATGCGGGCATGAACCGGGCGAAGTACGCCCTGATTTGTTGTCTGGATGCGGACTCCATCTTGCAGCGGGACAGTCTCAGAGACGTTATTCAACCTTTTTTAGACGATCCGTACACCGTATGTTCCGGCGGTACCGTCAGGGTCGCCAACGGTTCACGCATTGCGGACGGATTTTTACAGTCCGTGGGACTGTCTCGTCATCCGCTGGCCCTGTTTCAAACCGTGGAGTATTTGCGGGCTTTTTTGTTTGGGCGGGAAGGCTGGTCACCTTTCAATGCCCTGCTGATTGTATCCGGTGCTTTTGGGGTTTTTGACAAATCTGTGGTGATAGAAGCGGGCGGGTATCGCACCCGCACCATTGGAGAAGATATGGAGTTGACCGTCCGCTTGCATGAGCACCTGATCCGTAAAAAACAGCGTTATCGCATTCGTTTTATGGCAGAGCCCGTGTGCTGGACCGAAGCTCCTGAAGATCTCAGAACCCTGCGCAATCAACGAGTTCGCTGGCAGCGGGGATTATTGGAAAGCCTGAGTTCAAATGTGTCCCTTTGCTTTTCACCTCGTGGAGGTCTGGTAAGCTGGTTGGCTTTTCCGTTCTTTTTGTTTTTTGAAGCTCTGGGGCCTCTGATTGAAGTTCTGGCCTATGGCTATATGGTGCCGGGCATTCTTCTGGGAATTGTTCCACTGAAACTCTTTCTGTGGTTTACGGCAGCCTCTATTGGGCTGGGAATGAGCATGTCCATCAGTGCGCTGCTTTTAGAAGAAATATGTTTTCATGTTTACCCCCGCACCCGTCAGGTTTTGGTTCTGGTGGTCTTTGCTTTTTTAGAAAACCTGGGCTATCGCCAACTCAATTCCTGGTGGCGGCTCGTGGGACTTTACCAGTGGCTCACGGGGCAAAAGCAAAGCTGGGGCGTGATGAAACGTAAAGGCACGTCTTAGCATAAAAGGGACGCAAGTTAAGCGGTGTTACTCAAGATAACGTACTTATGTGTATGAATATTTCTCGACGCTCCACGCTGCCTTCACCTCCAGTTTCGCCCTCAGGCCCCCCATCACCCGGGGAAACGATTCCTACGACGGGCACTACCTCACCCACAGTTCCTGAACCTACAGCCCAAAATACACTGGCAGCAGAAGATCAGCTAGAAGCCCTGCCGGAAATGGGAGAAGCCCGGACGCCAGCTTTGCCCTTTCTGGACGCGCTAGAAAATCCGGGAGAAACCGTGCTAACCCCCTTGCCCGGCATGGGAGGCGTGGCGAAAGATATTCCCGATGAAAAAATGGTTGAAATGCTCGACACCTACAACACCGAGCTAACAGAAACCCTGAAAAATGCGCCTGAAGGCTCCGTACTCAGACGCTATCAATCCGCCATGCGTCTGATGTCCATGCTGGAAAACCCGGAGCTTCTTGAAGATGTGCAGGCCCGTGATGCGCTAGAAATGCGTCGTTATAAAAAGGACGATATTGCAGAAGTTTACAATACCCTGGCCAAATCCCCCGAAGTGCGTCAGGCCTTTGATCAGGCCCGTCAAAAAGCGCTCAACGCCACCTTTGACAACCCGCAGCAGGCCTCCAAAGCATTTGCTAACCACCTGCGCAGTGAGCCCTTTTTGAACTCCCTGAAAACCCTCCCCCCGGACAAAGCTCAGGAAAAACTCAACGGTGAACTGGCCAAATTATCCGCCTTGAACCCCCGACTCGCACAGGAAGTCTCTGAACAAATTCTGGAAGTCACCATTGCGGAATCCGCCTTTGCAGCACTCAGAGGAGCAGATAAAACCCTCGCAGCACAGGCCGAAAACGGCATTCGTGAAACCCTGGACACCTATCTCAAGTTTCAGCAAAGTGGTGCGGGCGTGACCCATCATCTGGACAATATTGCCATGCTGCGACATTTGCCCGATGAAGCGATCAGCGATCTGAGTCAGGCACTGGCCCGGGTGGCCCGAAACGTCCGCGTGGACGATCTCAAAGACAATGATAAACTGGCGCGCGAACTGCTGGCAAACCTCGACGAACTGCAGCCTCAACAAAAGGTCCAGGCTCAGGCTCTTATTAAACACATGCGCCATCAGGGTATTCTCAATACCGTTCTGCTGGCGGGCAGTATTGCCGGTATTGCCGCCAGTGGCGTACCCAAAGACAACGAGACCTGGGCGGCGCTGGCCGCAGGCGGACTGGACGTGGTCAGCAATTCTCACCACGCGCTGCGGCTGGCGGGATTACAGCGGGGCGCAGACTTTTTGAACAAGGTGAACTATACTCCCGAGGTCATCAGAGCAGCGGATCACCTCGCAGACGGCAGCCGTGTGGTGGCCCGATTCCCCCTGATTGGCCTGGCGGCTTCGGGGCTGGGTCTGGCCGCTGACGGTATGGCACTGTACCGCGAAACCCAAAACGAAGACGTTATCGGTCAGGCCACCCGCGTAGCGGGGCTGGCTTCCGGCGCGGCCAGTATTGCCGCAGTCACCGTGATGAGTGGTCCAGCTGCACCCATAACCCTGATCGGAGCCACCACCGTGGGTCTGGCGGCCTGGGCCATTGACGCCACCTGGGGAGAAAGTGAACTCACAGGACAGGTGCGTCAGGATCTGCGCACCCTGGGTATTAGCACCGCCGAAGAAGATACCACAAAAGAACTCACCACAAGGCCTTCCACCAGCAGCCATCCCCGTTATAAAAATGTGCGTTATCCCCTGTCCGATACGGCCATTCGCCAGCAGGCACAGCAAAGCCCTCTACAAGACCGGGTGGCCCTGATCAATCAGTACATGGACGAACGCTGGACCGACAGGGGTGAAGAAACGCTGATCTTTAATGTCCTTAAAGACACTCCCGACAAAGACTTTTTGCCCCTGATTGAAATGCTAGATACGGGCAAACTGGCCAACGAAATTGAAAACGAAACCCAGGCAGCCACGCTGTTGGATCGCATGGCCTCAGCCTACGAGAAACAAAACGGTCAGCCTGCGGGGCCAAAACTCAGCACCTACTTACAGAGGCTTACTGAGGACCATCGCGAAGGTGTGGTACGTCAGTTTTTAAAGCGTAATCCCGAGGCCAAAGCGGCGTTGCCCCCTGAAGTTCTCAAAACCATGACCCAAAACCTGATGAACGGAGGCACAGACGGTACCGAAGAATACGTGACCCAACGCTTGCTCACAGAAGCCACTGCGACTCAGTTTGACGGTGTGATGGCACAGGCAGACACCGCTTACTTTGATCAGTTGGTGGACGAACTGGAAACCTATCAGGTGTCTAATATTATTAACAAAGCGCTCTGGTCTTCCAATCCGGACACACGGGCTCAGGGTATGGCCTTGTATGACCGCTTAAAGGATCCCTTTTCTTATACCGTGAAACGGGGGCCTCACGCGGGCAAACGACACGTGTACCGTGACTTAGGAAGCGGAGCCAGCGCCACGGAGCGTTTTTTAAAGCGCAGCAGCAATACACAACTGGCGGCATTACCCAGAGACACCGTAGAACAGCTCGGGCGCGACCTGAAAACCTATTATGACCGCCTCATTTTTCCTGATGATGCTATTGCAACACAGATTGCACGCCTGGAAGGCCTGGGGTATAACCTCGACTGACGGGCGAGTAAGAACCCGCGACTAAGGTTCCGACAGTGAAAACAACGCCTTTTGTAAACGCTCTATGCGTTCTTCCTGTACACCAATAATATGCTTCAGGGTATAGGGCACATTGACAAAACGGTGCAATAGCCAGAGGCAAAACAATTGTTGCTCCAGCGCTTCCCGGCGCGACGCCTCCTGACACGCTTCACCGAAACCGTAAGCGGTCAGTAAAGCCAGACGCAGTTCTGGTTCCTGGGCGGTTAAAAAAGTCAGGGGAGCCCCCATTTCATACAGAGGATGAGCCATCATGGCATCGCCGAAATCAATGAGGCCGGTAAGCCGATAACGGCCTGATGCTTCCGCAGAGGTTTCAGGATCAACCTGCACCAAAAAATGGTCGTGGGTCAAATCGCAATGCAATAGCACCGGTGACGTGTCCAGAATAAGAGATTGATGAGCCATAAGCCACTGGTGTAACTCATGGGCAAAATTTTCTGAAAGACCGTGATTTATTTGATCGCCCACAAAACTTTCGCAGCGTGCGTTGACGAAGTCTGGCCAGTGAGTCTGTATAGCAGGATCCAAATTTGGCGGGGCTGGCCCGGCGCTTTTCAAAGCCCTCATGAGCTGACCGATCTGTGTGATTAAATGCTTTTTTTGAGCAAAGCTCATGGTATTCCAGTGGGCGACCACAGAATCCCCGGGCAAACGCTCCATCAGCATATAGGGCTCGTTTTCAAACTCACCACAAAACACAAGTTCTGGCACGGGCACAGAAAGACCACTAAAATGTTTTAAACCCGCCCGCTCGCGGGGAAATTCTTCGGGCCAGAGCCGCGAAAACAATTTAAGCACGTGATGTTCAGAACGGTATACAATTGCTGAACCCGTGCGACACCTTTCAAAATGCTCAGGGACTTTGAGCACCTTTTTTTCCAGAAGTTCAAGCTGAATGGCTTCCATGACGGGATCCCAGAGCCCATCGTTCAAAAAAATCTCGCGATAGGCAGCGTGAGTAGTAAAAGACGGCATGAGATTTGTGGAGTTCATAATACAAGAGCTCCGAGGTCCATACTGAACGCAATCAGCCAGTGCAAAATGGCACCGCCCCAGATGGACTTGTTCTTATAAGCCAGATACCCCAACACCAGCCCCGCAATCATGGCTCCCAGAGATTCTCCCAAAGGCTTAGGAAAATGAATCATGGCATAGGGAATCATGCTAATAAAAAAGGCGAAAGATCCAAAACGAGGGTATAAACCAAAGGTGATAAACCCCCTAAAGAAAAACTCCACCGCCACAAATTGCAGTGCGTAGGCCGCCTGCCAGAGCGCAAACAGCGTCCAACTGGTTTTCACATAGTCAAAAAAGGGGTAGGTGTTTTTAAAAGCCGGCGTGGTGGCCGCAAACAGAAGGGGCCCCAACATCAACAGAAAAAACAGAACGTAAGGCTTCCAGTGCTTCCCCAGCCCCCTCATAGACCAGCCATAGTCACGCAAGCGCTCACGATACACCCATTTGATCCACAAGCTCGGAATAAGCGCATAAAGCACAATAATCAACCCGCACCAGCTCAAGGAAGCCCACATCTCAAGCTCAGCAGGTTCCACATAGGACTTTAATAAACGCGCCAGCACCGTATAACGGGCAAAATAATGCTGGAGAATCAACAAAAAACCCACGAGCAAAAATAAGCTGGATTCCTTAAAGGGCAGTTCCTGTTTTAAGGCACGTAAATCCTCACGCCATGTGCTCATGGTTATCTCCTTTTAAAGCGCGAATTTCCTCTCGCAACTCCTGAATTAAAGCCATTTGCTCTGCATGAGTTTCTTTCACCAGATTTTCCACATAACGGGTGTTATCGGAAGTCATTTCGTCCACAAAAACCGCATTGGCCAGGGCAAACCCCAGAATACCCCCCAGAAACACGGCGAACACATAGTAAAGCCGTAAACCGACGGCCCAGGTGGCGGCGCCACTGCGGGCGTAAATAAGATCTGGCACTTCGTACCAGCCTTCTACTGTAAACACTTTAAACAACGCATACCAGGATTTGAGCGGATTGCCAAAAAACTCCGGTGCAAGCTCCCCAAATAAAAAGGTGGCCCCCATCGCAAACAGCAAGTTCAAGAGTAAAATCGCCAGAAACACCGACACCGACGCCTTCGTCGAACGCAAAATACCGGCCCAGATATGCTCACCGTTGGGCGTAAACCTGAGCAGTCGAAAAAACTTAATCAGTCGCCCAAAGCGCAACAACAGAAGTACAGAAAACGCTTTCTGGTTCCAGGAAAAGGTAAAGAGAGAAGGCAATGCCAATAAAATCACCCAGAAATCAAAGCGATTCCAACCACTTTCCCAGAATTTTTTGGGACCGTGTAAATACAGTTTGCACACAATTTCTAAAATAAAATAGAGGGTGCAAAAGGTATCAATATATTCCAGCCAACCTGAGGTGGTGCGGTGAATATGGGGAAAAGCGTCTAAAAATAGCACGATACTATTGACCAGTATCACGTAGACAACGCGCTCTTCCTGAGTTACAATGTTAGCTATTAAGCGCAGCAAATGCCTGTTCCTCCGCTGGACAAACAGTATAGCAAATTTGCCTGCAATCCTATTGCGGGACCACGGGTACTAAGCTATAATGACTTCCACATTGAGATTAAATCTCAAGGAGAGATGGCTGAGTGGCTTAAAGCACCTCTTTGCTAAAGAGACGTACTGGTGATACTGGTACCGAGGGTTCGAATCCCTCTCTCTCCGCTTTAGATGCGCCTGTAGCTCAATGGATAGAGTAGCTGACTACGAATCAGTTGGTTGTAGGTTCGACTCCTGCCAGGCGCGCCTCACAAAAAGCTCCCCTCAGGGGGAGCTTTTTTGTTGCCCCTTATAGGATAAACATCTATAGGGTAAACATCGAAAATATGAAGGAACCACCCATGAGCGAACTTCGCCGCGGGGCTTCAGCCCTCCATTTTGCCAGTGTCTTTTACGTCATTGGCCTGATTCTAGCCTGTACCAGCATCGGATTACTTTTACCGCTGATTACAGCTTTTGTGTACAACGAGCCACAGGGGCAGTTCGCCTTCGGCGTCACCATTGCCACCAGCTTAATCACGGGTCTGGGTCTGTTCTTTTCTTTAAAACCCCATTTCAACCCCAGATCTCTGCGTCAGCGGGAAGCCTGCTTTATTGTAACCTTTGCCTGGATCTTGATTGCAGGACTGGCCGCCATGCCGTATATGCTCACCGGGAGTTTTGAAGCCACGGGCCCCATGGCCTGGCTGGAAATTTTTACCAACAGCTATTTTGAAGCCCTTTCCGGTTTAACCACCACCGGAGCCAGTGTAGTCAACGATATTCCGGGGTTATCCAAAAGCATTTTGCTGTGGCGCAGCGAAAGCCAGTGGCTCGGCGGCATGGGAATTATTTTACTCTCTATTGCTATTCTACCCCTGCTGGGCGTGGGCGGCATGCAGCTCTTTAAAGCGGAAGTGCCGGGTATTTCAGTGGATAAACTCTCTCCCCGCATTAGCGATACCGCCAAGTCTCTCTGGTTGCTTTATGTGCTACTCACCTTTATAGAATTTGTGTTGCTCAGTTTTCAAATGAGCATGTTTGACGCCCTGTGTCACTCTTTTTCCACCCTTTCCACAGGAGGCTTTTCCCCCATGGGAGCCAGTGTGGAAGAGTATGGCAGCGTGTATGTGGATCTGGTGATTACCGCCTTCATGTTCCTGGGTGGCATTAACTTTGTCCTGATTTACAAACTGTTTAAGGGAAAACTACGCGCTCTCTGGGCAGATTTGGAATTTCGCGTGTACTTTACGATGGTGCTGGTGGTCCTGGGCTTGATCACTGGTAACCTTCTGCACGAGGGCATTTACACCAGCGTGGGAGAAGCCGCCCGTTACGCCGTCTTCCAGATTGTAAGTGTTGCTACCACCACCGGTTTCAGCAGCCAAAACTGGGAAAAATGGCCCATCTTTTCCCAGACGCTCTTGCTCACGCTCATGATTGGTGGCGGCATGGCGGGCTCCACCGCCGGGGGGGCCAAGTTGATTCGCCTGACTATTCTTTTTAAGTACGCCTGGCGAGAATTGCTTACCATTATTCACCCACGGGCGGTGATTTCTATCAAAATTGGCGACACTCCCATATCCAGAGACGTGCTGCGAGCGGTGCTGGCCTTTTTTGTAATTATGAGCCTGCTGTTGATCACAGGTACGCTGGCCCTGACAGGCATGGGCATTGACTTCAGCACCTCTTTTTCCGCAGTGCTTACCTCTGTGAGCAACGTGGGACCGGGTATTAATTTGGTGGGGCCGGGCCATAACTTTGAAGCTCTACCCATAGCGGCCAAGTGGGTGCTGTTGTTTTGTATGCTCCTGGGCCGGTTGGAGATCTATACGGCTTTTGTGCTGCTGGTGCCGGATTTCTGGCGCAAGTAGATGGGGGAGCGAGTGGAAAGCGGTGGGTGTAAAACGAGGGACGCTCCGCCGCCTCATCGTGAGGCTCTGTCGCTAAAACCCTAAGCACCGCTTATGCGCTTCCTGCGCGCGGCACTCCGGGGATTCCCCCTTATTCACACCCACCGCCATCAACTGGCTGAGGGGGCTGGATTTTGGGCTTCTGGTGCAGGATGGGCTCATTCAACTTATAGCAACGCTCTTGTTTTAATGAAGTCTATTTGCTTAGAAAACAGCTCTTGATGGCGTAATATTTCTTGTAGTGCAAGTCTTTGATCCAAAAAAATTTCGGCCAAAACAAAACGATTATCATATACCACATAATACTCATTTTCATGCTCTGGATCCGTATTATTGAAAATAGAAACATTTCCACCATTAAGCTTCATTTTTCGGTATTGAAAAGTGAGCTCCGATTTTTTTCTTCTATAGAGACAATTTCAAACAGCCCATGACCTGTTATATTCCCTGATTTATTTGCAAAATAAACGGTTTTGACCGGCTCAAGAAGGACTTTAAGCGTTTCATTTTCAAAGTAATCGTAGGCTTTATAGAAAACCGTATCAATCACATAATGACTATTTTCCTCGGTTATAGATGTCCTTATTTGGCTAACTCCCAAAGCATTTTTTTGATTGATAATCTCCCAAACCCAGTCCATCTTGTAATTTAGGCCAATCAGTCTGGCTGTATGAGGGGGAATTGTACTTTCAGCAGGCTCTCTATCTACCAGATATTCGTATATTGGTTCAGCCATTGCACAAGAAACCGACATAAATCCCCAGATCAAAACAAACACAAATATGGTGAGGCAACCACTCCCTCTGTACATGGCTTTCCTACTTTCCTATTGCAATATGTCCAAAACAAAAGCCCCCGGTTCCCAAACAGCCAGAGCGCCGGTGTGGGGAAAAGGGGCACTTGAGGAGCGGGTGTGCCACGATGGCACAACACCCGCTGCGAACGTGAGTGGGCGTAGCGCAGGACGCGCGAAGCACACGTCCCCGTTCCCCACATCGGTGCGACCTACTCGAAAGGCAAGCTCAACTGCTTCTTATTCACCAAAGGCGCTGGCAAATCAGGCAGACTGGGCAATTTCATCACACGAGGGGGCTGCTGTTCCTGACCGCCGCGCACTTCCCGCAGCTGATTTTCCAGATCCACCAAACGCTGCTGCATGCCTCTGAGTAAGTTTTTGTGCATGGTTTCGTTTTCCTGCATATCCGCAAACTGCTCTGGCGTGGGCAGGAGCTTCATTTGCTTTCTCAGGCGATCATTTTCTTCTTCGAGCTGCTGCATACGAATCGTCATTTGTCCAATGGTGTAATTGGCCTGGGCATACTTTTCGGTGAACTCGCCCACCTTTAAAAACTCATCTCTGAGATCTTCCACGTAGCTTTTGTATTCGTTGGCCGGAGCGCTCACAGAAGGCTCAGGAGTTTCCAATTCAGGATAATCCAGCTGAATTTTGCGCTGAATGGTCTGATAACCACAGTCTTTGTCTTTAAGGTCTTTGATCATGCGCAGCACCTGCACTGCGTTTTTACGGTATTTATCGGGGCCGGGAATTTTAAATTCGTTAACCCATGTGTTGAGTTCTTCAGCGGTTACGCCAACTTCGTCTACCAGTGTATTCAGGTTTGAATCGTTTCGGGTCATAGGTCACTTCCAATCTGGGTGTTCATTGATCTAAATTTTAAACGATCCTCCCCCCCTGCCATCAGTGATAGTTGTCATGATCTCCGTGCTAAACTACGCCCATGAGAATTTTTACCTGGAACGTTAACGGCATTCGTGCTGCGGAAAAAAAAGGCTTTGTAGAATGGCTCAGTACCACACAACCGGATATCCTCTGTGTGCAAGAAACCAAGGCCCACCCCGAACAATTATCTGAAGCCCTGCTCACGGAGCACGGTTACCATGTAGACTGGCACTCTGCGGAAAAAAAGGGCTATAGCTCTGTGGCTACTTTTTCAAAAGTCAAGCCCGTGGACACCCAAAAAGGCATTGGCGTGGAGCTTTATGATCGTGAAGGAAGAGTCATTATCACCGACCACGAGGCCTTTGTGCTCTTTAACATTTACTTCCCCAACGGCCAGCGGGATCTGGGGCGCGTGCCCTTCAAGCTGGACTTTTACCGGGAAGTTTTGGCCCGTATGAACGCTTACCGTGAGGCGGGGCGACATGTGATTGTGGGTGGCGACTGGAACACCTGTCATCAGCCCATCGATCTCAAGAACCCCAAACCCAACGAAAAGAACACCGGCTTTTTGCCTGAAGAACGGGCCATGATTGACCACTATATGTCCGAAGGCTACGTGGATACCTTTCGGGAACATTACCCCGATCTTGAAGGGGCCTACACCTGGTGGTCTTACCGCATGCAGGCCCGCTCGAGAAACATCGGGTGGCGACTGGATTATTTCATGGTGAACACAGACTTGATGGCTTACGTGAAAGACACTGAAATTCATGCGGACATCATGGGTTCAGACCATTGCCCCGTCAGCCTGACGCTGGAGTTGCCTACTTCATGAGAGAACATCGATGAGAGGCAGCTGGCAAGAAACCCCTTTTACCTATCTACTGCTGGTGGTGCTGGTGATTGTTTTTGCAGCAGAAGTGGTGGTGCAGTATCAGCAGGGGTTGGGACTGAGCTGGAATATTAGCGGACAGGTTCTCTTTGATATGGGGGCCAACTACACGCCCGGCTTTAGAAACGGCGAATACTGGCGCACCTTCACCTCCTGTTTTTTGCACGTAGACATGCTGCATATTTTTATGAACGGCCTGGGTCTGTTTTACCTGGGACCCTTTATTGAGCGTAACTACGGCGGCGTGATGATGCTGGTCGCGTTTATGCTCACCGGCGTGGCGGGGTCGCTGCTCACCAACATCTGGCACATTAACGAACCCTATATCTCTGCCGGAGCCTCCGGAGGGCTCTACGGTCTTTTTGGGGTGATTTTCTCCACGGGCAAACGCTTTA
The DNA here is from genome assembly GCA_964342365.1 of uncultured Candidatus Sericytochromatia bacterium. Taxonomy (GTDB): domain Bacteria; phylum Cyanobacteriota; class Sericytochromatia; order UBA7694; family UBA7694; genus CAXRDE01. The sequence goes on along the minus strand of CAYFGW010000137.1, from coordinate 1,890 downwards.
AAAACCAGCTGGATCCCGGTTTTCAAACCTGGATCAATCAGAATCTGGGCCTGATGGTGGTGTTTTCTTTTGCACCCCAGATTGATGCCGCAGGACACTTTGGGGGGTTAGCGCTAGGTTTAATCATGGGCATGCTTTTGCAGCCCCGGGGATATCGTGGGATATCTATGGCAGCGGTGGACGCTTCTGTGGAGACTCCTGTGGATAACCCCAATGACAATCAGAAAGAAACACCCTGATGGATCACAATACTTCTAAATATTCAGAACTGGAAAATATGGTCATTCGACTGGAATCGCAGCTGGCTTTTCAGGAAGACCGGGTCAATCAAATGCATGAACTCATGTACGCCCAGCAGCAGGAAATTTTTCGGCTTCAGCGTCAGGTTAAACAGCTCAAAGAAAAGACAAATACTGACGATGCCATGGCGCAGGACATGTTGCGTCACGAAAAGCCGCCTCACTACTAGACCGCTTTATTGAAGCTCTTAAACCTCATTATCGAACAAAAAGTCGCCAACAAAAAGCCGCTGAAATTAGATTTCAGCGGCCCTTTGATAAACTCACTTACTGAGCGCGGTAAATCACAAAATCCAGAGGTGGAATACTGATATTCACCTTACCGTTTTGTACGGACACGCGGTTATTGTCATCAAAGACGTTCACAAACTCGCCACCGTTTTTAAGGGGGCTTTCGGCACGCATGGACACCTGACGGGTCTGAGGCTGGGTGCTGTTATTAAAGAAGGCAATCACCTCTTCATTGGCCACGTTGGTCATGCGGCTGAAGCCGTACACCTGATCGTCTTGCCACATTTCTAACTGCTTGCCGCGACGCAGCGCACGATGCTTTTTACGCAGGTTGGTAAAGATTTTGGTGTGGGTTGTCATACCGGGATTTTGACCAAAGTTCATATCGCGACGGTTATCGGGGTCAGCACCACCACCCAGAGCGGTTTCGGTACCATAGTACATCATGGGCAAACCGCGAATGGTCATCAGGAAAGCCATACTGAGCTTTAAACGCTCAATCTTACGGTCTCTGGCCTCGTGAATAAAGCGGGGCACGTCGTGGTTATCAATGAAAGGCGACAAGAGATTGGCATCCGGGTAAAGGCCGTCCTTGCCAAAGATTTCGGCAAAGCGACGCATACTCTTGCCCTGACCAAAAGCGTCTTTGATGGCATAGTAGAGCGGGAAGTCAAAGGCTGAATGCATGCCTTCTTTGAGATAAGGCGCCTGAAACTCAGGGTGGCCGGTGTAAATTTCACCCAGCAGCAGGAAGTCGTCGCCTGCAGAACGGCGCATTTCGCGGTTGAACTTTTTCCAGAAGGAACGGGGCACGTGCTTGACCGTATCAATACGGAAGCCGTCGGCACCGGACTCCTTGGCCCAGAACTTCATATTATCGATCAGGTACTGAGCAGTTTCAGGATTGTTTTGATTGAGATCGGGCAGTTCCGCCAATTCGCCGTTTTCAACCCACCACTGATCGTTCCAGTCCCGGATGACCCCATTGTGGTTGAACCACTGGTGATACTTACTGCTTTTGTCAGACTTTGCCCGGGCAAAGGGGTGATCGTAGTCGGTGTGATTTACCACAATATCTAAGAGCACCTTAATGCCCTTCTGGTGAGCGGTGCGGGTGAGCTGTTGCAGCTTTTGCATATCGCCCAGATGCTCGTCTACCTTATAAAAATCTTTGAACCAGTAGCCGTGATAGCCCCAGATTTCCTGTTTACGGCCGCCACCAAAGTCCGCCACAAAAGCGGTGTCACGGTTGTCTACCACTGGCGTAATCCAGATAGCGGTGGCCCCTAAGCTTTTGATGTAGTCCAGTTTATTGATAATACCGTCTAAGTCGCCACCGTGATAGGCCCAGGGCTCATTG
>CAYFGW010000136.1:0-13510 GCA_964342365.1 uncultured Candidatus Sericytochromatia bacterium | reverse complement strand
CGGGAGGCAACGGTGCCTGTGGCGTGTCAGGTGTTCCGGCAGGCTCAGCGTTTTGAGGGGCTGGAGCCGTGGCGCTATCGGGGGTAGTGTCCCGCTCAGAACCGGGAGGCAGCGGTGCATCAATACTGTCCGGCACCGCGTCTGCCACCCTTTGATCCAGGGGAGACACCCACTCCTGAACCTGACCGTCGGGCAAATAAGTGAGATAATCTACCCCGTCACTGCTGCGATAAATGTTGCGTTCGGTATCCAGGCGCAAATCGTTATCCTGATCGTAGCCCACCTGCACGTCTCGCACTTTTCTCTGTTCGTCAAAAGCCAGGTTGACCACAATAGACAGGGTACTCCCGGAAACGTCTTCGGGTACTACCAGAGGGATGGTAATGGGATCTTCCTGATTCCTGAGCTGAATTTCGAGCACGTGGGGTCCCGCTTCTAAAAAGCTGAAGTCCTGCACCAGGTTTTCGTTGCGCCGCAAGGCTTCTTCACCCACGGAGAACTGCCCGTCAAAGGTGAGACGCTGAATATTTTCTGTGGAAAAGGGATCGGCAAAGCCTCTGCTGTTGATTTCAAAAAAGCGCACGTTCACCTGCTGGCGCTGTACGCCGGCGCGGGCAGCGGTAACAGGCGCAGGAGAAGAAACCTGAGCTGCGTCCAGACGCGGCAAGAGCAGCGGCCCGTCGGCACAACTGCTCAGCAATAGAGACGGCAGCACAAGCGATCCGGAAAGAAAAGCAAATGTAAAATGTTTCACGGGCTTTTCCTTTCGTCTCTTTATTTTTGTTGTATTTTCTTGCGGCACTAATATCTTAAGACGTGAACGGGAACAGAATGGTTCCATGGGTGCGAGACAGTATGAGTAAGCTTCAGGACCAGGTGCGCAAAAAACGGCGGTTGATTTCGTCCTTGCTCAATTTTAGCAAAATCGGGCGACCGTGCGGACAGGTATAGGGATTGCGCGTCCGGGCCCAGTTTTCCACGATTTTTTTCATTTGAGAAAGCTCCAGGGCATCCCCCGCGCGCACAGCGCTATGACAGGACACAGTTTTGCACATCAGTTTAAAGCCTTTGAGCTGCTCGTTGACCACCTGGGTGGTTTTTAAGTCTTCCAAAATGTCCATGAAGGTGTTTTCAGCCTCACTTAACTTCAGACAGTGGGGCACACTGCGCAACGCAATGCTATCCGGGCCATAGTCTTCGTAGCTAAAGCCCGCCCGTTCAAAGGACTCTCGATAGGTGTTGAGCAGATCTTTTTCCTCTTCATCCACGTTAAGCACCACCGAAATCAGCAACGGCTGCTGCAAAATATGCTCTGTATCTAGCATATCTTCATACAGGTAACGCTCTTCGGCCACATGCTGATCAATGAGCACAAGATCTCTGCCAAAACGCCCGATGATGTACGTGTTTTCACATACCTGAGCCAGTGGCACAATTTGTTCCAGAATGCGGGCTTCCTGCACTTCCAGACGTTCATGATCCGTGGGCTGAGGAATTTCCGGCAGACGCAGCACCTCCGGCTCTCGTTGCGGCTCCGGAGCAGACGTTGTCGAGACAGGCTCTGTGGGAACAGGTGCTGAAACAGATTCAACCGCGTAATTGGCCACGGGTTCTTGCACCTGAGGCGCCTGCACCTGCGAAGCGGCTGGAGGAGAGGTCATCCAGGGAGGCTGTTCCACCGGAGCTTCTATCGTTGCTTCAACATCTGTTTTCACGGGCGTGTTCATCGGCATTAAAGGCGCCGGGTCCACGGTTCCCTCTAAACCAATATGCTCTCGTTCCACGTGATAGCGGGAAAGAGCGTTGGTGAGGGCTTCTTTGAGAAGCTGATAAATCAGACTAAAATTTTTGAATTTCACTTCCCGTTTGGAGGGGTGAACGTTAATATCCACACTTTCCGGGGGCAATTCCAATTTAATCACCGCCGCCGGGTAGTTGCGTTTGGGAATCAAATCGGCGTAGAGATCGTCCAAAATACGGGTTAAAGCGGGCACTTTCACCCAGCGCTGGTTCACAAAGAAATACTGGTACTTGCGGTTTTTACGCACCGCATCGGGGTAAGACAACACCGCCTCCAGTTTGGCCCCCCGCAGTTCGTGCTGCACATAAAATACCGATGCCGCAAAGTTCTTACCAAAAAGCTGACGCACAACCCCCATAAGATCGCTGTCTCCACGGGTACTGATCTGGGTTTTTTCTTTTTTAGTCCAGCTAAAAGCAATCTCCGGATTGCTCAGCACGAAGGCTTCCATGAGCTGCGTAATGTGCTTGTATTCGGTGTTTTCCTGATTCATAAACTTCAGGCGCGCGGGCGTATTGTAGAACAATTCCTGCACCGTAATCGCTGTACCCACGGGCCCACCGGCATCACTTTCTTCACCCACGTGACCACCTTCTAGCACAACGCGACGGGCCAGCTCCTGCTCCTGCACCCGCGATAAAATTTCAATTTTTGACACCGAGGCAATACTGGGCAGCGCCTCCCCCCGAAAACCCATGGTTTGTAAGGCCCACACGTCTTCATAGCGAGATAATTTACTGGTGGCAAACCGGTGAAAAGCCAATGAGACTTGTGCAGCCGCAATGCCTTTGCCATTGTCTACCACCCGCAGGTAGCGCGCGCCGTGATCCGCCTCCACCTGAATGCGGGTGGCCCCAGCGTCAATGGCGTTTTCTACGAGCTCTTTGATCACCGAAGCGGGGCGCTCCACCACCTCTCCGGCCGCAATCTGATTGGCCACCTGAGCATCTAAAATTTGAATATCTGCCATGGTGCTAACGCTCGTCGTTTAGCGTGGCGGTGACCGTATTACGCTGTCCGTTACGCAAATAGGTAATTTTGAGGGGATCACCGATTTTTTTGGCGGTTTCCAGATAGTTCACCAGCTCTGCTCTGGAGGTGATTTTCTTATCGTCCACCGCAATAATAATATCGCCGCCCAAAAAGAGCTGGTAATTGCCCACGTAGACTTCGCGGTTGCCGCCACGAATCCCCGCGTTATAGCTTGCACTGCCGGGCACAGTACGCATAACCAGCAGACCTTCTCTCACAGGCAAATCAAGAGCTTCTGCCAGGCGTCCGTTCAGGGGCACAGCCGAAATGCCCAGCGAAGGGTGACGGGCACGACCGTAGCGAATAATATCGGGAATAAAGCGCTTCACGCGATTGATGGGAATGGCAAAACCAATGCCAACAGAACCCCCTGAAGGACTATAAATCAGGGTATTCACACCAATAACGCGGCCACTGGAGTCAAATAAGGGCCCGCCGGAATTACCGCGGTTGATAGACGCGTCGGTCTGAATCAGGCCCGACATGATGCGTCCGGCTTCCGCCTGAAGAGAGCGGTCCAGTGAGGATACAATACCCGTGGTCATGGTCTGACCAATACCAAAGGGATTGCCAATGGCCACGGCACTTTGCCCCACTTCTAAGGTGGAAGAGTCGCCCAGTGTCACCGGTTTGAGGAGTTCAGCGGGAGCTTCTACTTTGAGAATAGCAATGTCATTGTTTTCATCGGATCCCACCAGTTTGGCGGGATAGGAGGCTTCCATATTGCCAAAGGCCACAAAAAAGCGCTGGGCCCCTTTCACCACGTGATAATTGGTGACCACATAGCCTGCCTTATCAATTACAAAACCCGAGCCAGCTCCTTCACGGGGCACCAGCTGCATAAAGGAATTGTATTGAAAAGAGCGGGTGGTTACATTGACCACAGAGTCGCTGTTGCGTTTATACAGAGCAATGGCTCGTTTTTCTGAGAGGGCCAGATCCGCTGCCGGCGCAGTCTGAGCAGCGGCCTGACTCATACGCTGCACAAAGGACTGGGCATTATTGTTCTGAGGAAGGGTTGGGGTTGGAGAGTCGGGACGATCCGTGTAATAGAGATAGCCCAGCGTCACCAGGGAGGCACTGAGCGCGGCAATCACCATTTGAGGCAGTTTGTTTAGCATTTAAAGAAGTCCTTTCCATTCATTTTCGGGATCCACGTAGAGAGAGGCAAAACTTTTCAGGCGCTGTCCCGTTGCGTATTGTACATAAGCATGAAAGTTGCGCAATAGCGGATGCAGTTCCGGGTCTTGCAGCTTGATTTTATGGGGGTCAGGCGTTTCCAGCAGGGTTAGTAAAGCCTCGTGTTGCGACTCGCTGAGTTCCAGTGCGTCTTCAGGCCGGGGGCAGGTATCGCATTGTAAGCAAGCCTGACGGGGCACAAAGTACGCGGGGTCGCCGGGAAAAAGCTCCAGTTCACAATGTTGGCACACCTCCAGATCCTGTAAAGCGCCCTGCTGATTCAAAAAAAACAAAAAATACCACAGCAGCAGCACGTGAGGGCGGGGGGTTTCTGCTAACACTTCCAGTGCCAGCAGGGTACCATCAAAAACCTGAGGCTGGGCATCTTCTTCCTGACAAAAGAGCGCAATCAGCTCTGCAATAATCAGGCCACACATGAGTTTATCGTAGTCTTTTTGCAAGGTAGACCAGGAACGAATGCCCTGCACCTGCGTAATTTTATGCAGGTTTTTGCCCCGCACCATTTGAATCGTACTGTGACGCAGGGGCGATAGCAACGGCCCCATTTTGCTGCGAGAACGACGGGCGCTCTTGGCAATGGCCCGCAGCAGACCGTACTCCCGGCTAAATAGCACCGCAATGCGGTCATAATCCCCAAAGTTATAAAAGCGGAGCTGTAAGCACTCGGCGTTAAAGGGATAGCGAGGATTCGGTAAGGTCGACATGATCCACAATTCCTACAATCACCAGACGAATGGGTGCATTATTGTAATAAATAATCTGACGGGCTGAGCCCCCCTCATCCAGTAGCAATACCCGATCTCCGGGGCCACTCTGAACCGTATCCACCGCTACCAACTCATCCCCCACGTCTTTACCGAAGGGGTCAACGGGCTGAACCACCATCAGTTTTCGCCCCTGTAAAGACGGGTGCTTGACGGTGGATACCACATTGCCTTTGACGCGAGCTAACTTCATGGGGTGCCTCCTAAGCGATAACTGTTTATTTCGTATGCGCAGTGTAACGCTTTTCCGGGCACCACGCGCCACCCAATAGACAGCGTTTGTGTGCCTGCTGGTGTATTGCCCCGGATCTCAGAGCGCCAGCCGGCGGTGGTTTTGGCGTTCCATTGATGGCTCACTTCGGGCTCCGCAAGCTGCGCCAGAGCAAGTACGCCTTTGTCTGCGCTGAGTTTTTCGTACTCCGCGCCCAGACTCAGGCGGTCAGGGGAGTTCTGCTCCTCATCGGCCTTATCAGACCGGGGCTGTGACTTCAGCAACTCCAGTAATTCCCGGGTCGCCTGTGCCATATCTTTTTGGGGCTCGCAATAGCTGCGCAGGTGCCAGCGGCGAGAAATTTTGACTTCTTCGGGGTATTGCAAAATCGCCGCAGCGGGCACGCCGTGATTTTTAAACTGCCAGATCCACTGGCGGGGCTCAAAACGCTGTTCGCCCTGAGAAAAATCGCTCAGGTCAGCAGGCTTATCCAGGCCCAGCTCCGCCAGAGTGGCTTTGAGGGTTTCAGGATTGTACTGCCGCCGCACCGTGGGGTGTAATTCCTTGCCCAGTTTTTCCACGGGCACTTTGCCCACGGCTTCCAAAAAGTAAATCAGGGTGGTCTGGGCCTTATTTTCTTCTTTATTCTCAGGACTGCTCACGGTCAGCCAACTCACAAACATCAGGGCACCCACACAGGCCATCATGAGAACAATTTGAAAAGGGGGAGCTTTTTTCATGAGGAGCTTCCTTTTAAACTTCTTTCTAAAAGCATCTGTTGTGCTTTAAGGGCGAAAACGCGGTGCTCCCGATGCCAGAAGTCCGCGTCGTGCCCGGAATCAGCATAATCAGACAGGGTAAACCAACCCGAATCCACAAGTTCTGAAGGCTCCAGTTCCACCGTCTGGGGGGAATGAACCTCACATAAATACACCATGTGATAAGACGTAAACAGGGCGTTGTATTCACCGGGCAAACGGGTAAACACGTGCACGAGCTGATCGATGTGCACGTCCAAATTCACCTCTTCTTTAAACTCGCGCTGAAGCGCCTGTTCAGGGGTTTCGTTGACATCACACCAGCCACAGGGCAAGCTCCAGCGGTAGTCATCTTTGCGCTTCACCAAAAAAATGTGTCCAGTGGCATTAAACAGAGCCCCGCTGACGCCAGATTTGGGAGTCATATGGCCCAGTTCCTGCTGGAACTGTTTTAAAATCTCCGGGGCAGGCAGATCCAGTACCGGTGCATAGTGTTGGGCGGACAGGGCCAGAAGTTCTTCGTAGCGCGCCTGATCGTGACGGTCTCCCGTCTGATAGTGGAGACCCTGATGGGCAATGTAACGGAGTTGCTCCATAAACTGTAGGGTATGCTGAAGAGACTTGTTTTGTGGATCTTTCACAGGACACCTTTCAGATCAAAATTCAGGCCAGAAGACAGGGTCAGTATAACAAATCAGGGCCTGGCGGATATTGCAAAATCCCAAAGAGTAGGCTAACATGATAATAACGTATATAACCTATGATATATATGCTTTTCCCTTCGGCCCCTAATTTAATGGAAAATAAGTTTTAATGAGCAAAATCAATTGTAATTTATCCAGTTTGCGCAAGAGTAGAAATTTAAGACAAACCGACCTGTCTCGCATGACGGGCATTTCTCAGAAGGCTTTGTCGGAATTGGAAACCGGTAAATCAAAAGGTGTTTCTTTTTCTACCCTCACCAAGTTGTGCGATGCACTGGATGTGACCATTGAGCAATTGTTTGAACTTATTCCCGACGAAAAATCAAGCGGCCCCTCAATTATGCTGGTGGAAAAGCCCTCCTGTTCTTTCTGTGGCAAAAAAGAGCACGAAGTGAGCCTGCTGGTGGTGGGCAAAGCCAACTCCAAAAACCCCGTGTACATTTGTTCAGAATGCATTGAGCGCTGTAACTCCCTCATTGGAGACGAGAAAGCCTCTTAAGCACGTTTTGTCAGGGTAAATACATGGCCCGCTGTGTGTAGTATTGTTTATGGTGATAAGTCAGGGTCTCCACAGGCTGCATGGACGGCAGTTGATAACTCACCAGACGATGCATATCGCTGCCTTTTTCCGTGAGAATCTCAGAAAGAAACCCCGGTGCACCCTTGCCTTTTTCAAGCAGAAACGGATAGTGATTTCCCAGGTCTTTTTTCTGTTTTTGCTCCATATGAAAAGCGGTCAGCGGTGCCGTCAGATAAGATTCTTTGGGCATGCGGGTGGGAAACACCACCCAGGGAGATTGGGGCCAGCTGACCAGTTCGGGCGTTCCCCGAGAACGGCTTTTATCAATCTCGGCCACAAGACGGGCAGAAGCTTTGCCCGCAACGGGCACGGCCATCAGCTTCCAACTTTTTTGACGCGTGGTTTCGGGGGTAAAAAAGAGCAAATGTCCGCGGGCAGCCTGCAGTTCTTTTACCGTGTCAAAGGCCCCCATAAAACGTAGTTTTTTGCCATGGGGCTTGTGGTATAGCTTCATTTTCCGGCCCGGAATATAGTCGGCAAATTTCATAGACTCCTTGCCCCGCCCGTTCCAGACGCTATAGGCATAACTGCCGTCGGAGAGCAGCGTAAAGTCATGCAGCCCGTTCTTTTTCAAAAACGGTTTGGGACCACGCGCGCTCACCTTATAAATATGGGTGGTGTACATCTGTAGCACCTTTGCATAATAAGCACCGTCCCCGGACTGAAAGGGCAGTACTTTCAAAAAACCATTCTTAAACCAGCTGGATTTGGCCACGGGCGTGGTTTTACCCGTGCGGGGGTCCAGCTCAAACCAGTCCCAGTCGTTTTTTATGCCGTAAAGGGAATAGAGAATTTTGCCCCGGGAGGTCACCTGAATATTTCGGGCATCTTTAGGAGGCTGATGCAGGGTTTTCCACTGATTCTGAGCATGGTGTAAAAAAGCAGAGGGTTTTTTAGAAGAATAAATCAGAGAAACTGCCTGTGCGGGTAAAGTGAATAACAGGGCAGCGGTCAGGACTAGTTTCCGGAGGCTTTTTTGCATGGTAAGGGTCCTTTCTTTTCTTTGGACGCTGTGATACGGTATTTTTTCGACGGAAAGATGACAGAGAAAAAGGAGTTCACCGTGTCAACAGCTTTTGAGATGGGCTTTATCTATCTTACCGCACGAGATCTTATCGGTATTTTGCTGGGGTCAGCGTTTGCCTTTGGAGCAGGACTTCTCTATGGCCGGCATCTGGTCAAAAAAAACCTGACTTTAGAAAGCGCTTTTCAGCAGGGCCCCAGAGCCTGGGGCATATTACTGGGCTTTTTGGGGATTTGTCTTGCCATTGGCATGGTGTATAAAATACCCGACGCGTTTCACCCGAGGTGGCTAGAGATTTTAGAACCCCTTTCCTGGTTGGCGGCCCAGACCAGCGCCTGTTTTTTAGCGGGTATGGCTTTTCCTCTGGCACGGGTACAAAACAAAACGGGAGAAGCCTTTGCCATGCTGGGACTGGCAGTGCTAGCCATTACAGGGGTTCAGGCGGTCAAAACCCCTTTTGTGCGCCCCATTTACACCGAACTTAAACAACCCCGAATTGCCAGCGACGGCAGTATTTTACAAAACCACAACGCCACCTGTACCGCTGCAGCCCTGGCCAACGCCCTGCAACACCACGGCAAATCCGTCAGTGAAAAAGAAGTGGCGCAGGTGCTGGGCACACGCCGCACGGGAACGAGTCAATATCAGTTGTTAAACGGCGTTGAACATTACCAGTTATACCCCCATTACGTGCCCGTCAAAGCGGAGTATATGGCAAAAATAAAGGTTCCCACGGTGGTCTCCGTGCATTTACCGGGCGGTATTTTGCATTCGATCATGATCTATGATCACGATCAAAAGGGCAACCTCATGGTGGTAGACCCCATGTCGGGCAAGGGCAAATATTCTCCCGAACGCTATACCAAAGACCAGGCAAGCCAGTATGGTGTTGCCATCACCGCACAGCCCTTGCCTGAATTATCAAACACCACGCCCTCTGACACGGTCACCGAAATTCAAAAGCAACTGATGGCACGGGGACTGCTCACCGCGCCTTCCGGACGCTGGGGCAAGGATTCCAGAGCAGCACTGAGTGCTTTTCAACAGCAGCAACAACTTCCTGTTACAGGAGAGCTCGACGCGCTCACCTGGCTGGTGCTCAATAGTTAAGTGGCTGGTGCTCAATAGTTAAGGTGCCACAAGCAAACTGGCTTCTAAAATCCCACGCTAAAAAAACATAAAAATATCACGGGCCATAAAGGATTTGTTTGAGGCCCGTGATATACGTTGAGGGAACTAAAACAAACGGAGATTCCCTATGAGCATCGAAACCCGCAAAATTGAATACAAAGACGGAGAAACCCTTTTAGAGGCTTACATGGCCTGGGACAGCAGCAAGTCGGAGCCACAGCCCGGCATTTTGATCGGTCACGCCTGGGCAGGCCGTGATGAATTTGCCTGTGCACAGGCCGAAGCCATGGCCAAACTGGGTTATGTGGGCTTTGCGCTGGACATGTACGGCAAAGACACCCTCGGTACCAGCGTGGAAGAAAACAGCAAGCTCATGAACCCCTTTGTGGAAGATCGCAGCAAACTTCAGCAGCGTATGGAAAAGGCCCTGAGCGTATTCAAAGAGCAGGCGGAAGTGAATAACGACAAAATTGGAGCCATCGGCTTTTGCTTTGGCGGCATGTGTGTGCTGGATCTGGCCCGGACAGGTGCAGACCTCAAGGGCACGGTGAGCTTTCACGGCCTGCTGGGCAAGCCGGAAAATATCACAGAAGCCAAAATCAAATCAAAAGTGCTCGTGCTTCACGGCTATCAGGACACCATGGCCAAGCCGGAAGATCTACACGCCATTCAAAAAGAGTTGGAAGAAAGTAACATTGATTGGCAAACCCACTGCTACGGACGGGCCTATCACGCGTTTACCAACCCCGAAGCCAACAATCAGGAACTGGGCACCATTTATAACGAAAAAGCGGCTCACCGTGCCTTTGTAACCATGACCCACTTTTTTAACGAAACCTTTGAATAACAAGCGGCACAGGCCGTAAACCCCACTCCTTGAATGTGACAAAATATGGTAGAATTTGTGAAGTTTTAAACCCATTCAGCATTCAAGGAGATTTTTTATGAAAAAGTTCACCCCCATCGTTCGTCTTGGCTTGCTTGCCAGTCTGTTTTTAAGCGTTCCAGCACTAGCAGCAGATTACCCCCCCGCCATGAACTACGATGATTACACCGAGTTTTTTAGCCTTGATAAATCCAAAGCCAAACTTCTGGTGGACTGGCAACTCAATAAAATCCGTTACTATTTGCCCCAACGAGACGCAGTGGTCCGTCTGGATATCGTCGATAACGACGGTAAAGTACTCACCACCAAAGAACGCCGTTTTGTGTACAAAAACGGTAAATCTCTGAGTGTTGACTTTGATCAACAATGCGGCAAGATATGTGCTAACGGTGCCAAGTCACTCATCATGAAACCCGGACTTTACTGGCTGGTGGCTTCTGAAAACGGAAAGGTGTTTTCCGCTGACTGGTTTGAGGTACGCGATTACAAACTGGGCGAAGGTCGGTTTGCCAAGGGAAATGTGAGCTATGTGTATTTGCCCACCACCCAAATGGCCCGAATCACCTTTGAAAATGACGGAGACTTTAAAGCTGAACTGGGTTTTGCAGGTGAATCCGCAGTGGGTGAAAACAGCCAGGTCAGCTACCCCATCAAGGCCACTCTCAAGCACAATGGGAAAGTCATGGCTGCCATGCCCGGACAAATGCGCGGCACCACGCATAAAATCCATTTGCCCCCCCACAGCACTATGAAAACCCTTAATTTGAGCAACGTGAAAAACAACAGTATTCTCAAACGCTCAGACTTCAAAGACGGCAATTATGAACTGGATGTACAGGTGAACAACAAAGCCTATCGCAAATTCAAGTTTCAGATTGCCAACGGCAAAATCAAGTACCAGGGGCGGCAACAAGAAAACACGCAGCCCGCAGAGCGCATGATTGTTTCTGAAAAAGGATACTGGCTCTGGAATACCTATGCCAAAGAGCCCACGCGCAAGGTGCCTTCCTTTACCATGACCAGCAACCCGGCAGGAGACGCACTGTCTCAGTTTCCCAAGCTTCCCTTTTAGCATAAAAACATATCCTCCAGCGAGGCGGCCTTACTGTTAAGGCCGCTTCCTGATATGCTGCATACAAAACCAGAAAGAAGAAATCTTATGTCCACCTCCGTTTCCACCGCACCGGCTCAGGCGCTGCACGATCTTTTTGAAAGACATCACCAGTACGTGCGCAAAAGCGCCCCCGAATTTGCCACCTATGAAGGCGATCACCGCTACAACCACCTGCTCAGCGATTTATCCGCAGAGGCGCAGGCAGCACGCATTCAGCAGTTTGAAACCTTCAAAGGAGAACTGCTCCAGATTGACAAAAGCGAACTGAGCAAGCAAGACCAGTTAAATCACGACATGTTTTTACTGCTTCTGGAACAAACCCTGGAAGCTGCGCCTTTTCACGAGTATCAACTGGCTCTGAACCAGATGACGGGATTCCATCTGGACCTGCCCCAGATTATTGATTTTCAGCCCCTGTCCACCGAGGAACAGTACGACGATTACTTCAAGCGTTTAGAAGCCTTCCCCCACCAGGTGAGTCAGGTGATTGACAACCTGAAAGCGGGCATGGAAAGCGGCCGCACCACGCCCAGACACCTCATGGAACAGGTGCTCCCCCAGATTCAGAGCCTGATTGCGGGCAACGCCACCGATTCCGTTTTTTACATTCCTCTCCGCAACAATTCAGATTTTTCTGAGGAAGTAAAATCCGCGCTACATGACAAACTCACCGCACTCATTGACACCCTGCTCAAACCCACCTACCAGCGTCTCTATGATTTTGTGGCTGACACCTATTTGCCCGCCTGTCGAGAAACCTTCGGCGTGTACGACTTGCCACAGGGTGAAGATTACTACCGCTACTGTATCAAGCTCTACACCACCCCTGAACTCACCGCCGACGATATCCACGAGATGGGTCTTGAGGAAGTGAAACGCATTGAAGCCGAAAAAATCAAGCTCAAAGAAAAGCTGGGATTTGAAGGCAGCATTCAGGATTTTAATCACCACCTGCGCACCGACCCCCAGTTTACCTTCGACAGTGTAGAAGCCCTCTGGAACAAATACGAAGCGGTCATGGAAGAGGCCTACGAAAAAACACCGGCCCTGTTTCATAAAATGCCCAAATCTCCCTGCATTCTGAAGCCTGTAGAAGACTATAAGGCCAAATCAGCTCCACAGGCCTACTACATGCCCGCCCCCGAAGACGGTTCTCGTCCCGGCGCGTATTATTTGAACACCCACGATTTGCCCTCTCGCCCCTCTTATGCGGTCACGGCTTTAACACTCCACGAGGCGATTCCAGGTCACCATTTACAAATTGCTCTGGCGCAGGAATTAGAGGGGCTGCCCTATTTTCGCCGCAATATGCATGTGACCGCGTATATCGAAGGCTGGGGACTGTACTCCGAGTATCTGGGCTATGACATGGACATGTACGACGACCCCTACCAGCATTACGGTGCGCTGAGCTTTGAAATGTGGCGGGCCTGTCGTCTGGTGATCGATACCGGACTGCACGCTAAAAAATGGACCCGCCAGCAGGCCATTGACTTTGCCAAAGCCCATATGGCCAATTCTGAAGCGGACATTGCCTCAGAGGTAGATCGCTATATGATTCTGCCGGGACAGGCCCTGTCTTATAAGGTGGGAGAAATCAAAATCAAGCAATTGCGCCAGCGGGCCGAAGACGCTCTGGGCGAAGCCTTTGACATTCGGGACTTTCACGATGTGGTGATTCGCAATGGATCAGTACCCCTGGAAGTTTTAGAAAACGAAGTCAATACCTGGATTGCCAGCGTCCGGGCGTAATCCGTGCACATTGTTTACCCCGCAGACTATTTTAAACCCCAGCTTGTGGACGACACCTACCGCCAGGAAGCGGAAGCTGTGGCTCAAAAACTCGGATCGTCTCAGGTGTCCACCTGGGACGGTCAGGTGCTGCGTCCGTCTCCAACACCGGGTCAGCGCTTGCTGTACCGGGGATGGATGCTGGATCAGCAAAGCTATATGGCTCTGTACAGCGGCTGGGCCAGCGCGGGCCATATGCTGCTCACTTCACCGGAGCATTATGCGCTGTGCCATTATTTGCCCAACTGGTACCACAGCTTACAGGCCCATACCCCGGAAACCCACTTTATTGAGAAAGACGGCCTTGACACCTTCGAAGACACCTTAGCGCTTTTGTTTAAAGGGGGCTGGAAACGGGCTTTTTTGAAGGACGCGGTGAAATCTTTGAAAACGGCGGGCGGCTCTTTTGTGCAAACCACCGAGGAGGCCGAACGCTGGCTCAAAGAGATGAGCACCTATCGCTCACAGCTGGAATGGCCCCTGTGCATTCGGGAGGCCGAGGACTGGCTCCCCG
>CAYFGW010000135.1:0-13637 GCA_964342365.1 uncultured Candidatus Sericytochromatia bacterium | reverse complement strand
CAGAACCCCGTGTGCGCAATTTACTGGGACTTGCCCTACTGCCTCAGGCGGGCGTGGCCATTGGTTTTGCGATTGTGGTGAATCGGGAATTTAAAGACATTGGCCCGGAGTTACTCACCGTGGTGTTTGCCGCCATTATTATCTTTGAGATTATTGGGCCCATGGCGGCCACCATTGCCATGAAACGCTCGGGCGAAGCGTACAAAGCCATTGACACCCCCGAGCGTCCCGGGGGCGGCGGCGGTCACTAACGCCATTATGGGTAGCTTTATCAAGCTGACTCAATAATCAAGCGAAAAGATTGATAGAGTTCACCATCCGTTATATTGTTAGAGGGCGCAAAAGCAGGATAATCTCCGGGGGTACGTACCCTTAACCACAACATGTCGTTGTTCGTATCGTGCCAAAAAACGTCACCCGCACCGGTCTCTACCGTGGCTAAGTCTGCTACTGACTGGAGTATGCGCGTGTGGTGAGGGGATTGAATCCTTACCGCTGCAGTCTGCTGGCCGCTAAACCGCACTCCCAGCAAAAACGTATCTTCAGGCCGGTACGCATTGGAAATATCCATTTCCACGCGCTCTGTGGGAACAGGATCTCCGGGAAAATCTAACGTATAGCGTCCTTCAGGTAAGGCTGCAAAGTGTCGCATGTGGTTGAGAGCCTGCCCGGGAATGCCTCGCGCAATTTGCCAGGTACCCAGCGTATTTCCTGTAGCGTCTAAACGGGTAACCTCTATGGGCATGAAAGGTGTGTAACGGGTGGATTGATCTACCACAAAGCCACCCACGCCGTAATACTCACTGGCACAACTTTGCCCGTTTTGACCCGCAGGCTCCACCGGTTGACAGTTGACGTTGGCGGTCAAAAAAGGCGTGTCATACACCCAGTAATTTCCGGCATTCCCCCAGTATCCATGGGGATCCCACAAGGCACCAGCGAGCGCCCAGTTTTCTCCTGCAGGCACCGTTGAACGAAATCCGGGATGGCTATTGATCAAATGGTTATTTTGGTTTCGTACCAGCCCCCGATCTACCCCTGTTATATAATAATCGTTGGTTTTAAAGGCACCACTAGGAGCTGCATCTACAAAAGGGAAATTGACCACACTGTTGTTTTGCATACTGTAAGTACTGTGATAAGACGCAAAAGCCACCGGTGAAAATTGATGCGTATTTGAACCATTGAGGGGACTCACCGTTCGCCACGTATTTTGATTGTTCAAACTTTCCCCCACCACCAGTGCGTGTTGAATATACCCTTCAGCTCCAGCCCCTGAGAAAAATACGCCCAGATTATCGGCTGAAACCCAGCCTTCGTAAGTGGGCCAGGTGGTCCGGTTCCAGAGTCCTGCCCCCCGATTTTTGAAGGTGGTGTTGTGGCGCAGGGTAAAGCGCGACCAGAAGTTGTAATCATAACCATGATCTTGTCCATCGGTGGTAGGGGCATAGGAATGGGGGCGGGTCTCTCCCTGCTCGTTAAAGGGCACCCAGTCCAACTGAATGCCCACTTCACCGTTAGAGTGACTGGTATTGTCGTCAAAGGCACCAAAGGGCAGATGATCGGGAGACATTTGTACATGAGAATGAAATCCCAGGGGAGACTCAGGAAAAGCCATCCAGAAGCCGTTTCCTGCAGTATCTGCAGCCAGATTTCCGGTAACGGTATTATCCGGATTGGTTAGCCAAAAACCACTGGGACCTCGTGTAAAGTTGGGGCGATCAGAATCAATCAAAGGCTGTGCCGGAACATGAACCCCCAGCACCAGATTCCGGGTAATTTGATTGCGCCGTTCTACGGCATCTTCCAGGAAAATAGCGTGACCGTCGATGTTATGGCAAATATTCCCGTCTAAAATAACGTCATTGGTACCATGAATGGTGACACACCGGTTACGAGAGTCCCAGATGGCGTTGTTGCGAATCTCGCGCACGCCCCCGGAAGGCCTTTCCGCACCAGAAGGATCGTAAGACAATATGTGAAAATGAATCGGATAACGTCCCATACGTCCAGCCTGCCCCATGCGACGAAGCTCTACCCCGTTGATCTGGGTATGAGAATCATTCCCCATAATCATAATTTGTCCACCAAAACCCTGATTTTGCCAAAGGGTATCGTCTGCGCCCTGAATCACAATATTTCGACTCAGATTGCCTACAGCAGCGCGTTCATCTAAAACTGTGGCAGATCCAGTGGGAGATACATAACCGGGTGTAAGCCCCATTCCATGGGGAGTCAGATACTGTAAAACACCCCAACGGGCCGTTTGCAACCCCTGTTGTAAACGTACCTGATTCCCGTTGATCTGTGTAATAGAAGCGCGCTCGGTCTGACTCACCCCATGAAAATCCGTGGGGGCAATAACCAGTTCATCACCTACTTCCCAACCTTCTGCTATTAGTACAGAAAGCTGTTGTGCCCCGGCAGGTAGATGTTGGTTTAGCCGGGTCCACGGTGTGGCAGGAGCCTGACCAAAAAGCGCAAGATGCCCCCCCATGGACAAAATACCGCGGGTACCCATGGCCCCATGAGCACTTGCCTCAGGGTTTGTATCAGACAGTGTTACTGTAAAGTGACCGTCAAAGGGTTGCTGAGAAGTCCCCGCCTGTAACGTTCCGTGCAGCATAATATAGTGAGCATTCAATTGGACATGGGCGCTCTGGGCCACTTCCAGAGTCCCGTTAATATGGAGACCTGCCAGCGGCGGCGGCGATTCGTCAAGCACGATGTGTTGACCGGCTGGAATGGTCACTTGTTCCCCCGCCAGCGGCTTTTCTCGTCCCAGCGCCTGCCAGGTAGCAGGATCGGACCAGAGGGTCTGTGCGGAAACAGGACTATGCGCCGGTGCGTGATGAGCCGGGGCAATCGTTGGCTGCTGAGTCACATTATGGTGATGGCTTTCTCCTCCACCACCGCCTCCACCACCTCCACCAGAAGTAGATTGAAAAAGAGAGATATCCATTTCAGCGGTCAAATTTGTCTGTGTAAGATACACTTTTATTTTAGAAGCCCCCGCAGCCAGAACTTTTACATCTCCTTGCTCGCTGACGCTGACTCTGGCGGGGGTCAAACTTTCCCAGCGAAGGGCAAAGGGTTCAGAAATAACCTGGTTCTGCGCGTCTAGCACCTCCACCCGGGCTTTGTGCTGCTGACCTACTTTTTCAAAAGCGGGCAAACTCAAACGCAGCGCACGCGCTCGCTGCAAAGGCAAAAGCAACGTAGAGGAAGCAGGTAAAACTGCTTTTGGTGATAAAACAACGGTTGTAGGTGAGGGTAAGGTCGAAGCCACGGGAGGAGCCAAAGACGGAGCCGGAGACAGAACCGGTTTGACAGATGCAGCTATTTGTGGACGGGGAGTCGGTGAGGAAGAAGAACTTAAAGCAGATGGTGCAACCTGAGTATTTGTCGGGGTCTGGCATCCAGCAATGACCAGAAAAACACAAAGATGAAGGACAGAAAAAGACGGTATTTGACGCATAATATCTCCATTTAGTAAGTCAATTGTAGAGCTTTACAAAACTTAACACAAGTGGAAAAGCGGGAGTGTGATGCTTATCAAATCCAGACGGTTTTAACTAACGCCATAAAAACTAACGCCACAAAAACGCGGATATTTGCTTCCCGTAGAAAGTGGAAGCAAACACATTTTCTGCCTGCGGACTTTTTTCACGGGCCGCCCCGTAGCACACGTGTAGAGGTAAGAGATGCTCTTCGCGGGCATGGCAGGCCCGGGCTGCCGGAGCAGATTCCCACTGAATCAGCCTTTTACGGGCATCCGTATGTTTGACGGTCTCATTGAGCCATTGATCAAAAGCCTGACTTTCTTCCACACTGCCCCGGGCGTGAAAAGAGAGACCGGAGCCAATAATCAAAACGCCCTGTGCTCTCAGGGGAGCCAGCGCTTCTCCCAGCCTAATATGCTGTTCAGCATCAAGATCATCTATCAAAGACACTTGTACCACAGGAATCTCCGCCTTCGGGTACATCAGCATCAAAGGAACAAAGGTGCCGTGATCATAACCTCGCTCAGGGTCTACTGTGGTGGGGATGTCTTGTGCCTGCAGCAGTTCGTGCACCTGTGCCGCCAGCTCAGGATCTCCCGGTGCAGGGTATTTATAAGTATATGTTTCAGGAGGAAAGCCACCGTAATCGTAGATCATTTGTGGGTGCTGCGCCGCAGAAACCCTTGCTTGATCCGATTCCCAGTGAGCACTGATCATTAGAATAGCGCGGGGGCGGGGAAAGGACTCGGGCAGCGCTTTTAGAAAAGCAGTGAGTTCCTTGTGACTGTCGTCGCCGAGTACGGGGAGCGGTCCGGCACCGTGAGGAATGTAAACTACGGGTATAGGTGAGTTCGACTTCATAATAAGATCCTTTTTTACTGATTATACGGAAAAGTACTGCTATATCACAGCGGAGAGTGTGTGGACTGAAACAACTTTCTGAGACTTTTTAGCTCTTCTTTGAGCAAGGACGTTAGCTCAAATTGAGAAATAATCTGTTCACAAAGCCTATCAAAATCCTCTGGCTCTAGTACGGGAATTAATGCGGGTATAGACATTATACGCTCCTCCCAGTGGGGACAATTTTGGATAAAGTCCATCACAGAGGGTTTAAGTGCGTTAAGAAAACAAGACTCAGGACGTTTTTCCATCAATTCTACACAGAGCCAGGCCATCCAGACTTCGTCATCAGAATGCTTTTCAAAAACTGAAGTGAGAGCAGGAATAAGGACACGATCTGACATTTGCCGTAAGACGCTGGCAGCATAGGGAGCCACAGGCCAATTCATATCCTGTAGATATACCAGTAGCGTTTCAGCACAGTGCTCAAACGCTTGCGAATGACCACCTTGAAGGACACCCTCGAAAAAACCAACTATCTCAGGATCCTTGACTTTCTCCAGACATACAATACGCGTCAGTTCAGCAGCACTTAACTGCTCAAAGGATTCAATACCCCCACGCAAAGTCTAGCGTACGGCCTAAGAACGTATAGATATCCGCGAATTCTTCTAATACCTTGGAAGTGGGTTTACCGGCTCCGTGTCCGGCATCCGTATCTACTCGCAGCAGAATCAAATTATCGCCGGCAGAGTGGGCTTGCAGGGTGGCCGCAAATTTTTTGGCGTGAGCGGGCACCACGCGATCGTCGTGATCGGCGGTGGTAATTAACACATCGGGGTATTTCACATTGGCTTTGACATTATGCAGCGGTGAATAGGCGTACATAAACTTGAAATGTTCAGGATCCGTTTCGGCATTGCCGTAATCACTGACCCAGTAGCGCCCGATGGTAAAACGGTGATAGCGCAACATGTCCAGGACGGGCACCTGACACACGGCGACCCCAAACAAATCGGGCCGCTGGAGCATGCAGGCTCCCACTAATAGGCCGCCGTTACTGCCTCCGCGAATGGCCAGCTTTTCAGGAGAGGTCCAGCCCTGTTTCACCAGATAATCTCCGGCGGCCTGAAAATCGTCAAACACGTTTTGTTTGCGTTCTAACGTTCCCGCTTCATACCAAGCGGTACCGTATTCGTACCCGCCTCTCAGGTTCACCAGACAATAGGTGTTGCCCTGTTCTAGCCAGGGCAGGAGCAGCGCGTTAAAACTGGGCGGCATGGCGTTCCGAAACCCGCCATAGCCGTACATGAGTGTGGGCGTTTCAGCAGTAGGTTCCGTATCTTTGCGACGCACCCGGAAAAAGGGGACTTTTGTGCCGTCTTTTGAGGTACAAAAATGCTGGGTGGTTTCGTAAGCGTCCACGTCAAAATCCAGCTTGACCGGATGTAATGACGTCAGGGTATTGGTTTTTTCCTGATACATATACGGGCTGGTGGGAAACAAAAAGGAAGCAAAGCTCAAAAAGATTTCGTCATCCTGAGGCTTGCCCTGCAAACTGGTAATGGCGCCAAGGGTGGGCAATTCCACTTCTTTATCGAAGGTGCCGTCCAGATGAAATAAGCGCAGCTTATGGTGAGCATGGTGCAAATAGGCGCACACAAAGTGCTTACCCGCAATGAGAACCGTCTCAAGGGTATCTTCTTGCTCGGCAATCAGAGTGCGCCGTTCGCCTGAGAGGGTGTCAATGGCGATGACGGAACCTCTGGAGGCATCTTTATCACTGAAGAAAAAGAAGGTGTGTTCATCGTTACCCAGAAAGCGAGAGTGAGAATCGGCGGTGTCCAGTAAACGCACAAATTCAGCAGCAATGTCGGTGTTTTCGGGACGACGGTGGGGCGGTTTTTCGTGTAAGGGGGCATAGTAAATGCGGTTTTTGCGGTTGGTGCCCAGATGCACGGTGAGAATCAGATACTTGCCGTCGTGGCTAATCTGAGGATAAAAATCGAAGTCTTTTTGATCGGGGCGCTCGTAAATGAGAATATCTTCGCTCTGATCCGTGCCCAGTGCGTGCCAGTACACGCGGTTATAAAAGGAGGTTTCTTCAGGCGCCACGGTGGAGGGGTCTGGATAACGGTTGTAAAAAAAGCCGCTGTGGTCAGGGTGCCAGGCAATGCCCGCAAATTTACAGTGCTCCAGGGTCTCGTCACTGTCTTTAAGGGTTTCTACATTCCGAATACGAATCTCTTGCCAGTCAGAGCCACTGCGGGCCTTGCTGTAGGCCAGCCACTCGCTATTGCGGCTGGGCTGCGCGTTCATAATGGATACAATGCCTTTTTTGCTCAGGGTATTGGGATTGAGCAAAATGCGGGGTTCTTCGCTGAATCTGTTTTGCACATGGAGCACCGGTTGGTTTTGCAGGGCTTCCTGTTTCCAGCTAAAGTAACGATTGCCACGCTTCATGGGAGCTGACCAGCGCGTATAGCCATAAAGTTTTTGCAGGCGCTTTAAAATACCTTCTCGCTCAGACCTGTCCAGAAAAGCGCGGGTACGCTGATTTTGCTCAGCTGTCCAGGCGCGAGAAGCTTCGCTGGCGGGATCTTCTAACCAGCGGTAGGGATCTGCCACCGGGGTGCCGTGAAAGTCTTCTACAATATTGTCTTTGTGTGCTTCAGGGTATGTGTACGTCATCTAAAATTTATGTCCTATACTAAAGTGCAGTTGCCCGGCATCCAGCCAGGAATCCCAGTTAAGTTGCGAAAAATCTCTCACGCCGTAGTCCAGACGCAGCAGTCCCAGAGGGGTATTGACCCGCACGCCTGCGCCTACACCGTATTTGAGCGCTAAAATGTCGTCCATGCGCGAAACGGTGGTATCAAAGAAATTGCCCACGTCGGTGAACAGCACCCCCGAAACGGGATTAATCACGGGAAAGCGCGCCTCCAGAGAACCAATAAAATACTGAGATCCGGCCAGAGAGCCGTTTTCCTGCCAGCCGCGAATGGTGCTGGGGCCCGTGCCAAAAAATTGCTCATAAATCGGATGCTCGCCCAACAGGGCACCACCCTGAAAACCCATGGCCAGCGTTAAACCAGGATCTAAAATGGGCAAAAACGTAGCCACGTTGCCCGCGAGTTTGACATAGTTACCGTCGCCCCACACGGGCTTGGCGCGCAGGGCGCCATAAACGCCCTCACTGGGATTCAATAAAGAGTTTCGGTTGTCAAAAGACAAGGAGCCTGCCAGATTAAAAAAGGTGTCGCTGGCGTCAAAGCGCTTGCTAAAACTGAGTTCCGGCCGGGGCTGATTGGCAAAGTCTCGCAGGCTAATTTGTTCAGCAGTAAACGCCAGATTGCCCTTCCAGGGAGAATACAAATCTCCAAACAGCGGCTTGCCCACGTTTAAACTCACCCCCGTGCGGGTTTGAAACAGCCCCTGACTGCCCAGATCTGCCAGAGAGGGTGGCAACATGGCTTCATTAAAGAACAACGGTGTTCGTTCAGAAAACAGGCTGCTGCCAAACGAAGTGCGATCGGGCAGTAAAAAAGGTTCCGCAAAATCCACGCGGCCAAAAAAGCTGCGCTGAGACTGCTGGGCATTGCCTCCGAAAAGGTTAAGCACGTCTAAGCCCGCCTGAAACTTGGCGTTGAAGTATTGTCCTTTGCCTAAAAAATTGGGGTCCGTAAAGTGGAGTCCGCCCAGTAAGCCGTCGCGGTTATTGAGCGAAAAGTTCAGCCCCACGTCAGCGGTTTTCTTTTCAGACACCACCAGCTTCAGTACAAAATGGTGGGGATTCTGGGTGGCGGGAGTAGGCACCACATCGATGGTGTCAAAATAGCCCAGGCGGTGCAGACGCTGTAAGTCCTCACGAAAAGCTTTTTGCCGAAAAATGTCGCCCGGTTGCAAACGAAGTTCTCTTAGAATCACGTCGGTTTCAGTGCGGGCGTTGCCCTCTACCTCAATGCGGTCTACCACCCCTTCGTGAATTTCGGCGTGCAGTACGCCGGCACTGTCGAGCCACTGCCCGTTGTGATCTTTAAAACTCAAATGAGCAAAAGGGTAGTCCGCATCCCGATAACGCGTCTCAATGACGGTTTTTGCATCTTGTAAATGGGCAAAGTTCAGGTGGCGACCAGTGAGGACGCCGAGTTCTTTAAGAATCTCTGACCGGCTCAGCAAAGTGGATTCGCCCGTCAGCTGAACCCCCTTAACCACAGGGTTTTCTCGCACATAGATCACCAGCTCATAACCGTCAGGCTGCGGAATTAAGCGGGGGGTGACGTCAGAAAAGTATCCCAGGGCCACCACGCGCTGCTGTTCTTGCTTGAGCATTTCAGGGGTAATCTCGTCACCCACACGCGTGCGCAACGCCAGCTTGACCGCATCGGTATAACTTGTGCCCACCACGGTAATTTGACGCACCTGAATCAGGGCCGGTTGCAGAGGGTCTTCGTGGGCAAATCGAATCATGTCAGCATCTTTTTTGGTATCAGAGGAGGTGGGAGAAAGAGACTCAGCACGGGCAGTTCCTGCATAGCCCCCTGTATAAACATGAGCTGTGGTTAAAAAAAGTGCGAGGGCCATAAAACGTGCCGGAGAAGCAAACATAATCCGATTCCTATCTTGAAGACTTTAAGACAGCATACATGATTCAGCAGGCTTAACGGTTTGAATCCTTCCAGATATTGAGGGTCGGATGCCAGTTCCAACGAGATTTTTGTCCCGTGGTTTCCGAGAGATAAGCGCCCGCTTTTTTTTCTGAACGCACGTATTTTCCAAAGAACAACACCTTACCTCCTCTCTCTATTTTCCAAACAGCCCCTTCAGCACATTCTGTGGCCCCATGATGACCGTACTTTCCCAACCGTTGCTCAATATCTGCTACCGTAATGGCGCTTCCCTGGTGCAAACAATACGCCCGGGTCAGAAGGCTGCCCTTCAAACGTTCTTCAAAAGCGGATTGAGAAAAAATATAGCGCGGCCCCTTCATCAGCGCAAACGCCACAAAGGGCCCCAGAGCATATCTTTCTGAGTCCAAAAGATAATGGGTGCCGTGTACCAGCGCCAGCCATTCTCCCACCAGACGTTCACCGGGCTCAAGCACCTTTAAGAGTTGCTCAGCATGGTTATCTACCCATTCTGCCCACAAGCGACGCATGGGGTTTGGAGATTCGGTAGCCAGATCCCCGGCACGCCCCAGAGCAATTAGAGCATCGCCTTCGCGATGAACAGCCACGCAAGAACCGTCTAGCTTTTCGTGAACCCAGATGGTGGCACCTGATAAAGACTTGTCCACGGCATCAGGAGAGGTAAGCAAAAGACTTTGGTGGGGATCAAGGGTTTTGTCTGAAGGCCCCGTGCGAGAACCGGGCAGGTGCGCAATTTTAAAAAAGGCCTTGTGGGGCAAAAAACGTTTTTTATTTTGTAACGTGGAGAGTTTGTAGGCCGCTTCAGCTGTTTTGGCGCTTTTGAGTAAGCGTACCCGCTGCTGTATAACGTCCATATTGGTGTTCCACTGTTGAGTGGGTTGTACCGGTAGCCCCAGAGGAATCAGGGCGCGTAAATGCGCTCGAACCACAGACAAAACCTCAGGCAAATCAGGCACAAAAGCAGAAGAAATACCTCTAGCAATCTGAGTATTTTGAAAGTGTGTCCAGCCTTTAAGGGAACGAGCGCTCTGCGCAAAATCTCCGTAAAGTAAGCGTTCCAGCATTTGAACAGGATCTTCGCGGCTCTCAAAAGCCAGCATAACGGCACGGAGCAGGGTGTGAGAAGCATAAGGAAGATGCTGTAAAAGCAGATAAATATCCCACAAATCTTTGGGGCGCCAGTTGCCGTGCAAAAATTCAAACAAACCGTGAATTTTCCAGGCCAGTGCGGTTTCCACGGAAATCACCTTCAGCGAAAGACAGGCTTTTAAAGCCGGGCTAAAAAAAGTCTCAACGGCTGCCGGTTGACACATCGGATCTCCCGAGGAAATATCCACCTGAAGCATTTCCCTCTGACCATGATGATGCCCGTAGAAGGTATAGCGAACGCCCGGCGTCGGAGATTTGGACCAGATGCTTTCTCTTTCCCAGGACGTCTCCCAGCGCAAGCCCAACTCCCGCTCTCTGGCATGAACTCCATCTTTAGAACCCGATCCCACGCTAAAAAGCTGAGCAATAGCTGCTTCAAGCTGTGCTTCTTTCAAAGGAATTTGAGATAAAAAATCCAGATCTTCACAGTGACGAAGGGTGACGGGCAACCCCCGGTCTATTAACCAGCGCCGGGTCAACCATGACCCTCGCAAAACCCAGGATTTTAAAACAGGATGGGTACTCTGACTCCAACGCCGTAAAAAGCTCTCCATTATAAGCATTTATTCTGCCCAGCCTGAATCCAGTTCGAGCCGGGAGTCAAACACCACAAATTCTTGAAAAGGTGACTCGGGTTCAAACCCCCACGTCTTAAGCTGTGAAATCAGCCGGTTGAAATGACGATGGGCCTCTTTTAAACCACCCTCTTTAACCCGCTGGGTAACAAAACGCGTGGTTCCAGCCTCAGTTTTGAGCGCGTTGTAGGACAGGTGGGCTCCTACCGCCCGCAGGCGAGAACGCCATTTTGTATGGTTTTCAGGAGAAATTTCAATTTTCAGATGATGTTCAAAATACAGCTGTTCTGTGTCTAACCAAAGAGAAAGTCGTGCTTTATCCTCTTCCGTTTGAGGAATGTTTTGATTAAAAATACTCGCCTCCAGTTTTGTACGCAAGATGGGAAAACCTGCTGCTTTGAGCACAGATTCTGCGAGAGAAATACGCCGGTTCTGCTTTTCTGAGAGCCTCATAGACAGCATGGGTTGATGGGCATATTGACCGGTAGACAACTGAATCACTAATGCTTTTGCGTCCAGTTCTTCACACACTGACTCAAAGCGTCTTAAAGCCGCCACAGAGCGGCAGCGGGTGGTGAGATGAAGTTCAAAAGCGCCTGGAAACGCTTCCAGCAGGGGAGCAAAAGAGCACATGTTATTTATTTCTTTCTTTGGTGTATGCATACACTAAGAGGTTGTTTGACTTTTTTCAAGGGTTTGGGTTGTTTGTTAAAACATATTGTGCGTATATTTGAAAAAGGTGCCGTTGGCCTTGCCTTAAATGGAATCGTGTATCGCGATTCGTTGCTCACATCCTGGTGTTTACACCATGAGTGCCTGTTGCAAGCGGACTTTCACAGCCCGCTGTTGTACCATTCCCTCATCCTGGTACAAGTACGAAGGTGAACGGCACCCCACAACATGCTAAAACGATAGTAAATCTTATGACAGAAACACATATAAGCTACACGGGGGACGGGGTTAGATATTCAATTCCTCTAAAACAAGATGTTCATCTCCATCGTCTGGAAGCTCACGGCGTGCCCGTTCTTAAGCACGCCCGTGATTTGGCCGAAGCAGCGGGCATTACCCTCAACGAGCTGCGGTTTCTCTGTCATAGTGACAGGATTTCTCAGGTCAATCATTACCATACCTTTACCGTGGCAAAAAAAACCGGCGGCGAACGACAAATTACGGCACCTTTAAAGAGAATAAAGCGTCTACAGCACTGGATTTTGCAACATATCCTTTCGCCTCTGCCCGTGGCAGATGAGGTGCACGGTTTTACCACCGGGCGTCATATTCTCAGCAATGCACAAAGGCATTGCGGACAGCCTGTGGTGGTAAATATGGATTTGCAAGACTTTTTTGGAACCATTCACTACAAGCAAATCAAACGGGTATTTCGCTGGATAGGCTACGGCTGGGAGGTCACCAATTTACTAGCCTCTCTGTGCAGTTCAGCAGCCAAAGCAAAGCTACTGGACGAAGATAAACAGGTGTACTTTATAGAAATTGGCGGACGCGTTCTACCTCAGGGAGCCCCCACCAGCCCCGCCATTAGTAACCACGTGTGCTGGAAATTGGACAAAAGACTGCGCGGACTGGCCCATAAATACGGATTTGTTTACACCCGCTATGCTGACGATTTGTCTTTTTCAGGTACCACACACAGGCTTGGCGCTCTTTTAGAATGTGCCCCTGGAATCATCAGGGACGAGGGGTTTAGCGTTCACCCACAAAAAACGCGCGTCATGCGCCAGGGCCATCGTCAGGAAGTTACAGGGCTTGTGGTAAACGAAACGCCACATATGTGCCGTAAAACCCTCAAACGATTTCGGGCCTTGCTGTTTCAATGGGAAACCAAAGGTTTCAGCGAACTCCACTGGCACGGATATACGAGCAAAAGTCCTCGTTTTATAGCGGTACTTCGTGGTTTTGCCAGTGCGGTATGCCTCACAGAACCAGAAAAAGGACGTGTTTTTCTTTCCAAAATTGAAAAATTAAGTCAGTTTCCAAACCATCAAGGAACGGTAACTTCGCACGAACCACAGAACAAAAATGTAAGCATCGTTTCTGAGCAGCCCCATTACTACATCCCGTCCCGAAAAGTGAGCGTTTTTGCACTGGAAACCTATCATCTGTTTTTAGATATGCTACACAAACATGCTCAGCGTTTTTCCTTTGAAACGATACAGCCCGTTTTGCAGCAGGTGCTGCTAGGATCATCCCGCCGGGCAAAGCAAAAGGTATACGCTTACCTGGAAAAGGTGGTCCAGAGAGACGCCGCCTCATCTCGCTCCGTTTGCGACTTCCTCAAAAACACGGCCTGTTGTAGCATATGGGATAAGCATCAGCGTTTAAACATCAGGTTTACGGCCTTGAAAAAATACCGGGTAGACAGTGGTTTAAGCCAAATTGAGAAAATCGCTCCTTAAAGCCGAACCTGAGAAACCCCTTAGCGCCAGCCTACAAATTTGCCTATAATAACTAAAAAGCCCGTCAGGAGTTTGAACTGTGAAACGCAAATTCGTTGCCTTACTGGGCACCGCTCTCGCTCTATTTTCAACCCTCTCATCCACATCACCCGCTGAAGCCGCAGCACCCACGGGTCCTTTTGACCGTGCACTGACCACCTACATCAAAGACGATGTTTTAGACAGTCGCGAGTACAGAGCCCTGGTGAACTTACAGCGGGAAGGCGGACTTCGGGGCAACGATGCCCAGTTGGCAAAACATTTTTTGACCTTTATGAATAAGCAAAAACAGTTTATTAAGATCAGCTACAGCTATTACCGCAGCAGTCGTCAGAAGGTAAAAATTAATTTTTCCTTTTCGCCCACCTATGCCGAAGACAATCTGGTGACCGGCAGTAATTTCCGCGAAGTACTGGGCAAAATTTCTCAAAACGATTTACTGAGCGAAACCCGCAGTGACTCCCA